>NC_020908.1:3026500-3338000 GCF_000155735.2 Octadecabacter arcticus 238
TGATTGGTGGCGTGTCGTTCAAAGAACAAGACAACCTGATTGATCGCGGCGTCGACGTTCTGATTGCCACCCCCGGCCGTCTTCTGGACCACTTTGAGCGTGGCAAACTGATCCTGTCGGACGTGAAAATCATGGTCGTCGATGAGGCTGACCGCATGCTCGACATGGGTTTCATCCCTGATATTGAACGCATTTTTGGGCTCACCCCGTTCACCCGCCAGACGCTGTTCTTCTCTGCAACGATGGCACCCGAAATTGAGCGGATCACCAACACATTCCTGTCCAACCCCGCCAAAATCGAAGTCGCACGCGCCGCAACAACGTCCGAGACGATTACGCAGGGCGTGATTATGTTCAAAGGCTCCAAGAAAGCCTCTGAGGCCAGTGAAAAACAAAAGCTTCTGCGCGATATCATCGCCAGTGAGGGCGCTGATTGCCGCAATGGCATCATCTTCTGTAATCGCAAGATTGACGTCGATGCAGTTGCTAAATCAATGACAAAGGCGGGTCTGGATGCCTCCCCGATCCACGGCGATCTGGAACAGTCACACCGGATGCGCACACTTGCGAAATTCCGCGACGGCACGCTGCGCTTTCTTGTGGCATCCGACGTTGCGGCCCGGGGCCTCGATATTCCGAACGTAAGCCACGTGTTTAACTACGACGTTCCCAGCCACGCGGAAGACTATGTGCACCGGATTGGTCGCACGGGTCGGGCGGGCAAAACCGGTACGACGATCATGATTTGCACACCGCGCGACCAGAAGAATTTCGATGATATTGAACGGCTTGTGGAAATGGCGATCCCTAGAATGGAATTGCCAGGCATGGCGTCGGTGGCACCGGTGGCGACACCTGTGGATGCCGCAGCACCAAGCGACGACAAGCCAAAACGGACACGGACCCGTGGCGGTCGTGGTCGTAGGACTGATGCGGAAAAGGTAGCAATTTCGCCCGTAGATGCGGCACAGGCTGACACCGCGCAGCAGGACACACCCAAGGTCGAAACACCCGAAGCGGGCGCAGCCAAGGCCAAGGCTGAAACCCCAATGGCTCAAACCCCAGCGGTCGAAACTGCAAAAGTTGATCCGCCACGGTCTGAGACAAAGAAGATTGAATCACCTAAAGCGGAACCAACACGGAATGCCCCGCGTCAGGATCACAGCGACAACTCCAATCGTGAGCGATCACGCGGTGGACACAATCGGGGTGGACGCGACAACCATGATCGTGGACCCAAGATTGTGGGTATGGGCGATGATGCTCCAACGTTCATCACTTTAAGTTTTGATGAACGACAGGATGGCTAAACCTTTCAATTAACAAACAAAAAGGGCACCCAAACGGGTGCCCTTTTTCGTTTCTGGTGTTTGGTCATCAGGCTTGATTTAGGCCAGTCGTGAAATGACCACAGTGACTTCTGGCTTCTTCCCAATCTCACTATAGGCTGTCTTCCGTGCGATGGTGCGCAGCTCTTTTTCGAGCTTTTCATCGTCGGCCAACGTGCGATCATTTGCGCGACCCAAGAACTGGCTTAGGTCTTCTTCGAGGACATCCACAAGCGGCGCATTGTTGCGACCCTGCTTTGGCAGGCCCATGATTTCGCACCACGGATCGCCCATTGGATCGCCGTTTTCGTCGATGATCAATGTCACGATCACATGGCCATTCAGCGCCATGCGAATACGGTCGCGCACAACACCGTCAAACTGGCCGACTTTGACCGATCCGTCGAGATACATGCGGCCTGTCTCGATATGCTCGACAACTTTTGCCTTGTTGCCGGACAGATCGACCATCATGCCATTGACGGCCAACACACCCTGCACGCCAGCAGCTTCGCCGATATTGACGTGTTCGCGCAGGTGGCGGTGTTCACCGTGCATCGGAATCAGCGTTTGTGGCTTGATCAGATCGCGCATGGTGTCCAGATCAGGGCGGTTCGCGTGGCCGGAGACGTGATACAGCCCGCCACTGGAATCGTCGACCACATCCACACCCAACTCACTGAATTGGTTCATGATATGAATGACGCCCTTCTCGTTTCCGGGAATGGTTTTCGATGAAAACAGGAACGTGTCGCCCTCTCTCATCGTGATGCCCATGTACTTGCCATTGGCCAGTTGTGCAGACGCCGCGCGGCGTTCACCCTGCGATCCAGTCACCAACAACAACACGTTTTCACGCGGCAAGTTGCCCACCTCTTCTGGGGGGATCACATGTGGAAAGTCGTTCAGAATGCCGACTTCAGTTGCGGCTTCTACCATGCGGCGCATGGAACGGCCCAACAGACAGACAGACCGACCCGCACGTTCAGCGGCCAGCGCAATCGTGCGCACGCGCGACACGTTGGACGCAAATGTTGTCGCCGCAACCATGCCTTTGGCGTTGATCAGAAACTTTTCGATCTCTGGGCCGACGGTGGATTCGCTACGGCCTTCTTCGCGCGAAAACACATTGGTGGAATCGCAGACCAGCGCTTTGACACCGTCTTTGCCCAGTGATGCCCAAAGATCATAATCAAACGGCTCACCGATACCGGGTTCGACATCAATCTTGAAATCGCCGGTATGGATGATGCGCCCACCTTTGCTGTCAATCACCAGACCTGAGCTTTCAGGGATGGAGTGTGAAATCGGCACAAAACCAACCTCAAACGGGCCAACCTTTACGGTTTCAGGCCATTTCCCCACGGTCTTCACTGTCTTGTCAGAGAACCCGTGTTCGGACATTTTGCGCCGCGCAAGGTTGGCGGTAAACGCACGCGCATAAATCGGCGCGCCAAGGCGTTCGTACAAATGGCCAACAGCGCCGACGTGGTCTTCATGGCCGTGGGTGATGAAAATCGCCTCAATCTGGCTTTTGCGCGCGGCAAGCCACGAGATATCCGGCAGGATCAAATCAACCCCCGGTGTGCCGTCCATATCGGGGAACGTGACCCCCAAATCAACTACAATCAGTCGTTCCGCGTCCGCTGGGCCGTAGCCGTAAACGTAACAATTCATACCAATCTCGCCCGCGCCACCGAGGGGGAGATACATCAATCTAGCTTTGCTCATATTAGTTATTTTGGTCCTTGTTATACCTGTGGATCACGGTAAGTCCGTGCATCGTCAGGTCATCTTCGATTGTGTCAAAAAGGGCGTAACCACTTGAAAACAATGGTGCCAGCCCTCCGGTTCCTACGACTTTCATGGGGCGGTCGTACTCGCCCTTTATCCGTTCACACAGGCCATTGATCAGGCCGACATAGCCCCAAAAAATACCCGATTGTATGCAGGCCACGGTGTTTGTTCCGATAACGGTCTGCGGTTTGGTAATATCAACATGGGGCAATGCTGCCGCCGCTTGGTGCAGCGCCTCAAGGCTGAGGTTGATACCGGGGGCAATCACCCCGCCGACATAGGCCCCATCATGGGCGACCACGTCAAAATTCGTCGCGGTGCCAAAATCGACAACCACCACATCACCGCCGTGGCGATCAAATGCGGCTGTCGCGTTTGCCAGACGGTCTGGGCCAACTTGGGTGCCCGCGTCGACACGTGGGGAAATGGGCAGCAGGCAATCGGCCTTGCCGATCACATAGGGGCGCGTATTGAAATAGCGATCCGCCATGACACGCAGGTTGAACACAACACGCGGCACGGTGGATGAGATGATCACCTCATCTATCTGCGCCTCGATCTTGTTGTGGTGCAAAAGCGTGCTCCACCAGACGAAATACTGATCCGCCGTGCGTTGCCATTCGGTCGCGCAGCGAAATGTGCACAGGAACTCATCCCCGTCCCAAAGGGCGAAGACGGTGTTGGTATTTCCTGTATCGATGCACAGCAGCACTTAGCCACCCTTCCTAGAAAAACACATCCGCCGCCGCGATGTTGCGCGGTCCCTTAGCTGTGTTCAGCACCAGATAGCCATTTTCGTCGACAGTATCAAAGCGCCCGGTTACATTTTCGTTTGGAAGACGCGCGGTAATCGTTTCACCAAGCCGTGCGGCACGTGCCAACCATGCAGTGCGGATAGGGGCAAAGCCGTATGTGGTCAATTGGCGATCCCACTGTGCAAACGCCGGTGCAAGGTGTTTCAAGAACCCGTCGGGTGTAACGTCGACACCAGACTCAACCTTTACGGACACCGGATAGACCGCGCCGTCCTCAACTTGGGTCATGTCAGGGGCCGCAATCAGGTTCACGCCAATTCCAACGGCCACGCCCCACATCTGGCCCTTCACCACAAGGCTTTCTAGCAAGATGCCCGCAACCTTGCCACCATTCAGCAACACGTCGTTGGGCCATTTCAGCGCCAGTTTCGGACCATCCCCCATGACCGCGCGCAATGCATCGTCTACGGCTAGAACCGCCACAAAACTGCGCAGCGACGCCGTCTCAGGATCGTTGCAGGGAAGCGAAAGTGTTCCGTAAAAATTGCCCACAGGGGCCACCCATGGTCTGCCCCGCCGCCCGCGTGACGCCGTTTGGCATGTCGCGGTAAACCACGTGGCAGTCGGGTGCTGGCCCGCTTGTTCACGGGCGACATCAAGTGTCGACGAGACTTCGTCAAACGAAAAGTAGCCGACTCCAGCCGGCCAATCAGCAGTCTTAATTGACAAGAGCCAACGACGCGGCTTCGGCAAGCGGTTCAATTCCAAACAAGTTCACCACACCAAGGATCATAACGGCAGCAGATGCCACCAAGAACCCCCACAAAACAGGCGATCCATTGCGGTCCAACTGGACCTCTTGTTGGGACCCGAAGTACATGAAGAACACGATCCGCAGATAATAGAACGCACCAATGACAGACGCCACGACGCCTGCGACAGCAAGCCATCCAAGGCCCGCGTCATAAGCCGCCTTCAGGACGTAGAACTTACCGAAGAAGCCAAGCATCGGCGGCACACCGGCCAGCGAGAACAGCAAAATCAGCATCGCCAGCGCCTTGAGCGGCTCGCGTTTGGAATACATCTGCAAGGACGCAATGTTGGTAACGGGCATGCCGTCCTTTTCCATCGACAGGATGAACGCGAAGGTGCCGATGTTCATCGCCACATAGATGGCGAGGTAGACCAGCATCGCCTGCACGCCAAACGCCGTCCCCGCCGCAAGACCCATCAGCGCAAAGCCCATGTGTGCAATCGATGAATAGGCCATCAGGCGTTTGATGTCTGTCTGTCCGATGGCTGCAATGCCACCGATGAACATGGAAAGAACCGACAGGAACGCGACGATCTGCTGCCAGTCATCAACGGATCGACCAAATGCATCGTGCATCACCCGCGCGAACAATGCCATCGCAGCAATTTTGGGGGCGGTCGCAAAAAATGCGGTGACTGGTGTTGGCGATCCTTCATATACATCTGGCGTCCACATATGAAACGGCGCGGCGGACACTTTGAACGCGAAACCGGTGGTCATGAACACAAGGCCGAACAGCAGGCCGAGGGACACGCCGCCGTCCGTCGCCTCAATAATTCCCGAAAATGACGTCGTGCCTGAAAAACCGTAGGTCAACGATGCGCCGTACAGCAAAAGACCCGATGACAATGCGCCCAGCACGAAATACTTCAAACCAGCCTCGGTGGATTTGATGCTGTCACGACGCAAGGACGCGACCACGTACAAAGCCAGTGATTGCAGTTCCAACCCCATATAAAGCGACATCAAATCGCCCGCAGAGACCATCATCATCATGCCCACAACAGACAGCGCAATCAAGATCGGGTATTCGAACCGCAACAAATCACGTTTGGCCATGTAATCCTGGCTCATCACCAAAACGGCGGCAGCGGCCAGAAGAATGGCGACCTTGGCAAAGCGTGAGAATGCGTCATCGACGAACATGCCAGAGAACGCAGTTGTTGTCCCCTCGCCCGTGGTGGCGATCCAGAACGCAAGTGCCACAAACAGGCCGGACGTGATCCAGACCAGCAGCGGCGCAGCTTTGTCTTTCACCGTGTAAACCGCCGCGAGAAGTGCGCCCATCGCAAACAGCGACAGGATGATTTCCGGCATGATGGTGTTCAGATCTTGGGACAGCATCTGTCGTTTCCTTAGTTCTGGGCCATTTGCGTGGCGGCGTCATATGCCGCCTGAGCAGTTTCAACTTGGACAACCAATGCGGTGACCGACGGCCCAATAATATCGGTAACAAGGGCGGGATAGATGCCCAAAAGCAGGGTCATGATAACCAGCGGTGTAAAAATCCAACGCTCACGAGTCGTCATGTCGGTGATGGTTTTCAGGCTTTCCTTGATCAGGTCCCCCATGACGACGCGGCGATACAGCCACAGCGCATAGGCCGCCGACAAGATCACACCGGACGTGGCCACCGCTGCGACCCACGTGTTGACTTGGAACACGCCAACAAGCGTCAGGAATTCACCAACGAAACCAGATGTACCCGGAAGGCCCACGTTTGCCATCGTGAAGAACATAAAGATCATCGCGTAGGCGGGCATGCGGTTCACAAGACCACCGTAGGCATCAATGTCGCGGGTGTGCATGCGATCATAGATCACTCCAACGCACAGGAACAAGGCGCCGGCGATAAAGCCGTGTGAAATCATCTGGAAGATCGCGCCGTCCAGACCCTGCTGGTTAAACGTAAAGATGCCCATGGTCACGAACCCCATGTGGGCGACGGATGAATAAGCGATCAATTTCTTCATGTCCTCTTGCACCAGCGCCACAAGGGAGGTGTAGACGATCGCTATCGCAGACATCCAAAGCACCAGCGGCGCCATAACATCAGAACCCACAGGGAACATCGGCAGCGAGAAGCGCAAGAAGCCGTAGCCGCCCATCTTCAACAGGATCGACGCCAGCACCACAGAACCCGCCGTCGGGGCCTGAACGTGCGCGTCCGGCAGCCATGTGTGGAAAGGCCACATCGGCATTTTCACAGCGAAGGATGCAAAGAACGCCAGCCATAGCAGCGTCTGCATGCCGCCGACGATCTGTATACCAAGGATCGCGAAGTCATCGGTGCCAAACGGAAAGCCCATCAAGGATGGAATATCTGTCGTGCCAGCCGCCGAATACATGCCGACCATAGCCACCAGCATCAGCACCGAGCCGAGGAAGGTATAAAGGAAAAATTTGAACGACGCATAAATGCGGTTCGCTCCGCCCCAGATGCCGATAATCAGGAACATCGGGATCAATCCTGCCTCAAAGAACAGGTAGAACAAAACAAGGTCCAGCGCCATGAACACACCGAGCATCAGCGTTTCCAACAGCAAAAACGCGATCATGTATTCTTTGACACGGGTGTTAACCGACCAACATGACGCGATCACGATTGGCATCAGGAACGTGGTGAGCATCACAAACAGGATCGAAATCCCGTCAACACCCATTTTGTAGTTTAGCCCCATGATCCATGTGCGTTCTTCGACGAACTGGAACCCTGTATCCTGCGGGTTAAACCCGATCAGAATGAACAGTGACACAAGGAATGTCATCGCGGTGGCGGCCATAGCCAGCCATTTGGCATTGCGCTGTGCTGCCTCATCATCGCCGCGCAAGAACAGCGCAAGGATACCAGCGGCAATCGCGGGGATGAACGTGGTGATGGAAAGCAGGTTATCCATTATTCATAGTTCCCCGTGATCGTGAAGTAGGTGAGGATCACCGCAAGGCCGATTACCATGGCAAACGCGTAGGTAAAGACATAACCGGACTGCGCGCGCCCCGCGAGGCGGGTCAGCATCGGAATGATCCCGAGTGCGATTCCGTTCAAGCCGCCGTCGATGACATTGCCATCGCCGCGCTTCCACAGGAACCTGCCCAGCCACATAGCGGGTTTGATGAAGATAGCCGCGTAGAGTTCATCAAAATACCATTTGTTGAGCAGGAAGTTGTAGAGTGGCGCCTGCTGCTTCGCCAGCTGACGCGGCAAATGTGGACTGCGGATATAAAACAACCACGCCGTGGCAAATCCGAGAACCATCGCGATAAACGGTGACAGCTTGACCCAGATCGGGACGGAATGCGCATCATCAAGAGTGGTATTGTCAGGCGACACATAGATCGCGCCCTGACCGGGCTCACCCACAAAGGCGTAGTGACCCTCTGCTTGGCCTTCGGCTGCGTCATAGCCGTTTGCCTCATCATTGGTGGTTTCGTCACCGTGGTTTTCGACAGCCTCAACGGCATGATCAACGTCGCCCTCATCGCCGTGCGCGTCCTGTTCCGCGTACGCCACACCAAAATATTGGCCGACATATTTCGCATTTCCAAAGAATGGCTTGTAGAACAACATGCCGGCACAGACCGCACCAATCGCCAGGATCGCCAGCGGCGCGAGCATCACGTTGGGCGATTCATGCGCATGTTCGTGCGTATGCTTGTCGCCGCGCGGTTTGCCATAGAACGTCAGGAACATCAGACGCCAGCTGTAGAAACTGGTGAACAGCGCTGCCACGACCAGCATCCAGAATGCATAGCCTCCGCCAGCGGCATAAGCCGATTCAATGATCGCATCCTTGGACACGAAGCCCGCAAAACCAACGGGGAACCCGATATCCAGCAATGGAATACCAAATCCTGTGATCGCCAGCGTACCGATCATCATCGCGCGGAAGGTCCATGGAAGTTTGTGGCGCAAACCGCCGTAGTTTCGCATGTCTTGTTCGTGGTGCATCCCGTGGATCACCGACCCCGCACCAAGGAACAACATCGCCTTAAAGAACGCATGTGTCAGCAGGTGGAACATCGCCACGGAATAGACACCAAGGCCCGCGGCCACAAACATGTAGCCCAATTGCGACATCGTTGAATAGGCGATGACGCGTTTGATGTCGTTTTGCACCAGACCGATTGTCGCCGCCACAAACGCCGTGGACGCGCCAATATAGACGATGAACGTGGTGGCAGACGGGGCGAATTCCATAATTGGCGACATGCGACAGACAAGGAAAACACCCGCCGTCACCATGGTCGCGGCGTGGATTAGGGCCGACACTGGGGTCGGGCCTTCCATAGCATCCGGAAGCCACGTGTGCAGGAACAATTGCGCAGATTTACCCATGGCGCCGATGAACAACAGCACAGCGATCACTTCTGCGGCGTTCCAATCGCGCCACAAGAAGGTCAGCGTGGTTTCGGCCAGCGCTGGGGCCTCGGCAAAGATCACATCAAAGTTGATCGATCCGGTCAGGTAGAAGATCGCGAATATGCCCAGTGCAAAGCCAAAATCGCCCACACGGTTCACCACAAACGCCTTGATCGCGGCGGCATTGGCGGATGGTTTTTTATAGTAAAAGCCAATCAACAGATAGGATGCGACGCCAACGCCTTCCCACCCAAAGAACATCTGCACAAGGTTGTTGGCTGTGACCAGCATCAACATCGCGAAGGTAAAGAACGACAGATAAGCAAAGAAACGCGCCTTATACGCCACGCCTTCGCCGAAGTTTTCGTCGTGCGCCATGTAGCCGAACGAATACAGGTGAACCAAGGCCGAAACCGTATTGATCACCACAAGCATGATCGCCGTCAGGCGGTCCATGCGGATGCCCCACGACGCGTCTAGCGTGCCCGATTGAATCCAGCGCATCAGTTCGATCGTGTAATAACCATTTTCATGGGCAGTGGCGTCGAACGTCAGCAGGATTATCCAGCTCAGGAACGCCGCGAGGAACAACAGGCCGGTGGTCAGCCACTGGGCCGCCGCCTCACCGATTATTTTCCAGCCAAAGCCGGCGACAATGGCACCGACCAGCGGGGCGAAAAGAATGATGGTTTCCATGGGTCTTAGCCTTTCATGACGTTGACGTCTTCGACGTCAATCGTCCCGCGGTTGCGGAAGAAACATACTAGAATCGCAAGACCGATGGCGGCTTCTGCCGCAGCAACCGTCAGCACGAACAGTGTAAACACCTGCCCCGCGAGGTCGCCAAGATAACTGGAAAAAGCCACGAAGTTGATGTTCACCGCCAGCAGCATCAACTCGATGCTCATCAACAGAATGATCACGTTCTTGCGGTTCAGGAACAGCCCGAAAATGCCGATAACAAAGAGGGCGGCCGCGACCGTTAGATAATGTTCAAGTCCGATCATAATTACAGTCCCTGCCCCGGTTTGACGTCTTTGAGTTCCATCTGTTTCGCAGGATCGCGTGACATCTGCACCATGACGTTCTGGCGTTTGACATCCGTGCGGTGGCGCAGAGTAAGCACGATCGCCCCGATCATCGCGACCAACAGGATCAGACCCGAAAGCTGGAAGATCAGGAAATAATCATCATAGAGCACCAAGCCAAGCTGTTTGGTGTTTTCAACGTCCATGATCGGTTGCACGAGGCGGGTTTCAAACCCGTCCGAATAGTCCCAAACGCCGAATGCCAGCGCCAGTTGCATCAACAAAACAACGCCGATCAGCAGGGCGAGCGGCATGTAGCGGGCCATTTCAGCCTTGAGTTCGGCGAAATCCACGTCAAGCATCATTACAACGAACAAGAACAACACAGCGACCGCGCCGACATAGACGATGATCAACAGCATCGCGACAAATTCCGCACCGAGCAGCACAAACAGGCCTGCCGACGACAGGAATGCAAGGATCAGCCACAGCACCGAATGCACAGGGTTGCGCGCCAGAACAGTCATCAGTCCGCCGCCAATCGTCGTCACCGCGAAGGCGTAAAAGGCAATCACTACTGGGGTCATGTGTCTTTTTCCTTCTTTGCGACGTCTTTGTCGAAAACGGCCTTAGCCAATTCCATCGCTTTGGTCATCGCCGGTGCGCCGCCAAACATGCCAGCCATCGCGATTGTTTCGCTCACTTCTTTGTGGGTCGCGCCTGCTTCTAACGCATGGCGCACCGTCAATCTGATCTGCGGTTCAGCCATCATCCCTTGTGCAAGGCCGCCCTGAATAGTCAGGCCCTGCAGTGTCAACAACAGTTTGGTCTTGGCGTCCAGCGCATCAGGGTTGGCGCCTTTGCCCAAAAACTGTTCCAGCAATTCCTTGGACATCGTCGGAAACAGGTCTTCGACCCCCTTCATGGACTCTTTCATGACATCGGCAAATTCAGGGCTCACGCCCTTTGCCCAGTCCTGACCGGCCTTCATCCATGCATCAAAGGGGTTGTTTTGATCGCTCATCGGTACGGTGCATCCATTTCAAGATTGCGGGCGATTTCGGCTTCCCACCGGTCGCCGTTATCAAGCAGTTTTTCTTTGTCGTAATACAATTCTTCACGGGTTTCCGTGGAGAATTCAAAATTAGGGCCTTCCACAATTGCGTCCACCGGACAGGCTTCTTGGCAGAAACCGCAGTAGATGCATTTGGTCATGTCGATGTCATAACGCGTCGTGCGGCGCGACCCGTCATCGCGTGGTTCGGCATCGATGGTGATCGCTTGCGCGGGGCACACCGCCTCACACAATTTACAGGCAATGCAACGTTCTTCGCCATTTGGATAGCGGCGTAATGCATGTTCGCCGCGAAAACGCGGGCTCAGCGGGCCCTTTTCATGGGGATAGTTCAGCGTCGCCTTTGGCGCGAAGAAGTATTTGAACCCAAGGCGGAAACCCTTGGCAAAATCAGCCAACAGAAAGTACTTCGCAGCGCGGGTGTAATCGATTTCAGTCATTTCAGCCTCCCACCGCCCAGCGGGCCCAAAAGCCGCCGAGCACTTCAAATTTTGCAAGGAATGCCACCAACACGACCCAGAACAACGACAGTGGCAGGAAGACTTTCCAACCAACGCGCATCAATTGGTCATAGCGGTAGCGTGGCGTAATCGCCTTCACCATGGCGAAGAGGAAGAACACCAATGCCATCTTCAGGATCAGCCAGCCAATTCCGTCTGGCAGGAACGGCAAAGGTGACAACCAACCACCAAGGAACATCAGCGACACCAGGGCGCACATCAGCACGACGGCCAACAATTCACCGATCATGAACAACAAGAAAGGCGTGGATGAATATTCAACCTGATAGCCCGCAACCAGTTCGGATTCTGCTTCTGGCAGATCGAACGGTGGGCGGTTGGTTTCCGCCAGAGCGCTGATAAAGAACAAGATCATCATCGGGAAATGCGGGATAAAGTACCAGTTCAGCAGGCCCAAGTCGCCACTTTGCGCAGCAACGATATCGCCAAAGTTTAGCGATCCGGTCGTGATGATCACACCAATGATGATCAACCCAAGCGACACTTCGTAAGAAATCATCTGCGCTGCAGATCGCAGCGACCCCAAGAACGGGTACTTTGAGTTGCTGGCCCAGCCGCCCATAATCACGCCGTAAACCTCAAGCGATGATACAGCGAAAATAAACAAAACCGCGACGTTGATATCAGCCAACACCCAGCCGTCGTTGAACGGAATAACCGACCACGCAACAACGGCCAGTGAAAACGAAATCATTGGCGCCAAGAAAAACACCGCCTTGTCAGCGCCCGCAGGCACGACGACCTCTTTGACGATATACTTGATGAAATCCGCAAACGATTGAAGTAGGCCAAACACACCAACTACGTTCGGGCCTTTGCGCATCTGTACGGCGGCCCAGACTTTGCGGTCGGCGTACATCAGGAACGCCAAGGCCACCAAAAGCGGCACTAGGATCAACAGACATTGCCCGAGGATCAACAGGATGATCCCAAGATTGGTGTTGGTGAAAAATTCGACCATATTCACTCCCTTAACCCCTTGGCCCTCAGACCGTTGGGATAGATCGGCGCGCACATTCGGCAACCGTCACTTCCGCGCCTATCGTTCTTAGTCCACGTGGCAAAGCCGACGAGATGGTATAAACCGCATCCCCTGCCCAAATACCACCTTCTTCGTCCACGAGGGTGCGCACATTTCGCGCGAACCCATAGCCCCTGATCAATGCATACTGCGCCGCAGCACACTCCGCGTAATCCGTAACATCCTGCGCAGCGGTTGCGTTCGCCACTTTCACATGGAAATTAACCAGATCACCGTCCAGTAGGCGGGTTTCGATCCCGTCATAACGGATCGCACCCGTCGGATCGCTCGCGGTGGTTCCACATGCGGCAAGCGCTGCGAATGCTATGATCGCGAGGCGCATATCTACTCTGCCGCGATGGGCGCTTTCGCCCGCTTTTTGGCATTGCCGCTAAGTTCAGCCATCAATTCAGACGCCCGCGCAATCGGATTGGTCAGGTAAAAATCGGTGACGGCGGTTTTGAACGTCGCCTTACCGAGCTTGCCCGCCTTAACGGCCTTCCAGTCATTTTGCGCAACGACATCAATATCAGCCAGATGCGGATGCTCGGCCACCATTGCTTGGCGTAGACCTGCAAGGCTGTCCCAGTTCTGCTTGGCACCCATTTCGGCGGACAACGCCCGCAGAATAGCCCAATTTTCCTTGGCTTCACCAGGGGCAAAGCTTGCCCGCATCGCCAATTGTGGGCGACCTTCGGTGTTCACAAACAGCGCATTTTCTTCGGTATAAGCAGCGCCCGGCAGAATGATGTCGGCACGGTGTGCCCCACGATCACCGTGGCTGCCTTGGTAGATCACGAACGGGCCATCTTTTTCATGCGCTACCACTTCGATACTTGAGCGCGGGGCGATGTCGATCTCGTCAGCGCCCATGTTGTAGATGACGTCAGCAGCTTCAATCGCCTTCATGCCGTCCGCATTGGTTGCATCCACATCCATAGCACCAACGCGACCAGCAGCGGTGTGCAGGACCAGCACCTTGGACGATCCGGCCTCGGCCATCTGCATTGCAGTGCCCAAGACGGCAGATCCGTCTGCTTCGGTCAGCGCGCCCATGCCGACGATCATCAGTCCAGCAACGCCTTCATTGTCAGAATGATCCATCTCGGCCAGCTGCGCCAGCGCGTCACGATCCGTACCGATGTGGGTGTAATCGTATGACAAATCAATTGCTTCGCCGACAACCGCAACCTTCGCACCATTCAGCCAAGCCTTGCGGATACGGGCGTTCAACACCGGCGATTCAATCGCCGGATTAGTGCCGATCAGCAGGATCATCTCTGCGCTGTCGATATCTTCAATCGCGGCATTGCCTACATAACCTGAGCGATTCTTCCTCGGCAGTTTGGCATTATCAACACGGCATTCAACAACACCGCCCTGCCCTTCGATCAATTGCTTCAGAGAAAATGCAGCCTCGGTGCTGGCCAAATCGCCAACCAATCCTGCAACCTTTTTGCCAGCCATAGCAGCGGCCACAGCCTTGAGTGCTTCGTCCCAGCCCGCTTTGCGCAGCTTGCCATTCTCACGAATATAGGGGGTGTCCAAACGCTGGCGACGCAGACCGTCCCAGACGAAACGTGTCTTGTCGGAAATCCATTCTTCGTTCACGCCGTCATGGTTGCGCGGCAAAAGACGCATGACTTCGCGACCCTTCGTGTCAACACGGATGTTGGCGCCAAGGGCGTCCATCACATCAATGCTTTCGGTCTTGGTCAATTCCCAAGGGCGGGCGGTGAACGCGTAGGGCTTGGACACCAATGCGCCAACGGGGCACAAGTCAATGATGTTGCCCTGCATATTACTGTCCAGCGTTTCACCCAGATAGCTGGTAATTTCCGAATCTTCGCCGCGGCCAGTTTGGCCCATCTGCGAAATTCCTGCGACCTCGGTGGTGAAGCGCACGCAGCGCGTACATGAAATGCAGCGCGTCATATGAGTTTCGACCAGCGGGCCAAGATCAAGGTGATCAGACGCGCGTTTGGCTTCGCGGTAGCGCGAAAAATCGACACCGTAGGCCATCGCTTGGTCTTGCAAATCACACTCACCACCTTGGTCGCAAATCGGGCAATCCAACGGGTGATTGATCAGCAAAAATTCCATCACGCCTTCGCGTGCTTTCTTCACCATCGGAGAATTTGTTTTAACAACAGGCGGTTGGCCTTCGGGACCGGGGCGCAAATCCTTGACCTGCATCGCACATGAGGCGGCAGGTTTCGGCGGGCCACCTACGACTTCGACCAGACACATGCGGCAATTGCCGGCGATGCTCAGACGTTCGTGATAACAGAACCGCGGGATTTCAATGCCGGCTTCTTCGCACGCCTGTATGAGCGTCATAGCGCCCGACACTTCGACTTCGCGGCCGTCAATGATGATCTTGCGCAGATCGGGGTTCGCATCAGACATGGGGCGTGTTCCCTGTTCCCGTATGGCTTATCCACCTAGCGGACCCAAAGCACAGGACCGCCTATTCGTCTGCGTTCTACCGCGACACGAGGCGGTTTGCCAGCCCGAAACCTACGAAAAGGCACTGCAAATCTATGCACAAAACGACGCGGGCTGAGGTGGTAACCCCCACCCACACCTCAAGAATTAGGGAATGCCTTGCCTAGCGCAGCAGGCGTCCCACTTGTGTGTCTTGCGCGATTTGGGACCGTGCAACCGCGCAATAGGTCGCCGCATCATCAGTGCGAACGCCCAATGTTTCAAGGCGTGCGCGGGCAATCGCCTCAAGTCTGTCTTTCTCGGCACGATCATCAACGAAGGTGTCGAATTCAGCGTTGGAATAGCCAAGGTCCCGCAAATGCGACTTTAAACCGTATAAAAAGTTCAGGCCGCGCAACAGGCGGGCGCTGACGCCGTTGCATTTGTCACCGAGTTCATAGGCCATGCCTGTCGCGATCAGGCCTTCGGTGACACGTTCCACATTGGCGGGGTTTGCGGTCGCGGTTGTAGCTGTCATCGTCAAGCCAAACACGGCTGCGGTGATTGTCGTTTTTAGGGTCGTCATGACACAGGTCTCCAAAACAAACCGAGAGGTCTCAGCGGTTGAATAAGATGTCGGACAGGCGGCGCTGCTATTCAATAGCACGGTTCTGATATCGCCTATTTGGGCGGGTTTTAGCGGTTTTGTACAAAACTTTGACCGCCGTGTGCATGGTTTGTACAAAATTTCGCCGTAAGTATTTGTTTACGTTTTGGGCGATTTGGCGCGAATCCAGTCCCAGCCGAACGCACGCGCGCTGGGTCCGTTTTCGCGCAGGTCGTCGAGGCGCGCGAGCGCGTCTTCGCGGGTCGGCAACTGACCCTCCTCAATCCACCGCATGACGAAATGCTGCTCACCCAGCACCTCAAACCATTCGGCTTTGCGGTCCATGAATTTGGCATGGATGGTTTTGTACACGAACGCCTCAAGACTTGGCAGATCTTCCCAAACGGTGAGGTTGAACACCAGTTGCGGATCGTCGCCAATCGCGTTTTCGGTTTTGCCCGAGCCCTCGGTCGCACCCTCAGACATCCAGACGAATCCGGGCATGCGTTTTCCAAGGCCATTAATGCGATCAAGGTTGTCCATGAATTCTTTGACGCGCAGATCATCCGTGGGGGCGAGAAGACGGCCAATGTTGAGTTCGGCGAGGTGCATCAGCCCGCAACCTTGAAGTATTCCCAGACCACAATGCCCACAACGACAAGGAGAATCACAGCGGCAACAAGCGTTAAGATCGCAAAAATAGCACAGAACGCGCCGCCTGCTACTGCGCCAACAATTGCATAACCGACGGTCGCCAATGTCGATGCCTCACCGATTAGAGCGACGAGCCAGCCGATGGCTGCGCCAACGATAGCGCCAATGACGCGTACGCGTCTGCTGCCCTCCATCCCGTGGGGGCCAAAGAAGTCATAAAAATCAAACATATCCACGCTCTGCGTTGTGTCCGCGCCAATCTAGGAAAGATTAATACGCCCGTCCACCTGCATAAGCGCGCGCCCGATAACGCGGAGGCGCGCTGTCGCGCATCACTCCGCCGCGACGGGCCCGCGTTTGTGGGCGATGCGGTCTTCGATCTCGCCCCTGAAATTCTTGATCAAGCCTTGGATCGGCCATGCAGCAGCGTCGCCAAGCGCGCAGATCGTGTGGCCTTCGACCTGTTTGGTCACGTCCAGCAGCATATCGATTTCGCTCACGTCGGCGTCGCCTTTGACCAGACGGTCCATGACGCGCATCATCCAGCCTGTGCCTTCGCGGCACGGGGTGCACTGGCCACAGGATTCGTGTTTGTAAAATTTGCTCAACCGCCAGATCGCTTTGATCACGTCGGTATTTTTGTCCATCACGATGACGGCGGCGGTGCCCAAGCTGGACCCCTTTTCCTTAAGCCCGTCAAAATCCATGATCGCATCGCGCATGTTTTCGCCGCGCACCATGGGTACGGACGATCCACCGGGGATCACGGCCTTGAGATTATCCCAGCCGCCACGAACACCACCACAATGCTTTTCGATCAGTTCTTCGAACGGAATCGACATGGATTCCTCAACGACGCACGGATTGTTCACATGGCCGCTGATCGCATAAAGTTTGGTGCCGGAGTTGTTGGGGCGACCGAAGCCTGCGAACCAATCAGGCCCACGACGCAGAATGGTCGGGACGGTCGCGATGGATTCGACGTTGTTCACCGTCGTTGGGCAGCCATACAGACCCGCGCCAGCCGGAAACGGCGGCTTCATCCGTGGCATGCCCTTTTTACCCTCTAAGGATTCAAGCAATGCGGTTTCTTCGCCGCAGATATAAGCCCCTGCCCCGTGGTGCAGATAGATGTCGAAGTCCCAACCGGATTTGCACGCGTTTTTGCCGACCATGCCAGCGTCGTAACATTCGTCAATCGCCGCTTGCAGCGCTTCTTTTTCGCGGATGTATTCGCCACGAATGTAGATGTAGCAGGCGTTTGCGTTCATTGCGAAGGACGCGATCAGGCAACCTTCAATCAATGTATGCGGATCATGGCGCATGATTTCGCGGTCTTTACACGTGCCAGGTTCGGATTCGTCGGCGTTGACCACAAGGTAGGACGGGCGACCGTCGGATTCTTTCGGCATGAACGACCATTTCAGGCCCGTCGGGAAACCCGCACCACCGCGACCACGCAGGCCAGATGCCTTCATCTGATCAACAATCCAAGCGCGGCCCTTTTTGATGATGCCAGCTGTGCCATCCCAATGGCCACGTGCCTGCGCGCCTTTCAGCGTGCGGTCATGCATCCCGTAAAGGTTGGTAAAAATGCGGTCTTTATCAGCGAGCATCATGGGCCCCTTCCGTCAGTAGCAAAGCATCATTTATCACGGGTCTTTTGCCACAGCTTCCATGTCACCACCAGTGACCAAATGAACGCACCAAGCGAGATCAGGTAGAACAGCATTTCAACCCGTGCCGGTGCGCCAAGGGCGCGGGTCAGTTGCGGCGCAAAAATGCTGAGCAATCCAGCGCATGCAATGACGATGGCGGCTTGTCGGCCGAGGCGGGCGGTGTCTTGATCTGGTCGATTTTCCATGGGGTGTTTGTGGCGTGTGCCCGATCAGAAGAAAAGAGGCGGACGCAAAAGAAAAGGCCCGCGCGGTATATCCGGCGGGCCTTTGGTCGTAATATTTCAGAGTTGCGTTACTTTTTGGAGCGTTTAGAGAATTCAGTGACACCGCCCTTAGCCAGCGTTTTCGCCTGTTTGATCCATTCGTCACGCACGATCCGGCCCTTGAACTTGAGGCGGCTGTCGACCCATTCGACTTCGGCCTTGCGCCATGCGGCGACCTGATCAAAGTGATAAAAGCCCAACTCGTTAAGGGTCTTTTCGAGCGCGGGACCAACACCCTTTAGAAGTTTAAGGTCATCGGCCCCGCTTTCGCGTGCCGCTGTCAGTGTCGCAGGCTTGCCGTCTGCGGCGACTGGCGTGGCTTTGGCTGCTGGCGTTTTTGCGGCTTTTGCTGTCGCAGGGGCTGCCTTGGCCGCAGTGGGTTTTGCAACTGGTTTGGCCGGCGCGGACGGTGCGGCTGTCGCTGCGGGCTTGGCGGCTTTGGCAACCGGTGGGGCAGCAGCGGGTGCGTCAGATGCGCCAGTCAAGGCGACTGGCGCGGCGGCAAGCGCGGCCGCAGGTGCCGCGCTGGACGTTGGTTTGTTCATCCCGGTTGCGCCCGAACCTAGCGCGGCTGTGTCGGTTGCGCCGCTGGCGGACGTCGATTGATCAGCGTCGTCTTCGCCCCAACCCAACCACAACACGATCCAAGTGATGATCGCGACGATCACACCGATCACAAGGGACCCAAAGCCGCCAATATTCAAAATTGCATAAGACACTAGCAAGGCGACAATGCCAAACAAGGCTGCGATGGCGAGGATGCCGGTAAACTTAGAGGATGTATTCATTTCTTAACCCTTCCAGATTTAAACGCGAACTTTCCCAACCCCGCGCGATAATTGCGCAAACTTTAGCCGCGTCGCCTGCACTTGATAAGGGGGAGAGGCGCGAAAAAGCCGTCCAAACGATGCATTTGGACGGCTTTATGTGGGTAATTTACAGATTTTGGGCCGCGTTTTTAGTTTTCGCCAGCAAATGCCGCTGCTTGGGCAATCCAATCGTCACGCCGGATGCGACCTTTGAATTTCAGGCGGCTGTCGACCCAGGCCACTTCTTCGTCGCTCCATTTGGCGATCTGGTCGTAATGCCAGAAGCCCATTTCATTCAGCCTCGTTTCAAGTTTCGGGCCAACACCGCTGATGCGTTTGAAATCGTCAGCACCGGCCTTGCGCGGCGCAGACATTGTGCGCGGTTTGGATTCTGCTGCGGGGGCGTCCGTGGCAGCCGCTTTCGCCGTTGGTGCTTTCGCAGCAGGTTTGGCTGCTGGCTGATCGGGGGCGGGCAGTGGGTTGCCGGATGTCGGACCAGCAGGGCCGGACATTTGCCACGGCGCCAGAAGCGGAACTTCGGTGCCATCAATCCGTTTGATCGTATCGCCAATGTCACGAGCCAGTTGCACGGAGGCGTTGTGCGGGTTCTTGTCGGCGGCGTAGTCTGTCAGCGTTGTGAGCCCGCTGAGCGGTTCAGCGGCGTAGCGACCATTTTGCGGACCGGGCAAAGGGACTTCGCCGCGCGCCAATGCATCAATCAGATCAGCCATTTTGGCCGATGTCAGGTCTTCGTAATAATCTTTGCCGATTTGGGCCATGGGCGCGTTCGAACAGGAGCCGAGGCATTCGACTTCTTCCCATGAAAATTTGCCGTCCGCAGACACGTCATGGGGATTTTTGGCAATCTTGTCCTGACACACGGCCACGAGGTCTTCGGCGCCACAAATCATGCACGATGTGGTGCCGCAGACCTGAATGTGCGCGACTGAGCCGACGGGTTTCAATTGGAACATGAAATAGAACGATGCCACTTCCAAAGCGCGCATAAACGCGAGGCCGAGCATATCAGCCACGCTTTCAATGGCGGGGCGTGTCAGCCAGCCTTCCTGTTCCTGCGCACGCCACAGCAGCGGAATGATCGCGCTGGCCTGACGGCCTTCGGGATATTTGGTGATCTGCGCATTTGCCCATGCAAGGTTGTCGGGCGTGAAGGCAAAGCTGGCGGGTTGGTCAAGGTGGAGACGTCTAAGCATTGGCACAAGTTCCTGAGGTCAGTCGGAAGCCGTTGGCAGTGGGTTCACTTTCGCCAGCAAGCATGAGGTATTGAGTTATCATCACCAGCTTGTCACGATCAAAGCCGGTTTGCTCCGCGATGGGGACGGCATCGGTGGTTGTTTCGATTGCGCAGCCCGCATCGGTGACTGCGATTTTAAAAAGGGCGACGTCAGCAGCACTGACCCCGTCTGGCAAAGTCTGCCCGCTAAAGCCGTCACAGCCCGCGAGAAGAACGCCTATCAGGGTGAGGGCTGCGAATTTCACTCGCACGCCTCGGTGTTCAGCGACATGGATCCGTCGGCTTCAAGCCCGACAAGGCCATCGGCATATAGCGCCGCGATAACGAGCAAGGTCTCTTCCTCGCTCAGACCCGATGCGGCCAACACAGCGTCGCCGTTTTCAGCCGTGACGACGCAGCCCGCATCCTCGATGGCTTTGGTCATCGCTGCCATGTCAGCAGGATCGGCAACGTCGGAGTCTTGCGCGAATGCAGGCGCGGCGAGAAGCGTTAGGATCAGAGCGGTGCGCATCAAGACACACCCCCGCCGACTGCAGCACTGGTGAAGGCCACGAACACTGCCATTGGCAGCACATGGGTGCCAAATCCGGTGAGGAAGACAAGTGGTACGACAGTCAACGCGATCATCGGTCAATCTCCCCGAACACAACATCGAGCGAGCCGATGATTGCGGCCACGTCTGCGAGCTGGTGTTTTGTTGCCATGAAATCCATCGCTTGAAGGTGCAAGAACCCCGGCGCGCGGATTTTTGCGCGGTAGGGTTTGTTTGAACCGTCGGCCACGAGGAACACACCGAATTCGCCTTTCGGTGCTTCGACGCAGGCATAGGTTTCGCCAACGGGCACATGGAAGCCTTCGGTGTAGAGTTTGAAGTGATGGATCAAAGCCTCCATGGAGGTTTTCATCTCGCCACGGGTTGGCGGGGTCAGCTTACCACGCGCCATGATCGGGCCCTGCCCGTCTGGTTCGCGAAGCTTTACAATTGCTTGGCGGATGATCGACACGGATTGACGCATTTCTTCCATGCGGCACAGGTAGCGGTCATAACAATCGCCATTCTTGCCGACCGGAATCTGGAATTCGAATTCGTCATAACATTCATAGGGCTGTGCGCGGCGCAGATCCCACGCGAGGCCAGAGCCGCGCGCCATGACGCCAGAAAAACCCCAATCAAGGATGTCTTGTTCATTGATGATGCCGATGTCGACATTGCGCTGTTTGAAAATGCGATTTTCGGTCAGCAAGCCGTCCACGTCGACCATGAATTTGGTCATGAACTGGTCTGCCCATGCCTCAATATCTTCAATAAGGCCAGCGGGCAGGTCTTGGTGCACACCACCGGGGCGGAAATACGCAGCATGAAGGCGCGCGCCGCACGCACGTTCGCTAAACACCATCAGTTGTTCGCGTTCCTCAAAGCCCCAGACCGGCGGGGTCAACGCGCCGACGTCCATCGCCTGTGTGGTGACGTTCATCAGGTGGTTCAGCACACGGCCGATTTCACAGAACAGCACGCGGATCAGCGAGGCGCGACGTGGCACCACGGTGCCTGTCAGCTTTTCAATCGCCAGACACCAAGCGTGTTCTTGATTCATCGGGGACACGTAATCGAGGCGGTCAAAATACGGCAGGTTTTGCAGGTAGGTGCGCGATTCCATCAACTTTTCGGTGCCGCGGTGGAGCAGGCCGATGTGGGGATCGCAACGTTCTACGACCTCACCGTCCAGTTCTAGGACAAGGCGCAAAACCCCGTGCGCCGCAGGGTGCTGCGGGCCGAAGTTGATGTTGAAATTGCGGATCTTCTGCTCGCCGGTCGCAGCATCGGTGGACCCGTCGTCGTAGGTGTTCGTTCGAATATCACCGTCCATCATTTCGCCCCCTTCACAGGTCTATCGCTAAGCGCCAAAATCCAAAGCAGGATCAACGCGCCCAAGGGAATGATCGCAAAAACCGCGAGCCATGCGGGAAAGCCGAAGCGTGGCAGAAGTTTCCAGAACGGAAACACCAGTGCGATCGCGATGATCACCATCATCAGCAGGCCAGTGCCGCCGAATTGCATACCCATCATCATTTCGCCCCCTCCTTCTTTTTCTCATCGGCCTTGTCATCACCCGGAAGGATGTATTGCGCGCCTTCCCATGGGGACATGAAATCGAATTGGCGGTATTCTTGGACCAGCGAAATGGGTTCGTAGACGACGCGTTTTTGCACTTCGTCGTAGCGGACTTCTGTGTAGCCGGATGTGGGGAAATCTTTGCGCAACGGGTAGCCGCGAAAGCCGTAGTCGGTGAGGATGCGGCGCAGGTCGGGGTGGCCTTTGAAGATGAGGCCGAACATGTCGAACACTTCGCGTTCAAACCAGTTGGCGGATGGATGCACGTCGGTGATCGACGCAACCATTTCGTCTTCGCGCACTTTGACACGCAGACGGATGCGGTGATTTTGGTACATCGACAGGAAATGATAGACCACATCAAAGCGTTTATCGCGGCCAGGGTAGTCGACGGCGGTGATATCAACCAACGACGAGAATTTGCACGCGGTGTCAACCTTTAGGAATTCGATGAACCCCGCAAGGTTGGCGGGCGCGACATTCACTGTCAGCTCTCCGCCCGTGACGTCCCATGACAGCACGCAGTCGGGGCGTTTGAGTTCAATGTGTTGGCCAAGTTCGTTCAGGTCTTCGACTTTGGCTTGGGCGCGGGCATCTGACATATCGATTACCTTACAATTGTTCCGGTGCGACGCATTTTGCGTTGCAGTTGCAGGATGCCGTACAGCAGCGCCTCAGCCGTGGGGGGGCAACCGGGGACGTAGATGTCCACGGGCACGATGCGATCACAACCGCGCACCACAGAATAGGAATAGTGATAATAGCCACCACCGTTCGCGCAGCTGCCCATGGAAATCACGTAGCGTGGTTCAGGCATCTGGTCGTAGACTTTGCGCAGTGCGGGGGCCATTTTGTTGGTCAGGGTTCCGGCCACAATCATCACATCGGACTGGCGCGGGCTTGCGCGCGGCGCGATGCCAAAACGTTCGGCGTCATAGCGCGGCATAGAGGTGTGCATCATTTCAACCGCGCAACAGGCCAACCCAAAGGTCATCCAATGCAGCGAGCCGGTGCGGGCCCAGTTGATCAGATCGGCGGACGACGTGACAAGAAATCCCTTGTCCGTCAGTTCCTTGTTGAGGTCTTGAGTTGCGACATCGCGGTCAACCCCAGCGGTGTTATCGCCAACAGCTACTCCCATTCGAGGGCCCCTTTTTTCCATTCGTATGCAAAGCCGACGGTCAGCACGGCCAAGAACACCATCATCGACCAGAACGCCGCCATCGAAATGTCCCCGAACGCTACGGCCCATGGGAACAGAAACGCGATTTCCAGATCAAAAATGATGAACAAGATTGAAACAAGATAGAAGCGCACATCGAATTTCATTCGCGCATCATCGAACGCGTTGAATCCGCATTCGTAGGCGGATACTTTTTCGGGATCTGGATTGCGCACAGCCAAAATGACCGCAGCAAGGATCAGCACGGCACCGAGCACGATGGCCAGCCCGAGAAAAATGATGATTGGCAGGTATTCTCTGAGCATCTCGTCCACGCGCGGTCACTCCAACTTTGGCGGGCGCACGTTGGCACACCCTGTGTCATCCCCGCGTTTATCGCCGACGCGTGGGGGGGTCAACGGGCGGATCGCTGTGATATGGGGGCGAATTGCCGCTGAGGGTCTGATTTTCGCGCGCGAGATGCGGCTAAAGCAGGCCCCACATCCAAAACAAAGCTAGGCCAACGCTAACCCCAAGCTATTCCCAAGGCGGCGCGGTCTTGTCAAAAAACGCGATGATGCCCTGATTTGCCTCTGGGTGTTCCCAGCGGGTCACCAGTGCTTTGATCGACGCATCGATGGTGGTTTTGGTGGGTGCGCCGCCCAAAGAAAGCACCATGGCTTTGGCTTCAGCCACAGCGGCGGGGGCGCATTTCAGGTAGGCGATGATTTCTAATTCCAATTCCGCGTCAAGGTCTTGCGCCGTGGTGAGGTTGGACACGATGCCAAGGCGCTGTGCGTCAACCGCGTCAAACGGGCGGCTGGACATGAACACCTGCCGCGCGTTGCCGCCGCCCATGCGTGCCACCACGTAGGGGCCGATGGTTGCGGGAATAAGGCCGAGTTTGGTTTCCGTCAGCCCGAACATCGCGGTGTTCACGGCGAAAACTTTGTCAGACACACAGCACAGGCCGACACCGCCGCCAAACGCCGCACCCTGCACCCGCGCGATCAGCGGTTTGGACAGTGCGTTCAGCGCGCCGAGCATATCGGCAAGTTTGCGCGCCTCAGCCGCGCGGGGGGCGCTGTCGGCGGCCATTTGCGCCTTCATCCAAGCGAGATCACCGCCAGCGCAAAAACTACGCCCCTGCCCTGTGATAACCACGACGCGCACTGCTGCGTCCGCGTCAAGACCTGCCGCGGCCTGTGTCAATTCATCAATCATCTGACCCGACATGGCATTGTGTTTTTCGGGCCGGTTGAGCGTCAATGTCGCGACACCGCGTTTGTCGGTGATCAGGGTAATTGTTTCAAACATCATTGGTCCCTCGCATTGTGCGCGCCAGTTTTGCGGCGGCGTCGATGACGGCCAAATCAAGCCCTGTGTCAAAGCCTTGTGCTGCCAAGTGGCGGGCGGTGGTTTCTGTCGCGACGTTGCCAGACGCGCCGGGCGCATAGGGGCAGCCGCCAAGACCCCCCACAGATGTGTCAAACACCCGCAGGCCAAGGGCGATTGACGCGTCTATATTGGCCAAAGCGCGCCCGCCCGTGTCATGGTAATGCCCCGCCAGAACCTGCGCTGGTGCCACATCTAGAACCGCGCCGAGCATGGTTTGGATGCTGTCAGGCGTCCCTGCACCGATGGTGTCGCCAAGACTGACTGCATAACACCCCATGTCGCGCAATTGGCCCACGACATACGCCACCTGCGCGGGGTCCGTTGGGCCATCAAACGGGCAAGCAACGACGCAGGACACATAGCCGCGCACGGGGATGTTGGCCGCTTTCGCCGCCTGTGCGATGTCACGGTAGCGGGTCAGGCTTTGCGCGATGCTGGCGTTCAGATTGGCGCGCGAAAACCCCTCAGACGCTGAGGCGAAGACCGCGACTTCATCCGCATGTGCTGCGATCGCGTCGCTAAACCCGCGCAAGTTGGGGGTGAGTGCGGTGTAGCGGACGTTGCCGGCGCGCTTAATCCCTGCCAAGACCTGCGCACTGCCCGCCATCTGCGGCACCCATTTGGGGCTGACGAAACTGGCACATTCGATGTGATGCAAGCCAGACGTCGAGAGCATATCGACGAGTGCGATTTTTTCCGCCACAGGGATATCGCGGGGTTCGTTTTGCAACCCGTCGCGGGGCCCGACCTCAAACAGTTCAATCTTTTGGGGCATCTATAACCTCCAACGATATCAGCGCGATACCGGCCTGCACTTGGCTGCCGGAAACGGCGTGGATAGCAGAAATTTTGCCCGCACGCGGCGCGCACAACACATGTTCCATTTTCATCGCTTCAAGCACCGCAAGTCGGTCGCCTTCTTGCACGTCATCGCCGACGGCCACGAAGATATCACGCAACAGGCCAGGCATCGGGGTCAGCACGGTGTCGCCGCCCTGTCCCGCACTGATGCGATCCAGCGGGTCGGGCTGGGTGAATGTCATTGGCGCCGCACCAAACAGCGTCACGACCCGCCCCGACAGATGTTGTGGGCGTGCCTTTTGCCCGTCAAACCGCCAGATATTGCCCAGCCTTTGGGCGTCCACCGCCTGCCCTGCTACATCGCAGGTCACATGATCCGATTTGTGAACCGTAAGCAGAACGGTGCTGTCGCCAAGGTCAATGGACCACGTCAGCGGCGCGTGCAGCGCAAATCCGGTCGCGCCACCTTGCCGCGCCATAACACCACTGAGCGCGAGGGCGGCCTGCGCCAGATCGGCTGGCGTGGGAACTGGCGCGGCGGTGAGGCTGTCCAGATGCCGTGCGATCAGGCCCGTATCCACGTGCCCCGCCGCGAAGTCCGCACCGCTTGCGAGGGCGGTCAGAAAGCCCAAATTTGTCACCGTGCCCGCGACCTGCGTGGCCGCGAGGCCATTGATCAACATCGCAAGTGCCGCCGCGCGGTCAGGTCCGTGAACGATCACTTTCGCGATCATCGGGTCATAATGCGGGGTGATTTCATCGCCCGCCTCAACACCAGTATCGGCGCGGACAATGTCGGGGAATGTCAGATGGGTTAGACGGCCAATGGCGGGCAAAAAGCCCTGCGTGGCGTCTTCGGCGTAGAGCCGTGCTTCGAACGCATGGCCTTGACTTTTTACGTCTTCTTGGCGCATTGGCAGGGGTTCCCCAGCCGCCACGCGCAACTGCCAATCCACCAGATCGATGCCGATGATGGCTTCTGTGACGGGGTGTTCGACCTGCAGGCGGGTGTTCATTTCCATAAACCAAAACCCGTCGGTACGCAGCGGGCCGGACCCGTCGACGATGAATTCAACCGTGCCCGCGCCGCTGTACCCAATGGCTTCTGCGGCTTTCACCGCCGCCGCACCCATGGCGGATCGCACCGCGTCGCTCATCCTCGGCGCCGGGGCTTCTTCGATGACTTTTTGATGGCGACGTTGCAGCGAACAGTCACGTTCAAACAGGTGAATAGCCTGCGTACCATCGCCAAAAATCTGCACTTCTATGTGGCGCGGCGCGGTGACAAATTTCTCAATCAACACAGCATCATTGCAAAAGGCTGTCCGGCTTTCGGCGCGCGCAGAGGCGAGTTGGTCGTCAAATTCCAGCGCCGTTTCGGCCAGCCGCATGCCCTTACCGCCACCCCCTGCGACGGCCTTGATCATCACCGGATAGCCGATTTTGGTGGCCTCATCGCGCAGCAGATCATCGTTCTGATCGGCGCCATGATAGCCCGGCACGACGGGAACACCTGCCTTTATCATCAAGGCCTTAGCGCGATCTTTGAGGCCCATTGCGCGGATCGCGTCGCCGCTGGGTCCAACGAAAATCAACCCTGCGGCGGTGACGGCGTCGACGAAGTCGGGGTTTTCGGAGAGAAATCCGTAGCCGGGGTGGATCGCGTCAGCGCCGGTGTTTTGCGCGGCTTGAATGATCCGATCTCCGCGCAGATAGCTGTCGGTCGGGGACGCGCCGCCAATGTGGACTGCTTGATCCGCGAGGCGCACGTGGCGCGCCTGTGCGTCAGCGTCGGAATAGACCGCGACGCAGGCGATGCCACGGGATTGCGCGGTTGCCATGATCCGGCACGCGATCTCGCCTCTGTTCGCGATGAGTAGTTTTGTGATCATCAGGCGTCGCCTGCGTCTGCGTCTGGGCCCGCGTCCGCAACTGAATATTTGCGATAGCGGTGGCGGTAAATCAGGTTCGGTCGGTCCGCGTCGACCAGATAAAACAAGATCCCAACATTCGCGAGGGTTTCAAACAACGTGATGAGGTTGCCGTCCCCGCCCAATCCACGCACCAAGGCAAAGACTGTCAAACCCGCTGAAATTGCTGCGAAAATAACCGCCCAAGGGGATCGAAACGCCAGACCTAGGCCGACGAGAAATGGAAAAATGCAGTTAAATAGCGCGATTATCGGGCCTGCGCCGTAGTACAGTGACAGGGTGAGCCGCAGCACTGCGATGGCAATAAAATAGGCGACGATCACCCACAGCAGTGGGCCGAGTGCGCCCTTGGGATGGGCGCGGGCCTGTTCTGGCGACACCGACACCCATGGGATGCCAGAATAAAAATCGCCGCGTTTCTTCTTGTCGGTCATTGGTTTGCCTTTGATATTGTATCGAAATTACATGCGGAACACGCCAAACTGTGTGTCCTCAATGGGTGCGTTCAGGGCGGCGCGAAGGGACATGGCGAGGATAGCACGGCTGTCGCGCGGATCAATAATGCCATCATCCCAAAGCCGCGCAGAGGCGTAAAGCGGATGCGATTGTTCTTCAAATTGATCAATAACAGGTTGTTTGTATTGCTTTTCTTGGGTGTCTGACCAATCCGCACCAGCGCGATCCATGGCGTCGCGTTTGACCGATGCGAGCACGCCTGCGGCCTGTTCACCGCCCATGACGGCGGTGCGCGATGTGGGCCATGTCCAGATAAAGTTCGGGCTGTAAGCCCTGCCGGACATGCCATAATTTCCCGCACCGAAACTACCGCCGACGATCATGGTGATTTTGGGGACCGATGTGGTCGCCACGGCTGTCACCATCTTGGCGCCGTGACGGGCGATGCCTTCGTTTTCGTATTGCCGCCCGACCATGAATCCGGTGATGTTTTGCAGGAAGACGAGTGGTGTTTTTCTTTTTGAACAAAGCTCTATGAAATGCGCGCCTTTTTGGGCGGCTTCAGAAAACAGCACCCCATTGTTGGCGATGATGCCGACACGCATGCCTTCGATCATCGCGAACCCAGTGACGAGGGTTTCGCCAAAGCGGGCTTTGAATTCATCAAATTCGGACCCATCGACAATGCGAAAGATGATTTCACGTATGTCGAACGGGGTCTTGAGGTCAGACGGGATAAGGTTGAAAAAATCCTGTTCAGACTTGGCTGGTCCGTTAAATTTGCTTGGTTTGTACGCCGCCCCAGATCCGGATTGAGTGTTTTGTACAATTTGGCGCACGAGGGCCAGCGCGTGCGCGTCGTCTTCTGCGAGGTAGTCGGCAACGCCGGACAGTCGCGTGTGGACGTCGCCGCCGCCCAAGTCTTCGGCGGACACGATTTCGCCTGTCGCGGCTTTGACCAGTGGTGGCCCCGCGAGGAAAATCGTGCCTTGGTCGCGCACGATCACGGACACATCGGCCATGGCTGGCACATAGGCACCGCCAGCGGTGCAGCTGCCCATAACGGCGGCAATTTGCGGGATGCCAGCGGCGGACATGCGGGCTTGGTTGTAAAAGATGCGGCCAAAGTGGTCACGGTCAGGGAACACTTCGTCTTGGTTTGGCAGGTTCGCGCCGCCTGAATCCACCAGATAAACACAGGGCAAGCGGCATTGTTCAGCGATTTCCTGTGCGCGCAGATGCTTTTTCACCGTGATCGGATAGTAAGTCCCGCCTTTGACGGTGGCGTCGTTGCAGACCACCATGACTTGGCGGCCGTGGATCAACCCGATGCCCGCGATCACACCACCGCAGGGGGCCGCACCATCATACATGCCGTGGCCCGCAGTGGCGCCGATTTCAAGGAATGGCGAACCGACATCGAGCAGGTTTGCGACGCGGTCGCGGGGCAGCATTTTGCCGCGCGACACGTGGCGGGCGCGGGATTTTTCACCACCACCTGCGGCTGCATGGGCTGCGGCATCGCGGACCAGGTCAAGTGCTGCGACATGGGCCGCGTGGAATACAGTTTGCGTCATCCGCGCATGCCTTCACCCAAGAAACGCAGGTATATCACGCGTTTGGCCGTGAGATCGAGCAGGCAGGATGCGCCTGCAATCTGGCGCATCGATCCGGCCCCCCACATGGCATATTCCAACGCGCACTGGGTGTCGCGCAGCGGGATCCAAGCGCGTTGTGCGTCGCGCAAACTGTCGGCGCGGTTGGCAAATTCGGGGAAAAATTCCACATCTTGGTCGTCCATCGCCTGCAGTCCGTCCATTATCGGGCCATAATCGCGGTTGAGCAGGCGGTCCCACGCCTCATATTCGGCCAGCGTGCAAAACATCATGCCAACAGTGGTTTGCCCGTCGGTTTCGGATGCCATGCAGAGGCCGGACCCCTGCCCGACGCAGGCTGCCGCCGCGTTGCTGTCTTCGGCCCCGTCAAAACAGGCGGCTGTGACATCCATATGGGGCATCAATTCGACCACGGCGGGTTGCAGTTCGGCGTGGGCGCTGAGGGGGGCGAGCACCATCGACAGGGTCAGGGCACGGATCATAGGTGGTCCTCCAAGAACAGAAGTTGCTGGGCTGCCTGATGCATTTTGCAGGCGGCTGAGGCCGGGCCGATAAGGGAGGATTTCATTGCTCTTCTCCTGTCAAGTCGGCAACCAGATCAGCGGCAACAAATTCCAGCGCGGTGCGCCAGTGGATTTCGATCAGGCAATCAATCGGATCATCGCTTGCGGCCGCGACGTCGTCACACAGGGTCAGGCCGTCATCATAAAGTCCGCCTGTACCGTTGCGCCCTTGAGCGATTGCGGCCTCGGCGCGGTGGGTGACTTGGGACTGCCAAAACACGAGGTCGTCGGTCTTACATACGGCGCGGCGATCAAACAGCGTGTAGCCCAGCGCGTCACACGACTGGGTGATAGGAATGTGGCGTTCGCCGCAGACGATAGGGCCAATCATGTCCAACATCGGGTTGTCGGGGTTTTCGATCATCAGTTGGATGAAGCAGGCCTCGAATGCGGTGATGTCACCCTTAAGGGGTGATGCGGCCTGTGCGTGGCCCGTTGTTGCCAGACAGCTGAGCGCCACAGCAGTGGCAACGCCGCGCAGTGGGGCGCCTGCCGTGGCGGGTGGCATTGGCGGGCATTTGAGCCCGTATAGACTGCGGTAAAGCGCTAGGACCATTGGCACACCGATGCGGCATTGGTCAATGTCACGTCATTGCCCCCATCAATTCACGCCCGATCAACATGCGCCTGATTTCGGATGTGCCCGCGCCGATTTCCATCAGTTTCGCGTCGCGAAACAGGCGCGCGACGGGGGCGTCGGCCATGAAGCCCGCCCCGCCAAAGGCTTGCACGGCTTGATGCGCCTGCACCATCGCCTGTTCTGATGCGTACAGACAGCAGGCGGCGGCGTCCGCGCGGGTGACGGTGCCTTTGTCGCAGGCCTTGGCGACCTCATAGACGTAGGCGCGCGCGGAATTTAGCGCCGTGTACATGTCCGCCACCTTGCCCTGCATCAGTTGGAAATTTCCAATCGGTTCGCCGAATTGTTTGCGCTGTGCGATGTAGGGCATCACTTCGTCCAGACAAGCCGCCACGATGCCAAGGCCAATGCCCGCCAACACAACCCGTTCGTAGTCAAGGCCGGACATCAAAACACGCACGCCGCGTCCCTCTTCGCCAAGCACGTTATCAAATGGCACCTCTACGTCGTCAAAGACCAGTTCTGCCGTATTGGACCCGCGCATTCCCAGCTTGTCGAAATGCGGCGATGTGGTGAAGCCCATCATGGACTTTTCGATCAGGAACGCCGTTATGCCCTTTGAGCCCGCCGCCGGATCGGTTTTGGCGTAGACGACCAGCGTGTCGGCTTCCGCGCCATTGGTGATCCAGTATTTGGTGCCATTGAGGATGTAGCGATCGTTTCGGCGTTCCGCCTTGAGGGACATGGACACGACGTCCGATCCGGCACCGGATTCAGACATTGCCAGTGCGCCGACATGTTCACCTGAGACAAGGCGCGGCAGATATGTCGCCTTTTGCGCGTCGGTTCCGTTCAGTTTGATCTGGTTGACGCACAGGTTTGAATGCGCCCCGTAGGACAGCGCCACAGACGCCGATGCGCGCGCGATTTCTTCGACCGCGACGGTATGGGCGAGGTAAGACATCCCCGCGCCGCCGTATGTTTCATCCACCGTCACGCCGAGCAAACCAAGATCACCCATGTCGCGCCAAAGTGCGGGTGGGAACAGGTTGTCACGATCAATTTGCGCGGCCATCGGTTTCAAGTGTGCCTGCGCCCATGCATGCACCATGTCACGCAGGGCGTTCACATCGTCACCAAGATCAAAGGTCATAGAGGCAGTAAACATGACATTTCCAAATTTATTGAACGCTTGTTCAATAACATGCCCTACGGCGGGTCCCGCGTCAATCCTGCGGACCCGAAACTAGGCGCTATATGGCGACGTAGATGTTTCGGCCAAGACAAGACTGCGATGTTAATGCCAATTCCAAGGACGCATTAACCAGATATTTTCCGATCCTGCCGTAAGTGGCGCCATGATTGATGTCTTTGCACATATCGCGGCCTCTGTGCCTCTGGCCAAAACTGGCCAAAACTGGCCAAAAGTATATGTTCGTTTAGAAACAGCATTGCCCAAGCGAAAAAATTAGGCTTTTGGTCATTGGTGAAAGATTTAATGAGTATCATAGACGCCGCGCTTTTGCGCAAAGGCTTGTCGGCCGCTGCTGCGTCACGACTGGCCGTGGGGAACCCGTCCCTTATCAAGAACATGCGCAACAAAACCGGCAACCCCAAACGGTTCAACGCACATGCCTTGAAACAGTTGGCAGACGTTTTGGATCTGGAATTCTATTTCGGCGATGCCCGCACGCAGACCGTGGTTCATCTGCCAGCTGGGTTTGCCGAGCGCACAATCGAACCGCTGGCCGCCGCGACAGCGCGCCAAGAGGCGCTTGAGATGGGATTTCTGCCGATCCCTTATCACAGCGCCGCCCTGCCCAATTTTCGTGGCACCGCGCCTGTGGCGCTGGCGCGCCAATGGCTGACGGCCAGCACCCTTGTGGCCGAGACGCTGGCGTTTCTACCGGTGGTGACTGATGACATGATCCCGACACTGACGATCGGTGCGTTGGCCCTGCTAGACACATCAGATGTAGACCTGCACGACGACGGCATTTGGGCTTTGGCACTAAAAGGCCGCTACGTGTTTGCCCGCATCCAGCGCCCGTCCCCGAACATGCTTGTGCTGAAGGGCGACAAACCCAACCAGCCCGTGCAGGTTTTCAAAGACGCCGAATTGCGCACCCTTAAGGTGTTGGGCAAAGTCGTGTGAATCGCCCACCAACCCCTGTGATCAATCAGATACTTGGTTTTGCCAAACTGCGCTGACCTGCGCGCGGATGATCCGCGCGATCTGGCTGCAATCATCGGTGGAAAACGTCAGCGGCAAGCGCATATCGATGATCCCCGCTAAAATACGATCACTTTTCGGCATGCGATCTGAGGGGGCATAGCGCCAACTGTCATAGCGCGATGTGAAACCGCTCGGCTCTGCGCCGCCGAACCATTTCAGTTCAACGCCGCGCGCACGGCAGCGCGCGATCACGTCTTGCACGGACGCGGGCGGCCAATCCAGAAGCAGAAACTGGAACGAGGACGCAACGAAGCCTTCGGTTGCGGGTCGGTCAATCAGTTTCAAACCAGCCGTGTCGCGCAAGCCGGTTTCCAGAGAGCGGTACAGAGCATTCCAACGGTCGCATTGTGTTTGCAGGTCAGCCAGTTGCGGGCGCAGGATCGCTGCCCGCAGATTGTCCATCCGGCCTGAAATATTGGGGGTCTCGTATTTGATCTGGGCGAACGCCTCGGGTGGTGGGGCCGCACGGTGGCGGTCAAACAGCATGTAGCTGCCCGACAACATGATGGCGCGGGCCATGCCGTCGGCATCATCGCTGATCAGCAAGCCGCCCTCTCCGGAATTGACGTGTTTATAGGTCTGGGTGGAATAGCAGCCGAATTTGCCAAAGCGACCAGAAGGTATGCCGTTCCAATCGGCCCCCATGGTGTGGGCGCAGTCTTCGATGACAGTGACTTGGGCCGCGTCACACAGAGCCATCAGCGCATCCATGTCACAGATATGGCCGCGCATATGCGACAACAGCAACACCGACGACTGGTCCAGTTTTGCAGCCAAGTCATCCAGATCAATCACCAAATCTTCGGTCACACCCACAAAGATCGGCGTGGCCCCGACCGCGGCAATGGCACCAGGAACGGGCGCGAGGGTGAACGCGTTGGTCAACACGGTGTCGCCGTGTCCAATGCCGCACGCCCGCAACGCAGTGGTCATTGCGTACCCGCCCGACGCCACAGCAAGGCAATATTTCGCCCCTGTAAGGCTGGCAAATTCTTCTTCCAGCAACGCGGCCTCGGCGATTTCATCGCCCGATGTGTTGTAGCGATGCAGACGCCCGTGGTTGAGCACCGCCAATGCTGCGTCGATGCCCGCCTGCGGGATCGGTTCCTGCTGGGTAAAGCTGCCACGAAAGACGTCGGTTAAAATCTTGTTCATGATCTGTTTGTGCGTCTAGGTCGCCGACCCGTCAATGGCGATTACGCCGCACCCATCAGGCGATCCACGATTGCGGGCAAATCTTCGTAGCGTTCCAGCAGCGCTTCGGGGTTGAGGGCGGCCATGTTTTCACCAGACGGGCCGAACGTCACAAGGATCGATGGCACGCCTGCGGCTTTTGCAGTGTTGCGGTCCGTCGCGGTGTCGCCCACCAAGCAGGTCAGCGCCGCAATGCCACCCGCGCGCCGCGCCGCTTCGAACAGATGTTCGGGGTCCGGCTTTTTGACCATAAGCGTATCGGCGCCGACCAAGGAGGCAAATGCACCCCGGACGCCAAGACGCCGCAGCAGGTCTTCGGCCAGACCTTCGGGTTTGTTGGTGGCGATCCCGACACCGTACCCGCGCATTTTCAGGGCCTCAACCGCGTCCATCGCACCGGGATACATCACTGTATGGTGGTCAATGTCTTTGGCATAAGCGTCCAACAGAACCTGATACTGGCCGGCAATGTCAGGTTCGCCAAAGCCATCGACACGGCTGAACCCCAACGTCAGCATCGCCCGCCCGCCGCGCAACGCCGTGCCCGCGTCCTTAGCCGGATCAAGCAGCGCGCCGAGCCCAAGACCCTTGAAACAGACGTTGGCCGCCGCAATCAGATCTTGGGATGTGTCGGCCAATGTGCCGTCGAGATCGAAGATAACCGTTTTCATACATGTTTCCTAAGCTTGCTTTGGCGACATCTGTAACCCAGCGACATGGGATGTGAAGCCCCCAAGCAGGTCGCGCCCTTGCGGAATCAGCCCTTGCGCGTATGTAGGGAAAAAACAACACAGGTGGGCGCAATGGCAGTCGCTTTGATTATTTTAGCCGCAGGAAAAGGCACTCGGATGATGTCCGACGTACCCAAAGTTCTGCACGAGGTCGCTGGTGGGTCTTTACTGGTCCACGCGATGAGGTCTGGATCCAACCTTGAACCCGAACGGACAGTCGTTGTCGCGGGCCACGGGGCCGAGGCCGTTGGCGCGGCTACACTGGCATATGACGAAGACGCAATTGTCGTGGTTCAGCAAGACCAGCTGGGCACTGCTCATGCGGTCAAGCAGGCCAAAGATGCCTTGGCAGATTTTAGCGGCGACGTCATTATCCTGTACGGAGATACGCCGTTTATTCAATCCGAAACCCTGGACTCGATGTTGACCGCCGGGGCTACTGCGGACGTGGTTGTACTGGGGTTTCAAGCCGCCGATCCAGGTCGCTACGGGCGGCTGATGATGGACGGTGATGCGTTGGAGCGGATCATTGAATTCAAAGATGCAACAGATGAAGAACGCATGATAAACCTTTGTAACTCTGGTGTTATCTCGGCCAAGGCAGATGTTATTTTTGATCTGTTGGACGCTGTTTCAGACGATAACGCGGCGGGTGAATATTACCTGACCGACATCATCGGTATCGCGCGCGCCAAAGGCTTGTCTGCAACAGTTGTGCGCTGCGAAGAGGCCGAAACCATGGGCATCAATTCGCGCGCCGACCTCGCGGCAGCAGAGGCGGCATTTCAAGTTCGCGCCCGCAAAGACGCCATGGCGAACGGCGTGTCATTGCACGCGCCCGACACGGTCTATTTCAGCCATGATACCTACATCGGGTCGGATACGGTCGTGGAACCAAACGTGGTTTTTGCGGTCGGTGTTACGGTCGAAAACAACGCCACGATCCGCGCGTTCAGTCATCTTGAGGGGTGTCATGTGTCGCGCGGCAGCGTCGTCGGCCCCTACGCGCGGCTGCGTCCCGGAACAGAACTGGCGGAGAACGTTAAGGTCGGCAATTTTGTGGAAATCAAGAACGCGGTGATTGAGGCGGGCGCGAAGGTTAACCACCTGAGCTATATCGGCGATGCCCATGTGGGCGAGCGGTCCAACATCGGCGCTGGCACGATTACCTGCAACTATGACGGCGTGTCCAAGCATCGGACCACGATTGGCGCGGATGTGTTCGTGGGGTCCAACACAATGCTGGTGGCACCTGTAACTTTGGGCGATGAGAGCATGACCGCCACAGGTACAATCGTCACGAAAAACGTACCAGAAGGCGACATGGCGGTGGGCCGTGCGCGTCAAGAGAATAAACCGGGATTTGCGCGACGAATGTTGCAAAAGTTCAAGTCCAATACGGCAAGTGCCGCTAAGGAGCCCTGAAAATGTGTGGAATTGTAGGTATCCTAGGGCGGCACGAAGCGGCGCCTATCCTTGTGGAAGCGCTGAAACGGCTGGAATACCGCGGCTATGACAGCGCTGGAATTGCAACCTTGAACGCTGGCGTTCTGGATCGCCGCCGTGCGGTGGGTAAACTGATAAATTTACAGGATCTACTGGTGCATGAACCACTGGCAGGAAAATCCGGCATCGGGCACACCCGTTGGGCGACCCACGGCGAACCCAATGTGAACAATGCCCATCCACACCAGACCAGACGTGTGGCTGTGGTTCACAACGGCATTATTGAAAACTTCCGCGAGCTGCGCGAAGAGTTGGCCACCAAAGGCATCCACTATGAGACCGACACCGATACGGAAACTGTCGCACTTTTGGCACAAAGCTATCTAGATCAAGGCCTTAGCCCACGCGACGCGGCAGAACAGACAATTGCGCGCCTGATGGGGGCCTACGCGCTGTGTTTTCTGTTTGAGGGCGAAGACGACCTGATGATCGCGGCGCGCAAAGGATCACCGCTGGCAATCGGGCACGGGGATGGTGAAATGTTCGTCGGATCGGACGCGATTGCACTGGCGCCAATGACCGACAAAGTCACCTACCTCGACGAAGGTGACTGGGCCGTGATTACGCGAACATCGTTGGAAATTCGCGACGGCGAGGGCCGGATCGCCAACCGCGACATGCGCACAATCAAGATTGATACCGCGTCGGTCGACAAAGGCGGGCACAAGCATTTCATGGCGAAAGAAATCGCCGAACAACCGTCGGTGCTGACCAATGCATTGGGCTACTATATTCAGGACGGCAAGATCATGTTGCCCGATCCAGGATTGGATTTTGCACAGATTGATCACCTGACAATGGTGGCTTGCGGCACGGCCTTCTATGCCTGCCTCGTGGCGAAATACTGGTTTGAACAGATTGCCCGCCTGCCCGTCGAGATCGATGTTGCATCCGAATTCCGCTACCGCGAACCACCGATCCCGAAAGGCACCGCGGCGTTGTTCGTCAGCCAATCCGGTGAGACCGCCGATACATTGGCCGCGTTGCGATATTGCCAAGGCAAGGTCGACAAGATCGTGTCGGTGGTGAATGTTCCCGAAAGTTCAATCGCCCGCGAAAGCGATTTGCCGCTGCCGATTTTGGCGGGCATCGAGATCGGCGTGGCGTCAACAAAAGCGTTCACCTGCCAGCTGACAGTGCTGGCAATTTTGGCGATCAAGGCGGCGCAAGATCGCGGACACATGAACCCCGATGAAGTGGCCGAGGCGTTAGAGCAGGTGAAGTCTGTCCCCGGCTTGATGAGCCATGCTTTGGCCCTTGGCGAGCGCACCAAAGCCGTGTCGCGCAAACTGGCAGAGGCACGAGACATCCTGTTTCTGGGGCGCGGACCGATGTACGCACTGGCCCACGAGGGTGCACTAAAATTGAAAGAAATCAGCTACATACACGCCGAAGCTTATGCATCAGGCGAACTGAAGCACGGACCAATTGCACTGGTGGACAAACACGTACCAGTCATCGTCATGGCCCCGCGCGATGCGCTGTTCGAAAAGACGATTTCCAACATGCAAGAAGTCATGGCGCGCGGTGGCAAGGTGTTGTTGATCACAGACAAACAGGGTGCCAAAGAGGCTGGACCGGGGGTGTGGGACACGATCCTGATGCCCGAGGTTGCCCCCTTCGTCGCCCCTATCCTTTATGCAATCCCAGCCCAATTGTTGGCCTATCATACGGCGGTCGCCAAAGGCACCGACGTGGATCAGCCGCGCAATTTGGCCAAATCGGTAACAGTTGAATGATCCCTATTGAAGACGCGATTGCCGTTCTGCAAATCCAAGGCGATGTGCAAAAAGCGGTTGAAATGAAATCCTACCATAAGGCCGAGCGGGTCTATTTTGGCGTACCTAACCCCGCGATTGATGCGGCGGTCAAAACCTGGCGGGCGGACTTGTCGGTTGACGACAGGTTGGCGCTGGCGGCTGACCTTTGGGACAGCAACGTTCACGAAGCCCGCGTCGCGGCGGCAAAATTATTGATGCAGGCGCGGATCAATCCCGATGAAGCCGCGTGGGCGTTGATCATGTCGTGGGTGCCACAATTTGATACTTGGGCGATTGCCGATCACGTTTGCGGTGCGGGCGCGCGCCGGTTGCTTGCGGATCCGTCGCGGCTGGGCGTCGTTGAGGGCTGGATCACGTCAGATCATATGTGGACCAAGCGTGCCGCGATGGTCATCACCTTGCCGTGGACGAAAATGAACAATCCCAAGCCGGACGAACTGGCCGCCCGCGAACGCATTTTGGGCTGGGCGGCGGAATACACCAATGACCAAGCGTGGTTCATTCAAAAGTCCGTGGCATGGTGGTTGCGCGAATTGGGTCGCCACGATGCGCCACGGGTCTGGACGTTTTTGGACGCCCATGGCGATAAGATGAAACCGTCGCTGCGCAAAGACGCGAGCAGAAATTTGCCACCGCGCTAGCACCCGCTTGCTGCGACGTGTGTGTACCATACAAGATAACCCTCAAGGAGCCGTCGACGTGATCAATCTGACCCCTCAAGTCAATCTTCTGGCCGAACGCATCCAGCCGCTTCGCTCGGGTCCTGCGCGCGTTTTGGTCGCGATTGCGGGCCCGCCAGCCAGTGGGAAAACCACGCTGGCGGAGGAACTGGCGCGGCGGCTGAATGCACAAAAGTGTCAGACCGTGGTGGTGCCACAAGACGGGTTTCATCTGGACAATCAGGTGCTTGAGGAACGTGGCCAACTTAACCGCAAGGGCGCGCCACAGACGTTTGATGGCGCTGGGTTCGTGCATATGGTGCGCCGCCTGAAGGAACGCGTCGACGTGGCAGTTCCGACTTTTGATCGCACCCGCGACATTTCAATTGCGGGCGCGCGGATCGTTCCCGCCAGCGCCGAGGTGATCATCGTTGAGGGCAATTATCTGCTATATGACGAGGCACCTTGGTTCAATTTGGCGCCGCTCTGGACGCTGTCAGTGCGCCTTGATGTACCCATAGAAGAGCTGCGCGCGCGGCTGATTCAACGGTGGCTGGGCCATGGGTTAAGCCGCACAGCCGCGACGCGGCGCGCCACAAACAACGATGTGCCGAACGCGCAAAGTGTGTTGGATCATGCCCTGCCTGCGACGCTGACGCTTGCGCCGGACGGCACGCTCGCCTGACGCGGGCGCCTGACGCGGGCGCGGTTGTAGTATCGCGCCTAAGGCGTATGTTTAGCGGACCGGTACCCCCCCATTTATGGGGCTGTTTGAAACTAGAACTACGCGGCCATTTGGTACTGGTTCAATTTCATGGCGGGGTGAGGGCGATATAGAAACAATCCAGTGGATCGTTTCCGCCCCAAACGGGCGAAGCCCCGAGTGATGCCGCCGATGCCCATGTTGGTTGGGGCGGTCCGTTGCCCGGCAGTGGTTTGCCTGTGCCCGGCAGTGGTTTGCCTGCAAACGATGAGTATCCGTATTGGTCAAGCTGGATATTCGCCCCATTTTCGCTGATCCCGTAGAAGGGTATTTGCGGTGACAATCAGCTTTCGCATAACGGCTGTGATCGCCAGCTTCTTGCATTTCCCAGTCGATATCAGATGTTCGTATTTTGCCTTCATGTCTGGATTGAAGCGTGTAGCAACAACCGCTGGCAGATAGACTGCGCGCCTGACGCTGGCGCGACCGCCCTGGATGCGTTCCTTGCCTTGCCACTTTCCCGATTGCCTCGATATGGGTGCAAGGCCCGCCAGCGCCGCTGCTTTCTTGCCACTCAAATGTCCGAGTTCGGGCATTTCGGTTAATATCGCACAGGCTGTTACCTTTGCGATGCCCGGAATGCTTGTAAGAATCTCGGCGCGTGCAGCGAGATCTTTGTCTGCCGCAACGATGGCATCGATTGCCTCGGTAACTTGCGACAAGTCACGTTCGATCTGTTTCAGACGTCGTTTGATCTGCTGGGAAGGCAGGACGTGCGTCGTTGCGGCAAGTCGTGCCTTTGCTGCGGTCCGGTCCTTGATCAATGCCAGCCTGGCTGTTGCCAGCTGCTTGAGATCATGAAGTGTTTCGCTTTTGGGTTGGTCTGCTCTCAATTCCAGAAGTGCGCCCATTTTGGCTAATAGCGCAGCGTCCACCCGGTCCGTTTTGGCCAGCCGGCCGTTCGCGATTAGTCTTGAACCGATGGCGACCAAATCGCTCACCTTCGCAGAACCGGCGGGCCTGACGCGGATTGACCCGTGCAAAGCTGATCCCGTGTTGAGCCAAGCCCGTTTCGATGCACCTGTGATAAATGCCTGTTGCTTCAAAAATGACGCGGGAAACTTCTGTTTTTCTCGCCCAAAATGCGAGTGCTTTAGCGCCAGCTTTGTCATTTCAAAACTGCCTGTGCTCTCGCGAGGACAACCAATAAGCGTCCAATGTGTCATTCGAAATGTCGATCCCAATGGTATCTTCCATGTGTCTCTTCCTAACCTTGTCTTGTCATGCGGGCCCAAAGCCCAAGTATCCGTTCAGGTTTCAAAAAAAAGACGGAGGTGACCTTACTCAGCGACGGTCCTCAACAACCAAGAGGGGAACGGCCCAACCTCCGCCGCTGCCTGGCATAAATGACGTGCTGCGCAGCTGTTCCAGCTTCGCATAGAAACTGCCAAAATCATAAGACAAGAGGGGCGCACAGTTCGATTGTATCGCTCGATATATGCGTTCTGTTGCGGCTTCCCCGGCTGAATTTAGCTGAGCGTTATGTGGTGCTTGCAGGCCCATTCAATGAGCTTGCCGCTTACATATTCTGGCCCATAACACCTTCGGAATGATGCTAGTTTAGAGGTTATGACCACCTGCGCAGCCCTCAAATAGCGCAGCAGGTGGTCATAACCGTGCCTCAGGTCTCTACAGTGGTTTTGCACAAACCACACCGCAAAGGAGACCTACTATGACCGTGATTACAATTACACAGAACACACCTGTTTTGGTGGCTATCGACATCGCCAAAGCGCGGCATGAGGTTTTGATTGCTGTTCCAGGCAAGAAGCGCCGCCGTCGCTTAACTGTTTTAAACGAACTTGCTGACTTCACCCGCCTCATCACCGCGTTAAAGGACTACGGCCGCCCAGTGCGCGCAGCTTTTGAAGCAACCGGTAATTACCACCGCGCCTTGGCTTATCATCTGACAACCGCAGGTTTTGAAGTGAAGCTGGTATCGTCAGTTGCTTTGGCGCGAACTAGGGAAGCTCTCCACAATAGTTGGGATAAGAACGACCCCAAGGACGCTCAGGTCATTCTCCACATGATGGAGATTGGGAATGAGCAGTTCTACCACGACCCGCTGGTGCGTGGGACAAATGACATTCAGGAATTATCCAAGACCCACGATATCGTTTCCAAGTCGAAAACCGAGTTGTGGCATCGGGTTCTGACGCATTATCTACCGTTGTATTTTCCAGAAGCTGACCGTTTCCATCTCAGTTTACGCAGTGATACCAACGGCCGAATTAAGTGACCCTTGCCCATTCTCGATCTGTGATTGAACTTATTCGCTCTGGGTCGTTCGCAAAGAAGTTCCAAGCTTGTGCACATTTGTCGAGTATTTCGTCATAGGTGTCGAAAACTGTGATTGCGAGTTTATTAGCTCGCAGATAAGCCCAGACGTTTTCCATGGGGTTCAGTTCGGGTGAATACGGTGGCAGCTTAACGAGCGTAATTTTATCTGGCACCTGCAAACATTTTGCGCCATGCCACCCCGCCCCATCAACAATCAGCAAGGCATGTGAGCCGGGTGCGACAGCTTTTGCGATCTCATCAAGATGCAGCCCCATAGCCTCGGCGTTGACGTAGGGCAGGACGAGACCTGCGGCGGTACCACGTGCGGGACAAGCGGCACCAAAGATATAACTCCATTTGAAGCGTATATCACGGGGTGCGCGCGGGCGAGTTCCACGCTTGGCCCATTTACGGGTGAGTGTCCCCTGTTGTCCAACGCGGGCTTCATCTTGGAACCATACTTCAAGAGGCTTCCCCTTTGCATGTTCTGGCAGAGTATCGTTTACGAGGCTCGCAAAGTTTTTTTAAAAGCCTGCTGCGCTTCGCGATCAGTTTTCGGATGCTCTGGACGCACAGACAGGCGGCGAAAGCCATGCTTGGTTAGATATTTCCCAATCGTACGCACATGCAGTTTCACGTCGAACTCCTCTTCAACACGAGCCTGCAAGTCGACACAACGCCATCGTACTACGCCATCTTTTACTGGGTCGGGCCCGGCCTCCACCCACGCCACAAATTGCGCCTGTTGCTTGGGCGACAACCGTGGTTTTGCCCCCTTGCCATTCCGATCCGATAACCCCTCAATGCCTTCTGCGTTAAAGCGATGCGCCCAATCCCGAAGTGTTTGTCGATCCATACCACTGCTGCGGGCAGCCGTTTCACGATCCACCCCATCAAGCACCAGCGCTATGGCCAGTAGTCGCCGTACAACCCGCCCATCCTTGGTTCGCTTTGCCGCACGGCGCAAATCTTTCGCAGACATATCCGTGCGCGTAATTTTTATGGCTCCACCCATGAGCACCTCCCAATCTATGGAGAATATTGATTCAGAGTTTGCCAAAAATTAAAACCAAATAAATGAGTCAGATATTCTGGCCGCTGGTATGACTGGTTCTTTGCTTTCCTTGAACGCTATCCGTCACCACACTTTATCTCGGCCATGAGCAAGGACGCATTTACCGCTGACGCTTGGGACGTTGTGGGCCGCAAGGTCGCAAAAGAACGTTTGCTCGCAGATATTTACGAGACCTCCAAAGTATCAGTGGGGTTACCAGTTGCCCTAGATTCTGATGCTATAAGTATGTTCCGTCTTGTTCTCGGGGAAGGTCGCAGTCTCATCGCGCAACGCAATCAAATCGAAGATCGCGCCGTCGCGCTTCTCAAAGACCTTCCAGACTATCAACTGCTGACATCAATCCCCGGGATAGGACCCATCAATGCTCTGACCATCCTGGCGGAAGCTGGTGACCTACGCCGCTTCGTCCATCACCGGCAGTTCCTGAAGTTCTGTGGCATGGACCTCGCGACCATCCAGTCTGGCACTTTCCGTGGCCAAACCAAGCTATCAAAATACGGAAATGCCCGTCTGCGCCGCACCCTCTGGATGGCTGGACAGGTAGCCATTCTGCAACGCGCCAACAGCTTCCGCTACAAGTTTGAACGCTACATCACGAAGGATCGCCACAACACACATTTGCGCCGCAAAGCGTATACCGCAATCGCCGCCAAAATAGCCCGCACAGTTCACGGGATCATTAAAAATGGCAAACCCTATCGCCCCTTCTTTCAGGGGAATCGCATGAGATTTAGGTGTTAATTATTTCGGCGAGGAAATCATCATCCCATGATGCAATGTGGCGCTTTGATCGCAGGCTATGCTTCCCCTTTACGGAGCGCAGCATGTTGCTTGCAACGTGTTTTATGGTCGTAAAATTGGCTGGAGCATTGCCATTTCGGATACGGCATTCATCGTCGCGAAACACCATGTCCATGACCCAATGCAGCCCGTTTTCTATTCCCCAGTGGTCACGGATGGCTTTGGCGTGATGTTCAGCATCTGATGTCATTGATGAAATGTAATAGCGGGTTTCGGCGCGCGTTTTATCCTGCAGGATGGCGTGGTACTGGACCATAACGATGCTTTTCAAACCGGGCCAATTGTGGTCCGCTTTAAGCCAGTCAATATCCGTGCACACTGTGACCCTCCTTGTTTCGATACGGCCATGAGACTTCTCTACCGTTTCGTGGTAAGTGACTGTTGTGTCGTCATAATCTACGGCCGCCTGTTCCGTCATGAATAATTCTGTGTCCTTGCGTAGGCTGCCCTGATTACCCTTCAAAGCGAGGATGTAGTCTGCTTCTTTGGAGATGATCTTCGCGGCGATTTCGCGTTGGCATCCCATAGCGTCGATGGTGACAATAGCCCCCTTCAGGGTGAGCAGTTCCAACAGTTCTGGTATGGCCGTTATCTCGTTGGACTTGCCGTCCACCTGCCGTTGCGCCAGCGTCAGATTCCATTCCGAACTCCAGGCCGAGATCATGTGAATTGCGGCCTTGCCGCCAGCTTTATCCAGGCTGCGGCGAGAGGTTTTCCCATCAATCGCGACCACTCCAGTCACCGTCTTGTTAAGGGAGGCCACCCAGTCGATAAAACAGGCCTGAAACGCCTCGGCATCCAAGGCCGCAAAGATGTTTCCAAGTTGGTCATGGGACGGTGTCCCGTCTGCAAAAGGTAGAAAACGCTTCAAAAAGCCCAGTTTCTTGGTCCCATATATCGAGATGGCCGTCCAGTCATTGGCACCTGACAAAACAGCGCATAGGGTTAAGAGGAGTATTTCCGGCAAAGGGTAAGTCACTTTAACCTCTTGACGTGAATCGCTTATCTCTGAAAAATGCGTAAGAAATTCAATGGGATGGACCTCAGGTGAACTTGGGTTTGGCATGGCATATGACCTCGTTAAACCAGTGAAGATCACCCATCGAATCAGCCTCTACAACATTTGTCATCGTTATTGTTCATGCGATTGCCCTGCCCCTTCTTTGAGGGGTGATCGATCGCAGAAGGACCTTTCTCTGTAAGGGCCGTGGAGGCAGGCAACTGACCTCGTAGATAATGTTCAGGCCTTCTGTGTTAGCGACCCAATGATCTCGTCTTAAGGACGGTGAGAGCCGCAATAGCGTACTCCTTAGGCTCAAGTTTCAAATGCAACACTCAGAGCCCTTTGGGCATAGGATGTTGTGATGGACATACGAAGCAAGCACCTCAGCAGCGAGGACCGTGGCGTGATATTAGCCGAGCATAATAGGGGCAGCAGTCAGCGGTTGATCGGCCAGCTTTTGCATCGCCCGGCGAGCACGATCTGCCGTGAGCTGGCGCGAGGTCGGCAGGAAGACGGCAGCTATTGCCCGCAAGCGGCGCGGCAGGCCTATGATGCCCGGCGTGCGCGCTGCCGCCGCAAGCGCAAGCTTGTGGAGGGGAGCGATCTTAATCGTTTCGTTCATGGCAAGCTCGTACATCTGCACTGGTCGCCTGAGCAGATTGCGCAGAGACTGCGTCTCATGAAGCCTGATGATCCATCCGCCCATGTGAGCCATGAGACCATCTATGCCGCGATTTACGCGCAGCCACGTGGTGGGCTGAAGGCGGCGATGATCGAGGCGTTGCGTCAAGCGAAGCCTAAGCGTGGGCTCAAGCGCAGGACAGCGGCGGGCAGTGCTATGGTCCCGGAATCATTGCGCATTATCAACCGCCCTGAAGAGATCGAAGCGCGACTGGTACCAGGCCATTGGGAGGGCGACCTCATCAAGGGCGCATTCAATCGCTCGTCAGTGGGGACCTTGGTCGAGCGCAAGACACGCTTTGTCATTCTTTGCAAAATGGACGGCAATGGGGCCGAGGCCGCGCTCGACAGCTTCACCCGCCAGATGAGACGACTACCCGCTGCTTTGCGCAAGAGCATGACCTACGACCGCGGCTCCGAAATGGCCTGCCACCCCGAACTCGCCAGACGGTTGAAGATCGATATCTGGTTCTGCGATCCGCATGCGCCTTGGCAGCGTGGCAGCAACGAGAACACCAACGGACTGCTGCGTCAGTACATGCCCAAAGGAACTGACCTGAACGGTGCAAGCCAAACATGGCTGAACGACGTTGCAAACCTGATGAACAACCGTCCGAGAAAAACTCTCGGATGGAGAACACCCGCTGAAGCCATGGCCGACGAAATCGCGGCCTTCAAATCAACCGTTGCACTTGATGTTTGAATCCAAGCTCTGTGTTTGTTATGGGAGAGACTGTCGTTGACCAAAACGCCGAACTGAGACATGATTCAAACGTGTCGAGATACCTCGATGCGACAATGATCTGACGCCAAATCAACCAATCGTTCCGCGCATAGGACGTTATCCACGCGTATCATCGCAGGTTTCCCACGCCAGGCTATAATCTGGTTCAAACTGCGCACGACCCGCGCCGCTGGCAGCGAAAAATCCACATCTATGGCTAGTCCCTTTCGGTTGAAATCATCCAGAATGTTCAAGGTTCGGAACGATTTCCCATTCCACAGCTGATCAGACATAAAATCCATGGACCAAACCTGGTTGGGCTTATCGGGTACTGATAACGGCTCGGGGCGCTCGCGTTTCAAGCGTTTTCGGGGCTTGATCCGCAGGTTCAATTCCAGCTCACAATAAATCCGACGAACCCGTTTGTGGTTCCATTTGAAGCCCTTAATGTTGCGCAAATACAGGAAGCACAGCCCAAAGCCCCAGTTCTTGCCGGCCTTGGTCAAGGCAATCAGCCAATCCTCGATTTCTTTGTTCTCGTCAGCCAACAGCGGCAAATACCGAAAGCACCGCGGGCTGATCGGGAAAGCACGGCACGCCAAAGCAACGCTAACGCCGCGTACATCGACTGCATGTTGGGCCATCCACTGGCCGGCAGGTGAATGGTACATTCACTGAGAGGTTCTCGTCGGAAAGACGGCCTCGTTACTTTTTTGCGAGGGCTTCTTTCACCAGCTCATTCTGCATCGCGATATCTGCATACATCCGTTTCAGACGCGCATTCTCAGCCTGCAACTGCCTCATCTCGGAAATGAGCGATGCGTCCATTCCCACATATTTTGAACGCCATTGGGAAAACGCAGCGCTGCTCATTCCATGGCTGCGGCACAGTTCAGATACAGGCACACCATTCTCAGCTTTTTTCAAAACCGCGACAATCTGGGCCTCTGAATAACGTGATTTCTACATGGTGAATCTCCTTGGCTTATCTTGCCGAGAAAATTCTAGTTTTCAACACAACCATTTTTCGGGGGATTACCCACCCAATTCATCAGGATCGCTATGCCCACTGATTTCACACCTCTCGCCTCCCTTGGGGGCGGCCTATTGATCGGACTGGCGTCCGTTCTGTAGATGGCCAATTTTGGCCGCGTCATGGGTGCCATGGGCATTTTGGCAGGCTTTCTGATGCCGACGTCGCGCAGCGATTGGGGTTGGCGCACGAGCCTGTTGGCCGGAATGGTCAGCGCACCCGCCCTCTTTTGGTTGGTCAGCGGCCAATCGGTAACGGTTCAGGTGCCAGTTTCTAGCGCAGCTATGATCATTGGCGGATTGATCGTCGGGGTCGGCGCGACATATGGCGGCGGCGGCACATCAGGGCACGGCGTCTGTGGCATCGCGCGATTGTCGCCGCGTTCTATCGTGGCTACGGTGGTGTTCATGATCGCGGCGGTGGTGACGGTTTACGTCACGCGCCATATCTTCGGAACTGGGATCAGTTCTGGGATCGGGGGTGCCCTATAATGCGGTTCTTGATAACCTATGCCATCGGGCTGATTTTCGGGTTTGGGATCATTTTGGGTGGCATGGCCAACCCTGCCAAGGTTTTGAGATCCATCGTTGGCGTTTGTTATGCGCGGTGCATTGGGCGGTGCGGCGTTGGGATATCGGTTCGTTCTGCGCCGCGTATGGCCGATGTGTTCCACCTGCCAACGTTCCGATCCATTGATCGCTGGGTCAACGACGTTTGGCGTCGGTTGGGGCATCGCCAGGTTCTGCCTCGGTGAGGAATTGCCTGCTGTGGGAAAGCTGGACCCAGCCGCGTTGACCTTTACGGGCGCGATGATCACTGGCATCGTGATTGCAAAGATCGTTAAATCAAAATCGCAACCGTTGGGACACACAGTATGACCGTGAACATGGATATCCAGCCGCAAATCGAAGGCTTCTTTGACGAAGCGAGCAACACAATCAGCTATATCGCCAAAGACCCGAATTCGGATCACTGCGCGATCATCGACAGCGTGATGGATATTGATTACGCCGCCGGACGCATCACATCCGAGCACGCCGATCAGCTGGTTGCGCGGATTACAGAGCGCGGGTTGACGCTGGACTGGATCATCGAAACCCATGTGCATGCCGATCATTTGAGCGCTGCGCCGTATTTGCAAGACAAGCTGGGCGGCAAAATCGGTGTCAGTGAAAAGATTATGGTGGTGCAGGAAACCTTTGGAAAAGTGTTCAACGAGGGCACGGAATTCCAGCGCGACGGGTCGCAGTTTGATGCGTTGTTCAGCGACAGTGACACCTACACCGTTGGCGATATGAGCTGTTATGTCATGGCCACCCCGGGCCATACGCCGGCATGCATGGTTCATGTGATGGGAGACGCCGCCTTTGTCGGGGACACGCTGTTCATGCCCGACGGCGGATCGGCGCGGGCGGATTTTCCGGGCGGGGACGCAGGGGAGTTGTATGACAGCATCCAGAAGGTGCTGGCCCTGCCCGCCGAGATGCGCCTGTTCATGTGTCATGATTACGGGCCGAACGGGCGCGCCATTGCATGGGAAACCACGGTGGCGGACCAACGAGCGGCCAACATCCATGTCGGCGGCGGCAAGTCCCGCGAGGATTTCATCAAATTTCGAACGGATCGCGACGCGCAACTGGCGATGCCAAAGCTGATTATCCCGGCACTACAGGTGAATATGCGCGCCGGGCATGTACCCACCGACAAGGACGGGAATCCGATGCTGAAAGTGCCCGTTAACGGGTTGTGAGGCGCGTGCCGCGAGCGCGGAGGGGGCGCTGCACCCACCCTTCGGGGCCCCCGGGATATTTATCAAGCAAAGACGCGACGAGACGCGCCTAAGACGAGATGATTTCGAATTTGGCGACGTCAACCATGCCGCGATCGGTGATTTTGAGCATCGGGATCACCGGCAGTGCGAGGAACGCCAGTTGCAGGAACGGCTCGTCCAGGGTGACGCCCAATGATTTAGCAGCGGCGCGTAGGATTTCAAGTTTTTCGCGCACGTGTTCGAACGACTCGAGACTCATGAGACCCGCCACTGGCAAGGCCAGTTCGGCCAGAATTTTACCGTTTTCGGTGACGACAAATCCCCCCTCAAGTGCCGTCATGCGATTAGAGGCCAGGGCCATATCGTCGTAATTCGCGCCGACGCAGGCGATGTTGTGGTGATCATGACAAACGGTTGAGGCAATGGCGCCGCGTTGCAAACCGAAGCCTTTCACGAAGCCCGTGGCGATATTGCCGTTTATGCCGTGGCGTTCGACGACAGCGATCTTGATCAGGTCGCGGGCGATGTCGGGGGATTTGTCACCGTTTTGCGGCTCAATCACTTCGTGCAGATGCTCGGTGATGATTTTACCGGGGATAACGCCGATCACGTCAGTTTCGGCGCGGTTGGATGTGGTGCGGAAATCGGCGGCTGTGACGGTCGGGGCTTGCACAGAATTGCGCCCGATTGTGGGGGTAATTTTACGCGCATTGAACGCAGTTTCAGCGGCATGGACGCCGCCACAGAAGGTCATTTTCGCATCGCAACTTTCCAAGCTGACAAGGGCGACGATATCTGCGCGCTGACCCGGCGCGATGAGGCCGCGATCTTTGAGACCGAAGGCTTCGGCAGCTGACAGCGATGCTGCGCGGTAGACTGCGACTGCGGATGTGCCGCGTTTGATCGCGGTGCGGATTATGTAGTCCAGATGTCCGTGTTCGTCGATATCCAGCGGGTTACGATCATCGGTGCAAAAACACATGTAGCTGGCAGTGCGTTCATCCAGAAGCGGCAACAATGCGTCGAGGTCTTTGGACACCGACCCTTCGCGGATCAACACGCGCAGGCCTTTTTGCAGCTTTTCGCGGGCTTCATCGGCGGTCGTGGCTTCGTGTTCCGTGCGGATGCCAGCGGCGATGTAGGCGTTCAGATCTTTGCCCGACAACATCGGCGCATGGCCGTCGATATGGCCGCCTTTGAACGCCTCAAGTTTCGCCATGATCCCTTGGTCTTGGTGGATCACGCCAGGGTAGTTCATGACCTCGGCCAGACCAATCACCGCCGCGTGGTCGCGCAGCGCGATCAGGTCCGCCGCCTCAATCCGCGCCCCGGACGATTCCATGTCGGTTGAGGGAACGCAAGAGCTGAGGTTAACGCGAATATCAAGCACAGTTTCAAGGGCCGCATCGAGGAAGTACTGGATACCTGCGACGCCCAAAACATTCGCAATTTCATGGGGATCACAGATCGCGGTGGTCACGCCAAGGGGGGTGACGAGACGGTCAAATTCAAACGGTGTGACAAGGCTGCTTTCGATGTGCAGATGCGTGTCGATGAAACCGGGCACGAGGGTGAGGCCGGTAACATCCACGATTTGTTTGCCGTCGTAATCGGCGCAGGTGCCAACGATGGTATCGCCACAAATCGCCACATCACCGTCTAGCATTGCGCCCGTGATGACATCAAACACCTGAGCGCCACGCAGAACCAAATCTGCCGCAGCATCGCCGCGCCCTTGTGCAATTCGTTTGGTGAGTTCGGCCATATGATGTCCCCTGCTTTGGATCCAACAGACAGGATATCACAGGCAGCGTCTAGGTTTGGTGTGGGTCAGGCGCGGTATTCATCGTAGCCCCGCTGGCCTGATGGCGCGAATGCCTGCACGAAGCGTTCGAAATCGCGCACTGCAAGGGGCCGCGTGATAAGGTAGCCTTGCGCCTCTTTACAGTTGTTATCGGTAAGCCAATCCAGTTGTTCCTGAGTTTCGACCCCTTCGGAAACGACACGCGCGCCAATTTGCGGGCCAAGGGTCAGGATCAGTTGGACAATCGGGCCAGAGGCCGGCAATTGATCAATGAAGGAGCGGTCGATTTTCAAACAGGTCAGCGGAAACCGCGAAATGTAGGACAGGTTGGAATAGCCGGTGCCAAAGTTGTCAATCGCGATATTGTACCCGATTGCGGTGATCGCCCGCAGCTTTTCGGCAATTTCGTTATGTTCACCGATCAGGACTGTCTCTGTGATCTCAAGTTCAATCCTGCCATGGGGAAACCCCGGCCGCGCCGCAAAGTCTTGCAAGGTTGTCACGAACCCCGGATCAGAAAACTGGCGCGGTGACACATTCAGCGAGACATCAAGGTCGAACCCAGCTTGGTGCCATTCAATCGCCTGACTGCAACCGATTTCCAGAACAATGCGGCCCAGTTCATCAATCAGGCCAGTTTCCTCACAGATCGGGATGAATATGTCCGGCATCACCATCCCCCGCTCGGGATGCACCCAGCGCACCAAACCTTCGGCGCCAACGATCTCTCCGGATTGAATGTCGAGACGGGGTTGATAATGCAGGATGAATTCGTCTGCCAAGACAGCCTGACCCAGGGCCACCTCAATCTGGTCGCGGGCAATCGCGGCATTGCCCATTTGGGTGTTAAAGAATGTGGTGCAGTTTCGCCCGCCCTGTTTGGATGCATACAGCGCGATGTCCGCCTGACGCATCACATCAGAGAAACAGTCCGAGTCGTCCGTATACCCGGCGATCCCCACGCTGATCGTGGCGCCGATACGGGTCTTGTCGTGCAAGATCGGATTGGAAATCGCGCGGCGCAGTTTTTCCACCTGTGATTCAAGCGTCGCTTTGGAACGGTTCCCTTCGATGACGATCACAAATTCATCGCCGCCCAGTCGCGCGACCATGTCTTCCGGCCGCAAAACAGTGCGCGCGCGAATGGCAATTTGTTTAAGCACAGTGTCGCCCGCCTCATGGCCATAGCAGTCATTGATCAGCTTGAAGCGGTCTATACTCCCGCGCCTGAATTGACCTGAGGTTTTCCCCTCAAATCACTTTGTATTCCTTGAGCGATATGACGCGGAAGTTGTCGGTGACGGTGTCGCGAAACTCTGGCCATTTTTCTGGCAGGGTCTTGCGGAAGAAGTCGAAAATGGCCTCTGTGAATTGGTTGAACGTTGCATAGTGCCGATTGTGGGTGACCCATTTGTGCATAACACCCCAAAGACGCTCGATCGGGTTGAGGTGCGGGGCATATGCTGGCAAGAAATGCAACTTCACCCGACGTTCTGGGCTGTCCAGCCATGGCTGTAGTATCTTGGCATGATGATAGCGGGCATTGTCGACAAAGACGTGGATGGCCGTCTTGGTTTGGTTGTTGCGTTCCAACTTTTCCAGCATCTGTCGGGTTGTCTGGGCATTGATCTTCTCGCCTTCCACAAAGGTGAACTGGAAAGTCTCAAGGTCAAGCGCGCCCTGAATGTTGAGCCGCTTGCGCCCTGATGTCGCCTTCAGGGCCGTCTTTTGTCCCTTGGGGAACCAACCATGGGCGGGGCGGCTCTGGTGTTCGGGGTGGACAGCGTCCGAAAAGACAACCATCTCATCTGCGGCCAACCCGTTCATCAGGGCCTCATATTTGGCAATAAACGCAGCCTGCTTGGCTTCATCGGCCTGTGCAGGCAGCAATTGTGGTTTCTTATACGCGAACCCCAGGCGGCGCATCAGCTTGGCGGCTCCCGACGTGCTGTAGTTTTGGTCGCACTCGGCTAGAACATAGGCACAGACCTCATCGGCATTGCGGGCAGGCTGCGCGGTGAAATGGGCTCTCACCGCCTGCTCTTGCACGACGGACAAATGACCCTGACGCTGGCTGTAGTCCTTCAGACCGAAAAACGATAGTCCCACACCGGCAAAGGCAAATCGCCACTCCGTCAAAACTGTCGGGCCAATATCCAAAATCCGGCAAACCGTTCCGGCGTCTTCTCCTGCGTCCAAAAGAAGAAACGCGCGCCCGTTTCCAAACAAGGGCGTCAACTTTGCGGCGGCGGCAAAGCGCTTCAAGTGCTATGCGCTGCTCGTCGGATAAGGAGACTGTTTTGTATTGCTTGCTCATAAACTCAAAATACAGACTGAACCGCCTTTGGCCATGCGACGAAGTGAATCGCAGGCCCAAAATCGTCAGGTCAATTCAGGCGCAGAAGTATTGGATAAGTTTTCCTAAAGTAAACATAGCGTTGAACCGGCGAGGATCAATCAAACCTGCCCTAAATCTGTTCAACCACAGTAACAAATCTGTCACTCGCGCATATTGCCGCAAATGACGGCATTGCCCGCATACCGCAGTTTCAGCCAACAAAATGCTGCGCTCGATTATAACTCGACCAGTTCTTGGTCTTATACGCGGTAGGTGTCCAGCGGCTCATGAGCCAAGGCTATCAATCTGGATTCTCTATATGAATCCCTTAAGACGATTTGTGCAACAAAACCCCGAAAACCCAACAAAACAAAGCGCTTCAAGGTTGATAGTTTTATGGGTAGTTCGGGACTGTATCTATCCAAAAAATACATAAAAAACAACCACTTAATTGGGCTGGGTGGCGGAGGCGAAGGGATACTACGCCATGTAGTGTATATTAAGTTATAAACGTATATTATGGGGAATAAGTCTGTATTGTAGGTGGTTTGCGTAGGTGGTAACGTCACTTCAGTGGAGGACTTGTATGCCCCGATATTTACTAAAGCAACGTCAGGGTTGGTATGCCGTTCTAGAGGTACCCAAAGCTCTTAAGGGTAAGCTAGGTAAGACACGCTTTAAGCAAACGCTAAGCACCCAAAGCCTGACAATTGCACAAGAGAGGGTTCTAGAGTTATTGTCAAATCTGGTGTTTGAGTATTGTTGGTCATGCGGTGATCTGGTCGGGGTTTGTGGTTTCGATTCCGTTTTTGAACGTGACGCCTGTGATGACTTTTGCGAGGTAGTCAAAGCCGCGTAGCTTCCTCCAATTTTGCTCAGCACATTGCCCCAGTTTGAACATCATGTGCAGCATGCCATCGCGTGACAGGCAGCCCTTTGAACGCTTGGTACGATGCCGGATCGTCGCGAAGGCCGATTCAATTGGATTGCTAGTGCGGATGCTTTGCCAATGCTGCGCCGGGAAGTCGAAGAATGCCATGAGTTCCTCACGATCTTTTTGCAGGCATAGTGTGGCCTTGGGGTATTTGGGTTCGTAGGTTTTGATGAACAGATCGAACGCCTTTTCTGCATCGACTTTGGTCTCGGCCTGCCAGATGTCGTGCAGCGCGGCCTTGGCTTTTGGCTGAGACAGCTTGGGTAAACAATTGAGCACGTTCATCGTTTTGTGTTGCCAACAGCGTTGATGGCGGGTCTCAGGATAGACTTCGTCCATGGCCGCCCAAAACCCCATGGCACCGTCCCCGATGGCCAGTTTGGGCGCATTCATGCCTCGGCTTTTGAGGTTAAGCAGAACCTCGCGCCAGCTCTGCGTGGACTCGCGCACCCCATCCTCAATTGCCAGAAATCGCTTCTTGCCACGGGCAGTTACCCCAATAATAACAAGGGCACAGAGCTTGTCATCCTCGCCCCGAAGGCCGCTGTGAACGCCGTCGGCCCAGATATAGACGATGGGCTCGTCATCTAACTCAGCGCCTTTCCAAGCCTCGTATTCATTGGCCCAATCGCGTTTTAAACGCGAAACCGTATTAGCCGACAAGCCAACGGCATCTGGGCCCAGAAGAACCTTGAGGGCGGGAGCCATCTCGCCGCTGGAGATCCCTTTGAGGTAAAGCCATGGCAAGGCCGCTTCCAGCGTCTTCGTGCGGCGCACATAGGGCGGCACCAGGGCAGACCGGAATGTCACCGGTGTGCCGTCCTTGGACCGAACCTTTGGAATGCGCACGCTCACAGGGCCAATGCCCGTTTGAAACGGGCGGGCCGGATGATGTCCGTTACGCACGACTGCCGCGTGACCGGCATCGGTGCGTAAGCCGGTAAATTGCGCCAAATAACTGACAAGCTCAGCCTCAACTGCTGTCGCGATCAATTGTTGTGCTCCCGTTTTCAGCAACTCCGTCAACGCGTCCGTCATCTCGTCTCGACGCGCAAAATCAACAATGTTAGTAGTTCCCATGGTGGTGTATCTCCTTTGGTTGGGCTGCTGTCTTCCAACAACAATTCAACCAGATACGCCGCTAACCTTCAAACCACTCAAACACCAGATTCAGTCATAGCTCAGGGTTCTACCTCTAATTATCCAGTGGAAGCGCCTTTTTGTGGCTGTAAGGACTGGCGATGACAGCTCACTAGAGGGTGCGGTAGCTCTGCATAGAAGTCATATAGAATTTCATCGCAAAGATGGTTGGACTGAAAACGAAATCAAAGATATGTCGATTGATGGTAAACATACAGGGAACCCCCTCTTTTTTTGGCATGATCTAAGGTGCGATTATTGCGCGAAGCTGGCGATATGGCTGGCGCGATATGAGGATTTTGATGATGAACAAGACTAGGCGTGGCCGAGGTTCCAAATACACGGATGATTTCAAGCGACAGCTTGTAGCGGAAAGCCACACTGCTGGCGTGAGTGTTCCAATGGTTGCCAAGAAGCACGGTGTGGGCACCAACCGGATTTATGCATGGCGCAGCGATGGGCGGTTTCAGCCTGACAAATCAGATATAGGCCAGTTCACCCCCGTAGAGATTGCCGATGCGGGTATGGTGGACACGCCTGCGTCATCCGGCACCAGCATCTTACCTGTCCCCCATATTGAGATCACACTTGAGAACGGTCGCAAGCTGAGCGTGAGCGACGGGGTTGATGCTGGCTTTGTGCTGGAACTGGCGCGAGGACTTGCAGCATGATCCCTGTTTTGGGGGATGCGAAGATCTGGCTTGCCGCAGGAGTTACGGATATGCGGCGCGGCTTCAACGGGCTGGCGGCGCAGACCGCGCAGGTTCTTGCAGCTGACCCTTACGCGGGGCATCTATTTTTGTTCCGTGGCCGTCGTGGCGATCAGATCAAGATGATCTGGTGGGATGGTCAGGGCGCGTGCCTGTTTACCAAACGGCTTGAACGTGGACGGTTCGTATGGCCCTCAGTCAAGGAAGGTAAAGTCAGCCTAAGCCGCGCACAGCTTGCGATGCTGATGGAAGGCATAGACTGGCGTATTCTCAAGAAGACATGGCGTCCAAGTATGGTTGGATAGCTGTATGTTTTATAGGACTTCTTGCCTTTGTGGGATTCCCATGATGCCCGAGATTTGGTATGTAATGGCATGAGTAAGACCCCTCCAAATCTGACTAATCTGCCCCCTGAAGTACAGGCATACGTTGCCGCGCAAACAGCGGAATTGTCAGAGCTGAAGCAAGCGTTTCTCGGGTCATCCCTTGGCCATGCGACGGTACAAAAACGCCTCAAGGATGAGATGGCATCAGTGGACGCCGCCCTGAGTGCCGAGCGCACCGCTCATGCGCGGGCCATCCAGAACCGAGACACCATCATCGCCGATCTGCGCCTGCAACTCCACGGTCACAACAAGCACCGCTTTGGCTCAAAGTCGGAAAGCAGTGCACAGCTGGCGCTTGAGTTGATCCTTGAAGAACTTGAGATCGAACAAGCCGTTGAGACAGATGATGAACCCTCTGACGCTGAGGCCAAGCCGCCCCGCACACCGCGCAAGCGCAAACCTTTCCCAAAGGGGCTGAAGCGTGTCCAAAAGACCATCACCCCCAGTGATGCTTGCACCGACTGTGGCGGCAGCTTCAAAGTGCTTGGAACGGATGTGATGGAGGAGTTGGAATATGTCCCGGGACATTACATCGTGAACCAAATTGGCCGCCCGCGTCTGGCCTGCACCTGTTGTGAGGCCGTTGTTCAGGCTGAGATGCCAAGCCGACCCATTCCGAAGAGCTTTGTCGGCCCCGCGCTGATGGCCCACATCCTGTGCTGTAAATACGGCTATCATCTGCCGCTGTATCGCCAGAGCCAGATGTTTGCCAACGAGGGCATTGATCTGAGTGGATCGCTCATGGCGGGATGGGTCGGCAAATGCACCAAACTGCTGGAGCGCGTCTCAGATGCAATCCGCGATCACGTCTTTGAGGCGCAGGCGATCTTCATGGATGACACAACGGTCAAGCTGCTCCAGAAGGGCAATGGCAAAGGAAAGAATAAGACCAAAACCGCGCGACTGTGGGTCTATGCCCGAAAAGAAGACACTTGGGCCAGCGGAGCTCCACCTGCGGTGTGGTACCAGTTCTCCACCAGCCGTGAGGCGGAGCATCCCAGCAAGCATCTCGAAAGCTATGAAGGCTACGCCCATGCGGATGCCTATGCTGGGTATAATGACGCCTACCGCACGGGGCGGGTCAAAGAGATGGCATGCATGGCCCATGTGCGGCGTGAGTTCTTTGACCTTTATGAAAGCACAAAGCTGCCCGTGGCGGGCGAAGCCGTGCTGCGGATTAAAAAGCTCTATGATGTTGAGACACAAGCGCGGTTCCTGCCCCCTGCGGAACGCGTGGCCCTGCGTCAGGAATACGCCAAGCCGATCTTTGATGACCTGGAAGTCTGGCTTAAAGAGCAACTGGGCAAGATCTCTAGCAAGACGCCGCTGGCCAAGGCGATCAAATATGCACTGGCGCGCCTGCCAAAGGCACGGCCCTATCTTGATCACGGCTTTCTTGAGCTGGACAACAACACAGCCGAGCGCGCAGTGCGCCCTGTGGCCGTGGGACGCAAAAACTATCTCTTCATGGGATCAGAAGCAGGCGGCAAATCTGCAGCAATTGCTTATACGTTGATAGAGACCGCCAAGATGAACAAAGTGAATCCCAAAGCCTGGCTCGCATGGGTGCTGGAACGCATCCAGGACCATCAAGCAAACCGTATCAACGATCTCATGCCGTGGGCCTATCAGGACATGATCGATGCTAAAAACGCCGAGGCCGAGGCAAAAGACGCAGCTTGATCAAGGGCAGCGTTGATGCTTACGATTGATGTATTGCCTCATTGGAAACATGAGCCAGAAAAACATAAGGAGGCGGTACTAGTCCACGATATCGCCTTTGGCAAAAAGTTCCTCCTTACAGAGTACTTCGATGAGTGGCAGGAAAGCAGCAAACATCTTGCCCAGAAGACAAGGGACATGCAGCGACGCGACGTTATAGAGTTCTGCAAAGAATTTAGGTTTGCCTCAGATGCTACTTGGCACAAAGTTGTTAAATGGGTCGATACTGAACTCCTGCAAAAACGGGGCCTAAGTGAAGCCACTGCAAGACGTATAATCTCAGCCTGCAGAGCCTACTGGAAGTGGTTGATGAGGCATCGAGGGTTAGAGGATTCATCTCCATTTACAGATGTTGTTCCAAACAAAAAGACGGGACGTTCAGCCAAACCTAAGCGCAAAGGCTTCGACGTGGAGGACTACAGGAGGCTTCTCGCGGCAGCATCTAAAAACAACAAGCACCTATCAGACCTTATCAGGCTTGGCGCGCATACTGGTTGTAGGATTGAAGAACTTTGCAGCCTTAAACTAGACAATGTGAAGCCAGACAGGGAGTTATTGTCAAATCTGGTGTTTGAGTATTGTTGGTCATGCGGTGATCTGGTCGGGGTTTGTGGTTTCGATTCCGTCTTTGAACGTGACGCCTGTGATGACTTTTGCGAGGTAGTCAAAGCCGCGTAGCTTCCTCCAATTTTGCTCAGCACATTGCCCCAGTTTGAACATCATGTGCAGCATGCCATCGCGTGACAGGCAGCCCTTTGAACGCTTGGTACGATGCCGGATCGTCGCGAAGGCCGATTCAATTGGATTGCTAGTGCGGATGCTTTGCCAATGCTGCGCCGGGAAGTCGAAGAATGCCATGAGTTCCTCACGATCTTTTTGCAGGCATAGTGTGGCCTTGGGATATTTGGGTTCGTAGGTTTTGATGAACAGATCGAACGCCTTTTCTGCATCGACTTTGGTCTCGGCCTGCCAGATGTCGTGCAGCGCGGCCTTGGCTTTTGGCTGAGACAGCTTGGGTAAACAATTGAGCACGTTCACCGTTTTGTGTTGCCAACAGCGTTGATGGCGGGTCTCAGGATAGACTTCGTCCATGGCCGCCCAAAACCCCATGGCACCGTCCCCGATGGCCAGTTTGGGCGCATTCATGCCTCGGCTTTTGAGGTTAAGCAGAACCTCGCGCCAGCTCTGCGTGGACTCGCGCACCCCATCCTCAATTGCCAGAAATCGCTTCTTGCCACGGGCAGTTACCCCAATAATAACAAGGGCACAGAGCTTGTCATCCTCGCCCCGAAGGCCGCTGTGAACGCCGTCGGCCCAGATATAGACGATGGGCTCGTCATCTAACTCAGCGCCTTTCCAAGCCTCGTATTCATTGGCCCAATCGCGTTTTAAACGCGAAACCGTATTAGCCGACAAGCCAACGGCATCTGGGCCCAGAAGAACCTTGAGGGCGGGAGCCATCTCGCCGCTGGAGATCCCTTTGAGGTAAAGCCATGGCAAGGCCGCTTCCAGCGTCTTCGTGCGGCGCACATAGGGCGGCACCAGGGCAGACCGGAATGTCACCGGTGTGCCGTCCTTGGACCGAACCTTTGGAATGCGCACGCTCACAGGGCCAATGCCCGTTTGAAACGGGCGGGCCGGATGATGTCCGTTACGCACGACTGCCGCGTGACCGGCATCGGTGCGTAAGCCGGTAAATTGCGCCAAATAACTGACAAGCTCAGCCTCAACTGCTGTCGCGATCAATTGTTGTGCTCCCGTTTTCAGCAACTCCGTCAACGCGTCCGTCATCTCGTCTCGACGCGCAAAATCAACAATGTTAGTAGTTCCCATGGTGGTGTATCTCCTTTGGTTGGGCTGCTGTCTTCCAACAACAATTCAACCAGATACGCCGCCAACCTTCAAACCACTCAAACACCAGATTCAGTCATAGCTCCCAGACAGGCTTGTGATTGAAGACGCTAAAACTCAAGCTGGCTGGCGAGAAATACCAATTCACAAAGATGTCTCTAAGCTTGTTGCAGATTTAGCTAGGGAATCTAGCGATGGGTTTCTTATTTCTGGATTAACATTCAACAAATATGGAGACAGGTCCAATGCTATTGGAAAAAGGTTTGGACGACTGAAGCATAGTCTAAATTACGGCTCTGATTACGTATTTCATTCCTTTAGGAAGGGGCTGGCAAGGCAACTAGAGACCAATGGTGTACCAGAAAACATCTCTGCTAGATTGCTTAGCCATGAGATAAACACGATGACCTATGGTCTTTACTCTGGTGGCGTCGATTTCTCTGTCTTGGTGGGTGCCATAAGCAAGGTCTCTTGGCATTAAAGTTGCCCAGCGCACTGCTGTGATACTCTACCTGCAGGCTTTAATTGATATGCTTGGCTGGAGAAATTAAGCTAATTTAGATGCTTTAACATCAAGTGTTGTTGATATCTAACAAAGTCTTACAGTGCATCTCACACCTAACTTAACGATCTTTAACACCAGAGGATTACACTATGCTTACACTAAGAAAAGCCATCACAATCACAGCAATCTTGTTTGCAAGCAGCGCGTCAGCCTTTGATCCTAATGATGTGCAGAAGCTGGATGAGACGGGTTCGTGTTCAGAGTGTGATTTACGTTATGCAGACCTAAGTGGGGCACGCCTAGAATGGGCAGACCTAAGTGGGGCAAATCTTGAATGGACAAACTTAAGTGGGGCAAACATACGTTCGGTAAACCTAGAAGGGGCAAGCGTTGCGTTCGCAAACCTAGAAGGGGCAAACCTATTTGGGGCAAACCTTAGTGGAGCAAACCTATTTGGGGCAAACCTACGTTCGGTAAATCTACAAGGAGCATACCTAGAAGGAGCAAACCTATATCGTGCAAACCTAAGTGGGGCCAATTTGAAAGGTGCCCTTCTGAAAAATTGGACTCTCTGTAACACTACTATGCCAGATGCGTCAGTTTTGTATAGTGGATGCTAACTTTACAGCAAATATTACACCCAAACTAACGATCTATAACACCAAGGATTGCGCCCATGTTCACAGTGTTTTTCAGATCGAGCCATCTGAGTTCCTTCGGGGCCCCTACAGTAACCCCTCACAGGCCGAAATAGCTTCACACAGAGCCATTAGCGTATTTTGTCATTAACACCAGCAAATCAACACAACGAGAGCTATGACTGAATCTGGTGTTTGAGTGGTTTGAAGGTTGGCGGCGTATCTGGTTGAATTGTTGTTGGAAGACAGCAGCCCAACCAAAGGAGATACACCACCATGGGAACTACTAACATTGTTGATTTTGCGCGTCGAGACGAGATGACGGACGCGTTGGCGGAGTTGCTGAAAACGGGAGCACAACAATTGATCGCGACAGCAGTTGAGGCTGAGCTTGTCAGTTATTTGGCGCAATTTACCGGCTTACGCACCGATGCCGGTCACGCGGCAGTCGTGCGTAATGGACATCATCCGGCCCGCCCGTTTCAAACGGGCATTGGCCCTGTGAGCGTGCGCATTCCAAAGGTTCGGTCCAAGGACGGCACACCGGTGACATTCCGGTCTGCCCTGGTGCCGCCCTATGTGCGCCGCACGAAGACGCTGGAAGCGGCCTTGCCATGGCTTTACCGCAAAGGGATCTCCAGCGGCGAGATGGCTCCCGCCCTCAAGGTTCTTCTGGGCCCAGATGCCGTTGGCTTGTCGGCTAATACGGTTTCGCGTTTAAAACGCGATTGGGCCAATGAATACGAGGCTTGGAAAGGCGCTGAGTTAGATGACGAGCCCATCGTCTATATCTGGGCCGACGGCGTTCACAGCGGCCTTCGGGGCGAGGATGACAAGCTCTGTGCCCTTGTTATTATTGGGGTAACTGCCCGTGGCAAGAAGCGATTTCTGGCAATTGAAGATGGGGTGCGCGAGTCCACGCAGAGCTGGCGCGAGGTTCTGCTTAACCTCAAAAGCCGAGGCATGAATGCGCCCAAACTGGCCATCGGGGACGGTGCCATGGGGTTTTGGGCGGCCATGGACGAAGTCTATCCTGAGACCCGCCATCAACGCTGTTGGCAACACAAAACGGTGAACGTGCTCAATTGTTTACCCAAGCTGTCTCAGCCAAAAGCCAAGGCCGCGCTGCACGACATCTGGCAGGCCGAGACCAAAGTCGATGCAGAAAAGGCGTTCGATCTGTTCATCAAAACCTACGAACCCAAATATCCCAAGGCCACACTATGCCTGCAAAAAGATCGTGAGGAACTCATGGCATTCTTCGACTTCCCGGCGCAGCATTGGCAAAGCATCCGCACTAGCAATCCAATTGAATCGGCCTTCGCGACGATCCGGCATCGTACCAAGCGTTCAAAGGGCTGCCTGTCACGCGATGGCATGCTGCACATGATGTTCAAACTGGGGCAATGTGCTGAGCAAAATTGGAGGAAGCTACGCGGCTTTGACTACCTCGCAAAAGTCATCACAGGCGTCACGTTCAAAGACGGAATCGAAACCACAAACCCCGACCAGATCACCGCATGACCAACAATACTCAAACACCAGATTTGACAATAACTCACACAACGATCACCTAATGGCCTATTTGCGCTGGGCGTCACACGTATTGACTACCAAAAGCATCAGGGGCCTGTGCAGCGCCATATAGTCTAATGAGAACTCCAACAGATAAGATTTACCACCAGCCCAGCGCGTAGGTGTCTGAGAGCTTCAGAGAACGTCAAGCAGAGCCTTGAGTGTGTTTAGGGTGCCGTTCTAACGAATGATAAGCATATTTGGAGCTATGACTGAATCTGGTGTTTGAGTGGTTTGAAGGTTGGCGGCGTATCTGGTTGAATTGTTGTTGGAAGACAGCAGCCCAACCAAAGGAGATACACCACCATGGGAACTACTAACATTGTTGATTTTGCGCGTCGAGACGAGATGACGGACGCGTTGACGGAGTTGCTGAAAACGGGAGCACAACAATTGATCGCGACAGCAGTTGAGGCTGAGCTTGTCAGTTATTTGGCGCAATTTACCGGCTTACGCACCGATGCCGGTCACGCGGCAGTCGTGCGTAATGGACATCATCCGGCCCGCCCATTTCAAACGGGCATTGGCCCTGTGAGCGTGCGCATTCCAAAGGTTCGGTCCAGGAACGGCACACCGGTGACATTCCGTTCTGCCCTTGTGCCGCCCTATGTGCGCAGAACCAAGACTTTGGAGGCTGCGCTGCCATGGCTTTATCTCAAAGGTATTTCCAGTGGTGAAATGGCCCCAGCCCTCAAGGTGATGCTGGGCCCTGATGCGGTGGGTCTTTGAGTTATGGTGGAATTTGGGTGATGGCGTGATTTGAAAGGCGGCGTATTGTGGCAGGTGTCAAAGCCGGCCAGAACCTCACAAGGAGCAATACGCCTATGAAGAACGATACACAGATCCTGCCGTTCCACCAATCGGAAACGATCGTAGATCCGTTGACAGAGCTTGCACGGGAGGGTGCCCGCCGGATGTTGGCGGAAGCGCTGAAAGCCGAAGCTGATGCATTTGTCGCCAGCTTTGCAGATGAACAGCTGGAGGATGGCCGCCAGCGGATTGTGCGGCATGGATTTGGCCCTGAACGGCAGATCCAGACCGGCATTGGTTCTCTGGATGTCCAGCGGCCCAAGGTGCGCGACCGGCTGGCAACACCTGATCCATCCAAAAAAATCCGCTTTACATCGAACATACTGCCGAAATGGGCGCGCCGCTCGGTAAGCTTAGATGCCTTGTTGCCGGTGCTTTATCTGAAAGGCATTTCAACGGGTGATTTTCAAGAAGCGCTGTCAGCCATTATGGGCACCGACGCGCCGAACCTTTCGCCAAGCGTCATTTCGCGACTGACGGCTGGATGGCAGGCACAATATGACACCTGGACCCGGCGTGATCTCTCTGCTCGTCACTATGTCTACATCTGGGCCGATGGCGTCTATCTTCAGGCCCGGATGGAAGAAAATGCCGAATGCATGCTGGTGATCATCGGTGCAACACCGGAGGGCAAGAAAGAATTGATCGGCTTTCAGGTCGGTCTGCGGGAGAGCGCACAGAGTTGGCATGAGTTACTGACCGACATAAAAAGTCGTGGGTTGTCCGTCGCACCGGAAATTGCGGTTGGTGACGGGGCCATGGGGTTTTGGAACGCGCTGGACAGGGCATTTCCAGGCACAAAACACCAACGGTGTTGGGTGCATAAGGTGAAGAATGTTCTGAATTGTTTTCCCAAGCAGATGGCACCGGCTGTGAAGTCAGATCTGGATAACATCCAGCACGCAGGGACGCGCAAAGAAGCAGAAGCGGCGCTGGCAGTGTTCTCTGAGAAATATGAGGTCAAATATCCAAAGGGCGTTGCATGTCTAATCAAGGATCAAGACGCGATGCTCGCATTCTTTGATTTTCCGGCGGAACATTGGGGCCATCTACGCACTTCAAACCCTATAGAAAGCGTGTTTGCCACCGTCCGACACAGAACGGTTCGTACCAAAGGCGCACTGTCGCAAAAAACTGCAAAGCTGATGGTTTTTACCCTCATTCAGGCCGCATCAAAGAAATGGTTGAGGCTCAAGGGTAGAAACCAGTTGCCAAAAGTCATCGATGGCATCAAATTCAACGACGGTGTCGAAGTGACCGGTGACACCGAAAACCACGCCGCCTAATGATGCGCGTCACCCAAATTCAAGCATAGCTCGGTCCGTTTGCGCAAACGCCTCAGCTCCCCGCGGGGCAGCCAGACCGGGCTCTTCACCGCTACGCTGATGTTTGCGTTCCGGCCCGAAGAGCGCCGCTCGATCGACGAGGTCTGGCAAAACCCCTTCGGCTTCACCGTCACAGAATACGCGGTCCGCTCGGACCGGCTCGAGGAGTAGATGCCAATGTTTCCACGGTTCGTTGTGACACTCGCCGCTGCCAGCATATTTCTGGCCAGTACGGCATTTGCCGAGGTCCAACCGCGCCGCGGCACCCATGACGCACGCGTGCGGGTGGCCACATTCGTGGATGGCGAGGTCTACCAGGTCAGCACCAGCCTCACCCATGTCACCAGCATCGAGTTCGGGCCCGGCGAGACCATCCGCTCCATCATTGCAGGCGACACCGAAGGGTTTCTGCTCGACGGCGTCCCCGGCGGTCAGGCCTTCGCGATCAAGCCTGTGGTCCGTGGCGCGCATACCAACATCACGGTCTATACCAACCGGCGCAGCTATTATTTCAACGTGACAGAAGCGTCCGCCCCGACCTTCTATGTGATCCGGTTTCGCTATCCGGAGGTCGCGCGCGATGATGCACGGGCGATCGTACGCCAGCCTGCCAACCATGCCTACGGCGTCAGTGCACAAGCCGAGATCACGCCCCAAGAGATCTGGGACGATGGGACCTTCACGTATTTCCGCTTTGCCGCGAATGCACCTGTCCCCGCGATCTTTCGGTGGTCAACGGGCCGCGAGCGCAGCGTCAATGCCATGGCCCAAGAAGATGGCGTGATCCGGGTTTCGGGTATCAGTGCCAGATGGGTGCTCCGCCTCGCAGATCTGGAAGTCTGTGTTCAGGATATGAGCGGGGTTGCCGCCAATGACTGAGACAGCTGAGTTGCGCAAACGCCTGGAAGCGCTCGAGGGCGGTGGCGATAGCGGCGGCCGCCGCACGCGCCCGGTCTTGTTATTGATCGTGTTGGGCGTTGTGGGCGCGGCTGCACTGCTTGCTGTCATAACGCTGATGTCGCGCGAACCTCAGCCTGAGCCGATGGAAACGGCTGCCCCGGCAGAGTTTCAGGACAGTGGGCCAGGTTTTGGTGCCCTCGATCCAGTGGCACCACCTGAACCAGCCACGCAACCGGCGGCCCCTGCACCCACGAATGCCGAGACCGAGGCCCTGCGCACGCAGCTCGACGAGATGCGCGCGGAATTGACGGCCCTCAGCAATGTGCCAGCGCCGGATGCGCCCGTCTTGGACAGCGCAGCACTCGACGCATTGAACGCCGAGATTGACGCCCTGCGCAGTGATGCAGATGAGGCGGAGGCCGCCCTGCGTGCAGATCTTGATGAGCGCGGGCGGCAAATCCAGCGCCTGCAGACCGATCTGGAACTCGCGCAGCTTGAGACCCCCGCTACGCCTATGGCTACAGGTCCAACAGAAGAAACGCTGCGCCTGCAAGAGCTCGAACGTCGCCGCGAAGCCGAGCGCGCCATTCTCGAGGCCCGCATCGCCAGCCCGATCATCGCCTTCGGCTCCAGCGGAGGCGGTACTGATGAAAGCGCGGCTGAGCAGCGCCGCCTCGATGGTGAGACGGATTTCGTCCGAAACGGCGCGCAGCCAGCAACCGTTACCCAGGCGCAGACTATCGTGAACCCGTCCAACACGGTTGTGCAGGGCACGATGATCCAGGCCGTGCTGGAAACCGCCATCGACAGCCAGCTTGCTGGTCCCGTCCGCGCCTTGGTCTCCGAAGATGTCCATGCCTTCGATGGCACGCGTGTGCTGATCCCGCGCGGGTCGCGGCTCATCGGGCGGTATCAATCCGGCATTGATATCGCTCAACAGCGCATCACCATCGCCTGGGACCGGATCATCCTGCCAGACAACCAGAGCGTCGAGATCAGCGCCTTTGGCGGCGACGCACTTGGCCGCTCCGGCACCACCGGCTTTGTCGACAGCCGCTTTGGCACGCGCTTTGGATCAGCCGCGCTGATTTCGCTCATTAGAGGCCTGCCCGCGGCAGCTGCAGGATCGACCGAAGACCAGGCCACGGCAGACGCGATCGAAGGCACCGCCGAGAGTCTGGAGGACACCACCCAAAGTGTTGTCAGCGAATATCTCGCGCTCGCCCCGGTCATCTATGTCGACCAAGGCGCGCGCGTCACCGTCATGGTGGACCGCGATTTGGAGATTTTCTGAGCCATGGGTGCCAGCTATCTCCAGAGCTCGCTCGACCAGCTGCCCGCCGCGCGCGATCCCAAGCTCATCGAGCTGTGCATCAACCCTGACGGCACCGTCTGGGGCGAGATGCAGGGTGATCATTTTATGCGTGCGCTGGATATGCGCCTGACGCCCCATGCCGCACAAGACCTCGGCGCGCAAATTGCTTCCACCGCCAACACCACGCTCAGCCGCGCAAAACCCATAGTCTCGGTTAGCATCCTCTACCGGGACAGGCCGATCCGCGCGCAGGTGATCCAGCCACCCGCCGTCGAAGGCGGCTTTGCGATTTCACTGCGGTTTTTTGCCGACCTGCCGCTCGACAAGATCCAGCTCGCCTATCTCTTTGGATCCGAACGCAGTTCCGAAGCCACGCGTCGCGCGCGCAATACAGAGTTGCGCACCGTCGTCGCCACAGGCGATATCGAGGCCGCCATCGCCTTCTGCGTCAGCCACAAGCTCAACATGATCGTCTCCGGTGGCACCTCCACAGGCAAGACCGTCACCGCGCGCAAGATCCTATCCTTTGTGCCCGAGGCCGAGCGCCTGATCACGATTGAGGACGCGGCCGAGCTGAGGCCGACACAGCCCAATACAGTGACGCTGATGGCCGATCGAGAGGCACGCGAGCACAGCGCAGATCAGCTGCTGACCGCGACCCTGCGCATGCGACCCGACCGGATTGTTCTGGGCGAGGTCCGCGGCAAGGAGGCCATGACCTTCCTCGAGGCTATCAATACCGGCCATGGCGGATCGCTCACCACGCTGCATGCCGAGACCCCACAGCTCGCAATCCAGCGCCTCGCAATCGCGGCGCTCAAAACCGATGTCCCCATGACCTACCAGGATATGATCCATTACATCACCCGCTCGATCGACGTGATCATCCAAGCTGGCCGCCATGAAGGCGCGCGCGGGATCACCGAGTTCTACTTGCCACGCGTTGAAACAGAAAAAACGGAGACCGCAGATGTTTGAATACCTCACACGCCAGATCAATACAGGCCGCAAGAAACCGCAAACTTATGCCGGGGAGCTGAATGCCCTCGGGCGCGAGGGCTGGGAGCTTGTTGCTGTAACCCCGGATTTTGACGGCGAGCATATCCTCACCGCGTTTCTGAAGCGGCCGCTGAAGGCCGCGCACTGATCGAAGCAAAAGAGCGAGGCGGATCCCATGGGCGTTGTCACCTGGATGGTGGAGACCACAGACGGTTATCTTGACGGGGCGGCCGAGACCACCTTTGGCACCGTCGCCAGCCAAGTAGGCGGTATCATTGCCGTGGGCTCAACTCTTGCCGTCATTGGCCTCTTCGTAAACATGGCCCTGCAGGTGCGGTCAGTTGATGGCCGCACGGCTTTCTGGTTCGCCATCAAACTCATGCTGATCACGCTCTTTGCGCTCAACTGGGTGCAGTTCAATACCATTGCGGGTGCCATCACAAATGGGCTTGATCAGCTGGCGGGCGGTATGATCGCGGGTCTGGGCGGCGGTGGCGCGGGGGCGGCCTATTTTGCCGCCGCCTTCGACGATCTCATCGCTGAGTTTGGGAACTACCTCAATGCCGCGGGCGACAATATGCACTGGATGGCCGGGGCACTCATTGGTGCCATTGGAGCGTTTCTGCTCGGCATCATCGGCGCGCTTTGCGGGCTTGTATTGATCTTTGCCAAAATTATGTTGGCCTTCATGATCGGCATCGCGCCAATCATGATCGCGCTGTCGCTCTTCGACGTGACCAAGGATTATTTCCTGCGCTGGCTGTCCTCCACCGTCTCCTACGCGCTCTACCCGCTGGTCATCGCGGGGGTGTTTTCCATTGTCGTGGGGATGTCGCAGTCCTTGCTGGCCGAGCTTGGTGATCCCGAAGGTGCCAGCAATATTGGCGCGCTCATCCCCTTCTTTATGATGATGTTCCTCGCCGGTGGCATGATCGTCGCCACACCGCTGATCGTCCGCGCAATCTCGGGCAACTTGATGATGGCAGGTCCGCCAAGCATGCCCGGCGTTAGCGGGTTCGCAAAAGGCGTAGCTGGAACAAGAGGCTCCCGCGCACGGGCGCGGTTTGGAACGCAGTCAGCTGGGGAAATCGCAGGTACGGGTGTGCGCCAGGCCGGTAGTGCTGCCGCTTCACTGGTTCAGAAGGTGTCGGAGAGGTCAAAAAGGTTGGAATGAATTGGCCCGCGACGCCTTGGGTTGAGGCAGCCCCCTATCTGAAGCGACTCAAGTTATCGCAGCTACAGAAAAATGTTCGCATTTTGTTCCAGAGCAATGTAAACTGACAACTGATGAGATGTAAAAGCTTGCGAACGTGCGTTGGACGAAATTGGTGCGTGGCTGCAAGTTTGGAAAACTGGGTTCTTGAAATGACGAATGCTCCAATGGGCGATATATTCTTGCCGACTGTGTTGCGCCGTGGCTATTTCCAAATATTGGCCGTGGACGCATGATTACTCAGCCGCCTCATATCTACAATGCCACCGTCGGGCTAACTGCAGGGCAGCACTGATATGGGCGGATCGATTGTCATTGCCGAAAAACCTTCACAGGCACGCAACCTGCGCGAGGCGTTGGGAAACCGCTATGGTCGGATACTGTCCGCACGCGGGCACATCTTCAAACTGGCGGAGCCCGCTGAAGTCAACGAAGCTTGGAAGAAGTGGTCTTATGAGGTGTTGCGCCCTGAATCTGGATTTTACCCGCTGCGCCCGGATAATAGCCATGGCAAAGACAAGCTGATTGCAGAAATCAAGGCGGCCCTGAAAGAAGCTGACCGCGTGATTATTGCAACCGACTGTGACCGCGAGGGTCAGGCCATCGGTGAAAACATTCTACGCTACTTCAAGTTCAAGGGTGAGGTGCTGCGGGCAATGTTTTCTGCGGAAGATCCGGTCTCCCTGCGACAATCATTCGAGGCCTTGAAGCCCAATGAACACTACAGACCGCTTTACGCGGCTGCCGTCGCGCGTGCGCAGAGTGACCAGATTGCCAACCTGACAGCCACACGTGCTGTGACGATTGCCCTTAAGCCGCATGGCATGAAGGGGGCCATTGGCATCGGCCGGGTCAAAACCCCAACCATGGGGATCGTCTGCGCAAGGGAGCGCGAGATCCAAGGTTTTGAGCCAAGGCCCTATTTTGATCTTTGGGTTGATGTCAGTGACGGCAAAGAGGGCCTGCGGCTCAAGCACTTCCCTGCGCACGAAGCCCGGGTTTTTGATCAGGATTTGGCGCAAAGGATCATCGCATCCTTTGATCCTTGGAAAGGCCCTTTGCAGGTTACCTTTGAGAAAAAGAAGCAACCGCCGCCACGCCTGATGGATTTGCCGCTCTTGCAGCAACGCGCGGCGCGCTGGGGCTGGTCCGCACAAAAAACGCTCGATGTAGCACAGAGGCTTTATGAGACCCACAAGGTTACGACGTACCCTCGGGCTGAGACCAAATATTTGCCGGAGGCCGAAAAGCAAAATGCCCAGGCCATGCTCGATGGTTTGCGGGAGCTGCCGTTTGTTAAAGTGGCCTACGAGAACCCAACATATCGCATGGGCAAGCGAGGCTGCTTTTCTGATGAAGGGCTTGCGGGGGCTTCGCACCATGCGATTATTCCGAACTTCAAGACCCGAGATAAATGGGCGCGTGTGCTTGGGGCATTGTCCGGCGATGAGCGTCGTCTTTTTGAACTGATCGCACTGAGCTATACCGCAGCCATTGGCCCGGACCGCCATTATGATCGCACAGAAATCTCGTTGATGGCTGGACAACGCAAGTTTGCCGCAAGTGGTATTGTCGAACGGCAACCAGGTTGGCGAGAGGCGCTCGGCGCGGATCCTGACGCCAGCAAGAAGAGCGACGCCGAGGCTGCAGCCATCCTGCCGCCCTGGAAAGACCGCCAGATAGTCAATGCCGTCAAAGCCGGGGCGGATAAAAAGACGACCAAGCCACCAGCCCGTTTCAATGAAGGCACCTTGATCAAAGCAATGCAGGAAGCGTGGAAATATGCCCGTGATCCAAAAACAGCGGAGCGCTTAAAAGGGGCTGCCGGGATCGGAACGCCAGCGACGCGCGCCTCCATTCTCGAGGGGCTAAAAACCCAGAACCTGTTTGAGGTCATTGATAAGCATCTAGCGCCAAGCACCCTCGCACTGGCGATCTACGACGTTCTGCTGAAAGAGGCCCCCGAAATCCTTGATCCAGCTGCGACGGCTGAAATGGAGCTGGCTCTTGATGGTATTCTCAAAGGGGAGCAGGATCCACGCACTGTGGTCGATACAATTGTGGCCCGCGCGGCGGCCTTGGCCGCAAAGATGGAGCAGCGCGGCCAGTCAGGCACCAAGCTCGATATTGATTTTACTGCGAAACCGAGCCCAAAGATGCTTCAGGCCGCACGCGCCAAAGCGAAGCGGATAGGGACGCGCTTGCCCAAAGACGCAACAACTGACCGCAAGATCTGTTCGGAATTCCTCGGGCCGCGATTGGAAGGAAACGGTCCAAGTGATGCCCAGCTGGCCTTTGCGCGCAAGATTGCCAGTGACGCGAACGTCGACTTGCCGGACGCAATCCTTGGAGATCGCGCAGCCCTTTCTGCCTTTATCAAAAAGAACAAAGGGAAGTTGCCAAAGCGCGGTGCGAAGTCTGAGGGTATCAAAGATAAGCATGATCGACGGTAAGAGAGGGCAGCGATGAGCAGTGCGAAGAAATCATGGAAAGACGTCAAACCGGTGCTGTCGCGGTTTTCTTCCGCCCAACTTCTGGGGCTGGTCCAGGACCTATACCGCCTGAATGCAGAAAACGCGTCCTTCATGCATTCCCGTTTCTTGAGCGGGGGGGATGCAAAGAAGGACCATCTCACTCCTTACATGACAAGAATTCAGCGAGCGATCAGCCCAACGCAGCCCTGGAAAGAGGATGTAAAATTGGCCGCTGGCAGAAAAGCCATCAGTGACTTCAAGAAAGCCAATGGCAACATCCGTGATACACTGACCCTCATGATCTACTACGTCAAATGCGGCAATGATTTCACGCTTGAGTTCGGGGATATCGACGCAAGCTTCTATGACAGCTTGTGTTCAATGTTCTCGAGTGTTGTCCAAACCCTGATGAAACAACAAGATCAGGCGCTATTCGCCGAGTTTTCGCCCTTGCTTGAGGCGGAGCTTGCCCGCGTTTATGGTCAAATCGGTTGGGGACACCCAGATGAGTTGTCAAATCGCCTTGCTGACCTGCGAGATGCCTTTGAATAGCGGCTTGCGGCCATGTAAGTCACAAGGCCTGTAAGATGAACACCCGGCGCGGCAAGACGGGCCACACTGGCCATTGACCAGCTCCAGTGTACGCCGCATTGCGGTCCATAGAACCAGTCTTTCGCTGCAATATGCAAAATCTTGTTCTTGTGAACTTACACAGTAGATCATGGAAATGCGGCGCGGCCTGTGGCAATATCCTAATATGATTGAATTTCGCACTCTCGCCGAAGACCATCCGGACCTCACACATTCTCCGTTGCTTCGGGGCGCTCTCTTGACCCTGCAATATGCGCAGGAGCACAAATCAATAGGCTTGACCAAAACCAAGGCCTTCAAGCGCGCTTTCGTACATTGGGCTATCGAGCATTTCGACTGGCCAGGGAAAAGCGCCGAAGAGATGTTCCGCTACAAAAACGTGATCAATGAATATGAATTCCCCCCACTCGAGGTTTTGCATTTCGGCTCTTCTCCGCTTTGTTGAGTTATTCTAGGATTTCAAATAGAACATAGATTGATTATCTGGGATGGATGATTGTCTAATTTTGAGTTTGAAGTATTCGGTATCCCTGATGCCCCTGGCTCGTTTGCGGATCATTCCTATACTGACATTACCAGCCTCTATCCTGGCGCTTGTCAGCTTGTGTTTCGCGTAGTTGCATATGCCCACACAATGTTTTCTTAGGGATTTTGCGAACTTTTTCAGATAGAGCATGTGTGACTGATCTGCGATCAGGCACCAATTTTCCAGTTGCTCTGACATCCCCTCAAATGATGGGGCGCTCCACAGAGCCTGAAGCTGTTCTTTTAAGACGTAAAGCGTATTCAGGTTGCTATTGCTCTCCAGCAACGTTTGCAGCTTGTTACTTTGTTTTTCATTCAACTTATCCGCATTTTTGAGCAACAGATAATGCGTGCCCTTCATCAACTCTTTACCACTTGGATCGGCCTTCCTGAACTCAAGGCGACGCTGATTATGGATAGCCTTGCTGTAGTTTTTCATGACGTGGAAACGGTCAAATACGATGTCGGCCATCGGCAAGGACTCCCTGACAGCCTTTTGGTAGGCAGGCCCCATATCCATCGACACGGCCTTTATTTTATGGGCTGTATCTGGCCGCAGCTGTTTCAAAAACCTTGAAAAAACTTCGGCAGTTCGACCGGCTTCCACCCAGATCAGATGCCCTCCGACCATATCGTAGACCACCGTCATATAGTCATGACCTTTCGCCCGGGCCACTTCATCGACACCAATGTATTCCAAGCCAGCAAGCTGTGCGGGATCAAGCGCAGGGAGCGTTTCCATCAGGTATGCCTTGTCGATATTCTTTACCGTCTCCCATCGTATACCTAAATGCCTGGAGACAGCCAGAATGGATAAATGACGGCACAATCCACTGATAAGATGGCAAAATCGATGGGTGAAACGGCACCCTTTATCAACAAAAGGACACGCCTCAATGCGGCGCTCACCCTTGCTAATAAAAACCTGCGCTAGCTCAATCTCAATCACACAAGGATACCCAAAAAACGGGATGTCGTTTACTTGTCGGCGAATATGTTGGTTGATGCTACCCTTCTTGCCGGTTGCAGGGTCTATAGCGCTCCTGCGGGCATCCCGACTGCACTGAACAATAACCTTCGCACCGTCTTCAGCCAGCTCAATTTCATTTACACGTTGCCCCTTCAGGCGTAAAATATGTTGCGAGATGTCGATGGTCATATACCTGCCCTATGTAAAGTTGTCAGAAACCTAACATATCAACAGGTTACTTGATGGTCAGCATCTTTTCTTACTCAACAAAGCGGAGAAGAGCCTGCATTTCCTGCTAATTACGTTGCGCTTGGGACGTCACTTCAAGGGTGAGTTTCGGCTAACCAAGCGAGGCGCAGATCTGGCGCAGGCTCCTAGTCGCCTGCTTGCCGAGCTGATCCCATACTTTCTGTTCCAGATCGATCACGCGTCCTATGCGCGCTTCGATGACCGTCCCTTCGGAAAATGGGACGTCTGGATGAACGTGATTAACGTAGAGGCTGATCATGGAACGACCGAGGCTAAGTTGTTTGCAACCTTTTACGGTGAGCCAGAAGACTGGCACGCCGCGGGGTGGCGTGAGATGGCAGCGTTCTCATCTTGCGTGCTTTGGCCGCTCGAATGGGCAGGGTTACTGATTGAGACCCGTGAAGATGGCGCTGGCAAGCAGGTGTGCCATGTGTTCAAGACGCCGCTCTGGCGCAGTGCGCTCAAACTTGACACCGACGACATGCTGCAACCGATGTCAGTTCAGTGAGAGCAGTGCTTACGGACCCCATAACGCACCGCTGCTTGCAGCCCGAAGCGGACTTTGGTGAACCCTATCGTTGCTGCGTTGCAGCGTCTCCAAGATTACTGCCCCCACACACGGCATCAAATTGATTGCTTGATTTGATCTTCAGGTCCATCTTTAAGCCATGAACGAGAAGGTTTACGCCAGAATTCGGAGCATGTTCGATGTCCCACACATGCAAAACAGCCTGCGAGGCCTTTGGGTCGAAGCGATGGTTTGTGAAATTCTTGGTAGCGGATGGAAGCACACTGGTAATGACTGAGCAGCTTGGGACCTAGAACGGTCAGATGGGCTGCGGGTCGAGGTGAAACAGTCAGCAAGACAGCAATCATGGGGCACATCGACTAGCCTACCGCGTTTCAGTGTTGCGGCGGCCAAAGGACACTACCCCAATGGCAAGACCTACGTTGATAACGCGTTAGCCACTCGTCTAGCTGACGTGTATATATTTGCCTGGCATGAAGGAGAGGACCAAAGGGAAGCTTCAGAATGGCTATTTTACGTGGTCGAAGCCAAACGATTACGGGATGGGCAAAAAACGCTCGGTCTGCGCGCCATAAATAAGCTAGCTGAACCTGTATCCTCGTCCGTGCTTCGCGAATTGATGATGCAAGTTCTCAACTAACAGCCCGCAGCCGACCTTCGTCACTGATACTGACCGCGGCGTTGCAGCCAGTCATTGCGGACTTTCGCTGCAACTGCGAAGTTCGCGATGTTCGAATTCACACTATGCGGACGAAGCCGCAATTCGATGACGAAATCTTGAGGTCGTCGCTGATACTTAACGCTGGGTGCGAATAACGATAAGGCTTGGTAATCTTTGAAGCAGGGTGACTGAGGAAATAGCGTGAAAAAGCAATGCAGTCTTTGTGGGGAGATGTTGGATCGGTCAGCGTTCAACGGCATGGCCAAGGATTGTTCCGAATGCCGCCGGTATGAGGCATCGCGACCCAAGCGCGGTCAATCTCCTATCGAAAGAGCGATGACACCGAGAAATGCTAAGCAAACGGCATTGGCTGAAGTCCGAAAGCTAACCGAAAAAACCGGCAAGCCTCATGAGTTGGATCACGTGATACCAATTCGATCGAAGATCAAGCGTGGGTCCGACGATTGGGTACTTATCTGTGGGCTGGACGTGCCAGATAATTGGGAAATCCTGCCGAAGGAGGCCAATCGCAGTAAATGGACGCGATTTAGCAAGGCAGATGCCAGGGCTGAGGAGGAGAGATTGATCAAGAGACTGAGCGGCGAAGGATAGCTTGGGCCAATGACCTAATAATGGTGGTGAGCCAGAAGAGACAAACGACACGAACAGGCGGTTCGCTTCCATAGGTGCGGATTGCAGCAATCGTCACAGTGGGTTCAGACCTGCCGTTAGCTGCGTTTACACATTGAAAAAACTGGGTCGCAGCCCCGAGCGTCCGCTTTCTCCATGTTGCCCAATTTACTTTGCAGGCGAACCGAATGGCTGGTTTCCTGAAGGTTTTTCGATGCGGGCCGCTGCGCGACGTTTGTTGCTGGATCGGTGTCGGCCCACGTTGACAAACCTCGGAAGGAGGAAGCTGCGGGGGCTTGGTTGGAGCTATGGGGAAAGCACTGATCGGCGGCTGACCGAACCTAATTTTCGTAGATACAGCAGAGGCCAGTGGTGGCGCTCAAAACCATGCGCCGCGGTGATATCGGGGTCGTTGACGAGCTGCCTCGGCAGACTTTCTGTGTTTTGCCGTGCTTGGCACGAGACGACGCTTTCCCGGAATGCTGCGCAGATCGGAGCCGATGTTGACCAATTTGACGGGCACTTCATCTTGCTGCCTACTCCTTTGGTGGGGCACGACATTGGGGTTTCTGACCACGGCGGAAGGTCTCAATGATGCGCATTGCTCCACCACAGTCTGGACAAGGTTCTCGTAACGTTAACGGGATGATATCGGCGCTTGGCGGATCGTCGGGCTTCGCGATTTCTGCTCCGAGCAAGGTGCGGACCTTTGCGAGATTGACCTTGCGGGTTGCGCTAGCCAGCAGGCCATAATGCCGGATACGGTGGAAGCCGTCAGGCAGTGTATGGATCAGGAAACGGCGGAGGAACTCGTCCGTGGCTAGGCGCATTGTAGTCTGTTGTTCGCCGGTCTTGATCCGGTAATTCTTCCAGCGGAAGGCGACCGTCTCGGCATCCGCGCTGATCAGGCGGCTGTTAGAAATCGCCACGCGGTGCGTATATCGGCTGAGATAGGCGAGCACCGCCTCGGGTCCTCCGAAAGGCGGTTTGGCATAGACCACCCATTCTGATTTGCGTAACGGAGCCAGCCATGTGGTGAAGGTGTCGGGGTTCGCCAGACTGGTGTGGTCACCAAAGAAGGCAAGTTTGCCCGCGCGATGTAAGGCCAGAAGCCCCTCACTGAACGACTACCGGCTGACGCCGGTAGGTTCCCTTTTTGAATGTAATTCAAGATACTGAAGTATGACAGCGTCAGTGACATTGCCGCTGGTTGTTGAGAAAAATCCGCGAGCCCAAAACCGCTGGCCCCAGTACCGTTTGCGCAGTTCGGGAAACTCGCGCTGTATCTTATAAGACGAGCGTCCCTTGATCCGCATCATCACCTTTGACAATGCTATCTGAGGCGGGACCGATATGAACATGTGGACGTGATCGGTCGACAATACGCCCTTCTCAATATGCACGCCAAGTTCTTGGCATGTTTGGATAATGATTTCACGGATACGCTCACGCATCTCACCGCGCATAACTTTGTATCGGTATTTTGTTGTCCAGACGACGTGAAACCGGTGATAAAATTTGGTATGGCTTCCTGTGGAATAGATCATAATCTTCCCTCTCATTTTTAAGACCCTTACCGCTTCGCGGGGTCTTAAAAATGAGAGGGAAGATTATAGTACATTACGCTAAAGCGGACCGGCTGGAAGCCGGTGGCTTTAATCCCGTTTGTGGAAAGTAAACAAGCGTCGGAACAGTCGAGACAGCACACGCACGTGCAGAAAGAACCCCGGCTTGCACGCGACCCACCTCTTGCCGTCTTTTGACAATCCGCCACCGGGAATGACCATGTGGATGTGTGGGTGATGTGTCAGCGCCGAGCCCCAAGTATGTAGAACGCTGGTTAGACCGATGCGTGCGCCAAGTCGCTTGGGATCGGCGGCGATGGTCGTGACGGTCTGCGCAGATGCTTTGAATAAAAGTCCATAAATAGCTTTCTTATTCCAATATGCGATGCGGGCGATCTCAGCAGGCAGGGTGAAGACGACGTGGAAGTATTCCACTGGCAGCAGATCGTCGGCGCGTGCGGCCATCCAGTCGCGCGCGGCAGGACCCTGACATTTGGGACAGTGCCGGTTTTTGCAGGAGTTGTAGGCGATGTGCTGATGATTGCATTCGCTACATGCCGCCACATGCCCGCCGAGCGCCTCGGTTCGGCAAGCCTCAATCGCTGACATAACCTTGAGCTGAGCCAGGCTAACATGCCCCGCATTGGCCCACCGCCACGTGGGGCCATAGGAGCGGAAAATGTCAGCGATCTCCAGCTTGTGCCCGGTCTCCAACCTCGGGTGCTACTCGAGCCCCCGTCGTAGCGTGCGATCTTGCAATTGCTTGAGCCCCTCGAACGGGCTGACCGTATTGCGGATCGTTTTGGCGGCAACGTGGGTGTAGCGGGCTGTCGTGCTCAGTTTTGAATGCCCAAGCAAAACCTGGATTACGCGTACGTCCGTTCCAGCCTCCAGAAGGTGGGTCGCGAAGCTGTGCCGCAGAGTATGCAGCGTCGCAGGTTTGTTGATCCCAGCCATATGTTTGGCGGATGTGAAGGCGCGGTTCAATTGGCGCAGGGACAACGGGTTGATCTTTGGTTTGCCGGGAAACAGCCACCCCTCAGGACGTGCCTCAAGCCAGTACTCACGCAGCAGGTCAAGCAGCCCCGGCGACAGCATGGCCTTGCGATCTTTACCATTCTTACCCTCATCTACATGGATCAGCATCCGGCCACTGTCGATGTCCACCACTTTGAGATGGCAGACTTCTGAAGCCCGTAGTCCTGCGCCATAGGAGATACCGAGTGCCGCACGATATGTGAGACCTGGTCCAGGCACCGCCGCCAGCAGATCACCAATTTCCTCGACGCTCAGAACAACAGGCAGCCTCCTCGGTTTGCGTCGGAACTGCATGTATCGTTTCATCTCTTCGCGCCCGCAGGTCACACCGAAGAATAACCGCAGCGACACAATCCGGGTATTGAAGGTCGACGTCGTCACCTCGGTGTCCGTCATGTGAAGCTGATAAGCCCTGAGTTCGTCAGGTGTCGCCGTATCCGGCGAGCGACCAAGAAATGTCGCAAAATGTTTGATCGCACGGATGTGACCCTTCTGGGTTGTCTCACCAATCGCGCGGATACGCATATCTTCAATCATCCGCTGGCGCAGCGCCGTTGTCTTCTCTTCCTTCATGGCAACCTCCTGTTTGTGGATTGAGAAAGCCCCAATCGTCAAACAGATTTGCCAAATCACAAAACCAAAAGTTCAGGTCAGCATGCAACCACAGCAACAAGCGCAATTGCCGCGAGAGCGGCTTAGTCCATCCGCCCTTGTTGTCGAATGTCGCTCACGGCCCAAACCAGACCTTCACCACCTGATCAAAATGCTGCAGCGCAGCTCGTCATTGCGGCCATTCGTGCAACCCGACCAGATCAAGTTCTTACACGCGTCGTGCAAGAACAGTGTTTAACGTTTGCTGCAATTGATGTTTCATGATGCCAAATGCTCGAACAGGCGGGCGACAGCTTCAGCACCTGGATCGATGTGACCCTCCAGCTGTTCGGCGTTGATATACGTTGCGCGTCCCGCCTTTGCGGTCGTCAGCGTTGCTGTGTAGTCCGCGCCTTTGCGCGCAGCATTCGATGCAGACGTGAGGCCCGCATCCAGCGCGTCAAGCGCAGGGGCCAGTGCATCTACCATCGTGCGGTCACCGGGGTTCGCACCTCCAACTTGGCGCATCCGTTCCAGACCTGCCTGCAAGGCAGCGCGCATTGGCTTTCCCGATGCCGAGGCATCCCCTGCCGCCGCAAAAAAGATTGCCAACAATACGCCGGAAGATCCGCCCATAGTCTGGCTGAGTTCCAACCCAATCGCACGATAAAGCTGGGTGTGATCTGCCAAAGGCAACGTATCCATAGCCTCGATCAGAGCTTTGCCAGCCGTGGCAAGCGTCGATCCTGTGTCACCATCACCAGACTTAGCGTCAAGGACGTTCAGATCAGCTTCAGATGCGATCAAAATTTCGCAGCACGTTGTCAGGAAAGCTTTTGTTGCTGCATGTGGCGATGCGGGCGCACGGATCGGCGAAAGACCATCGGGCAATGGCAATACTTTCGTAGGTGTACGTGGGTTACATCCAGGCCAGCCGACAACATCGACAGGCTGCAATAGCAATGCTTCATCTGCCTTGGTTAGCTCAACCACGGAAATTGAAAACCCATGCATATCCAATGCGGTCATCATAGCATTTGGACCGATGATGTATTTGATTCTGTCTTTGATGTCAGATGACAAAAGGTCCTGCGTCAGGATCGACATCTCCAACACGGACGCCCCACCAAGGTTGTTGATTAGAACGGCATGCTGTGCATCCGCCATCGTCGGGACAAGCTTTTCCACGACTTTCGCAACGGCGTCTTTAGCGCCTGATGATACGACTTGTTCGACCCCTGCTTCGCCGTGAATGCCCAAACCCAGTTCAGCCATTCCTTCGGGAATGCGGTTTTCTTTGGGCGATCCAGGAACAGTACAGGTGTCCAGTGACATACCAATGCTACGGCTATTCTTGATCACACGTTTCGCGGCCTTGGTGCACTCCTCAAGTGAGGCCCCGTTTTCAGCCATCGCCCCCGCGATTTTGTGAACGAAGAGCGTACCTGCCAAACCGCGTGCTTGTGGCAGATCGGGAAGCGCGACGTCATCGTCCAAAATCACCATCGACACCTTGTGTCCAAATGCGCGTGCACGTTCGGCGGCAAGACCAAAGTTCAGTCGATCACCGGTGTAGTTTTTGACAATCAACAGACACCCTGCCGGTCCCGTGACGGCCAATATACCAGCCAGAACCGCGTCTGCAGAGGGGGAGGCAAACACGTCACCGCAAACCGCTGCGGTTAGCATACCAGCACCCACAAAGCCTGCGTGTGCAGGTTCATGACCAGAACCACCGCCCGATACCAATGCCACCTTGGATTTACCCCAATCGCTACGCACCACGACGCGGATATGTGGATAGCCATCAAGACGCGCAAGCTTGCCGCCCGATGCTGCAATCGTTCCGTTGATGGCGTCTGTCACCATGTCTTCTTTGTTGTTTATAAACTGCTTCATGGCCATTTCCCCTTACGCAACGCGCGCGCCATCGGCGCCAAAATAGAGTGCTTTGTGCGGACGAATTTTAACGATATCGCCCGCTTTAAGATCAGTGTGCGCATCTGTGACGGTAATCAAATCGTGGGACTTGAATGACAGATGCAGGCGCGTTTGATCGCCAAGATGTTCAACGCGGTGCACGGTGCTGTCTTCGCCGTCCCCTTGCAAAATCTGTTCAGGGCGCAGCCCGATATGAGTGGCCGCACCGGGCGCGCCGCCAAAGATATCTGCGGGCAGAACGTTGATGCGCGGCTGTCCAAGACGGCTGGCAGCGTAAACGCTGACGGGGTTTTCGTACAATTCACGCGGTGTGCCAAATTGCACCAGCTTGCCGTTGTCCAAAACGCCGACGTGGGTCGCCATTGTCATGGCTTCAATTTGGTCATGAGTCACATACAGAAGCGTCGCACCGGAATTTGCCTGAATGCCTTTCAGCTCGATCCGCAAGTCTGAGCGAAGTTTGGCGTCCAGCGAACTCAGCGGTTCATCCATCAGATAAACCGACGGTTGGCGCACCAAGGCACGACCAATGGACACGCGCTGCATTTCGCCACCCGACAAGGCCGTGGCTTTGTTGTCCAGCTTGTGGCTGATCTGCAGTACTTCGGCGACCTCGTTAACTTTTCGATCAATCTCTGGCTGAGGGGTGCGCAGGATCGGCGACTTGAGTGGAAATTCAAGGTTTTGACGCACAGTCAAATGTGGATAAAGCGAGTATTGCTGAAACACCATCGTCACATCACGTTGTGCGGGCGTCATCCCCGCCATGTCGCGCCCACCAATTGTGATGCCGCCCTTGTCGGGTTTATCAAGGCCTGACACCATGCGCAGTGTCGTCGTTTTGCCCGCGCCCGTGGGGCCAAGCAGAACGACAAACGAACCATCAGGGACGGTCATGGTCACATCGTCCAATGCAACGTCCTCACCAAAGGATTTGGACACATTCGTAAGGGTGACTTCAGCCATGGGACAACACTCCTTGGTTGGCATGACTGCGCAGGGCGCGCCCTGTCGATGCATCGAAAATGGTTACGGTGCGCGCATCAAAACGCAGGCCAATTTGCTCACCAACGGCGACGTTTTTCAGAGAGGCTTCGCGTGCTTTGATCTGACCGTTCGGGGTATCGAGCGTGATGATCTGCGTCGTGCCAAGGTATTCCGTGGCGACGACTTTGCCACGATAAGGTGCTGCATCATCAAGATGGACATGTTCTGGCCGCACACCGAAGGTGAGGTCACCACTCGCACCGTCCAGCAATTCCGGCATGTTCAAAACAACATCATCAAGCTGAACCGATGCCTGCCCGCCCGCAACTTTACCTTTGAAATCGAGGAAGTTCATACAGGGTGAGCCAATAAACTGCGCCACAAATTTCGTTGCAGGCCAGTCGTAGATCTCTTGCGGTACGCCGAACTGTTCAACAGAACCGTGGTTCATCACGACGATCTTGTCGCCCATCTGCATGGCCTCAAGCTGGTCATGGGTGACGTAGACCGTCGTAGCGTTCATACGGTCGTGAAGGTTGCGGAGTTCCTCGGACATGTGTTCGCGAAATTCCGCATCAAGTGCACCCAATGGCTCGTCCATAAAGAACGCCTTGGGGTCGCGAACGATGGCGCGACCAAGCGCAACACGCTGACGGTCACCACCAGATAGGCCACCAACAGGTTTCTTGAGAATGTCGGTAATGCCAAGAATTTCAGCGATCTCACCTACCTTCTTGCGAACCTGCGCCTTAGGCATACCCTGGCAAAGCAATGGATAGCTGATGTTTTTGCCGACGTTCATATGTGGGTACAACGCGAACATCTGGAAGACGAAGGCGATATCGCGCTGGCTCGCTGGTTTTTGACTAACCTCTTCACCGTCGATATAGATCTCTCCGGATGTCGGCAGTTCTAACCCCGCCATCATCCGCAGTGTCGTTGTCTTGCCGCAGCCCGATGGGCCCAACAACATGAAGAATTCACCATCTTCAATCGTGAACGTCGAAGATTTCACCGCATTGAACGAACCGAAATCCTTGCGCACACTTTCAATTCTAATTTGTGCCATGGGTCACTCCGGAAAGTGGCTAACGATGATGAACATCACCGTGCCGACAAGGGTTACAATGAAGGAATAGCTGTAAAGGCCCAGCAAGAAAGGCTGCATCAACATGAAGACCCCTAATGCAATAAGAATGGTCGCCAACATTTCCCAAGACCCACGGCGAAACCGCAAAAGTCCACTTATGAATGTACTTAAAAAGGTGATCATTTACGAACCGCCCCGAATGTGATCCCGCGCAACAGGTGTTTGCGAAGCAGGATGGTGAAGACCATGACAGGCACGAGAAAGATCGTGGCCCCCGCCGCTACTGCGGGCCAATCTTTACCGCTGGTGCCGATGATTGTCGGGATGAACGGTGGCGCTGTTTGCGCGGTGCCGGACGTAAGCAGAACCGCAAAGGCGTATTCGTTCCATGCGAAGATAAGGCAGAAGATCGCCGTGGATGCGATGCCTGTGGCCGCCTGTGGCAGGACCACTTTGTAGAACGCCTGGAATCGTGTGTAGCCGTCAATCAAGGCCGCCTCTTCGTACTCGATCGGGATCTCATCTATAAAGCCCTTGAGTAGCCAAACCGAGAGCGACAGGTTTACTGCAGTATAGAGCAGGATCATTCCGAGGTGCGTGTCGTTGAGACCGAGATTTCGAAACATCAGGAAAATCGGAATTGCGACGGCGATAGGCGGCATCATCCGCGTGGACAGGATGAAGAACAACAGATCGTCCTTTAGCGGCACCTTAAAACGGCTGAACGCATAGGCGGCGGCTGTTCCCAAGATCATACAGAGTAACGTAGATCCAAACCCGATGATGACCGAGTTCAAGAACCGCTCACCGTAGCGCGACGGGCCGGAAATGATCGTGCCGCGATTGCGTGTGATTTCATCATACCATGTCACCGCAGGTCCTGCTGCCTCAAGCATGTCGTCTGTCGCACGCGTTCGTTCAGTAAACAGGTTCACATACCCTTCAAGGCTTGGCTCAAACACCACGACCGGTGGGTAGGCAATGGAATCTGCGGGTGATTTGAACCCCGTCGCAACAATCCAAAGAAGCGGGATCAAGGTGATGATCGCGTAAAGAACAACGGCAATACCGGCGAACCATTTGGTGCCCCTTGTAGGCTCTGTGGCTGAATAGCTCATCGTTCTTTTACCTTGTTCAGTGCTTTGACATAGATCGACGCGAGGCCGAACACGGTGACAAACAGGATGACAGCGTAGGCACTTGAATACCCCGTTCGCCATTTTTCAAACGCTTCCCGTTTGAGGTCGATGGAAGTGAGCGTAGTCGTATTGCCCGGCCCCCCACCCGTCAGTTGAACGACAAGATCGAACATCTTGAAGTTCTCGATCCCGCGGAACAGTACAGCCAGCATCAGGAACGGCAGCGCCATAGGTATGGTGATGGTCCAGAACTGGCGCCATTTGCTTGCACGGTCACATTCGGCGGCCTCGTAAATACTATCAGGGATCGATCGTAGCCCAGCCAAACAGATCAGCATCACAAACGGTGTCCACATCCATGTATCAGCAATCACAATGGCCCAGGGCGCGAGGTGCACGTCTCCAATCATTGAAAAGCTTGCCGGGTCAGCGCCCGTAAAGAACGCAACTACGTAGTTGAACAGGCCGATTTGTGGCTGATACAGGAAAGTCCAGAAGTTACCTACAACCGCAGGCGACAACATCATTGGAAACACAATAATCGTCGTCCACATGTCGTTACCTTTGAATTTCTTGTTGATCAGAAATGCTAATGTGAAGCCGATCAGTACCTGCAACGTGATAGTCCAGATCAAGAAATGTGCCGTCGCCTGCATGGTGTTCCACACATCAGGGTCGGTCAGAATGCGTTGATAATTGCGCAGGCCGACCCATTCGACATCATTGTTTGGTCGGTTTACGCGGAAGTTTGTGAAGCTAAGACGGATCGTCCAAATCAGCGGAAAAATGTTCACGGCCAGCAGTAAGAAAACCGTTGGTGCGACAAAAATCCACGCGATAGTGCGATCCGAGAAGCCCTTTATGCGTCGGGCGACGCCGTCCGGTGTTTTGGCGGCGACCCTATCTATGGGGGAGACTGTCATATCGGAATTCCTTCAGACGCAAATTCGGCCCGTGGCGTATAAATTGTAAGTTAAAAGCCCCTCCAACCGACGCGTTCACATCAATTGGAGGGAGAGTATCAGACGCCTACTCAGGGAAGGCATCCAACAGGGAGTAGGTTAAAGCTTACCTTCGTCCTCAAAGACTTCGGTCCAATCACGGACAAGACCATCAAGCGCTTCTTGGGCAGTGCCTTCACCAGCGATGACGTAGTTGTGCATGCGTTCTTGCGTCGCAATCAAAAGATCTGCGTAGGCAGGCTCTGCCCAGAAGTCTTTCACAATGGCCATGCTATCAAGGAACGTCTGCGCATAAGGCTGGCTGGTTGCGAAATCAGGCGCTTCGACGACCGCACGTAGCGCGGATGCACCGCCCAGATCCCACCAACGTTGCTGAACCTCAGGTTGAGCAAACCACTGGATGTATTCCAATGCAGCGTCCTGCTTTTCAGAATAGGCAACAACCGAGATGCCCTGACCGCCAAGCTGTGCGAACTGGCCCGCTGGACCAGCTGGGTTCGGGAAGTATCCTGAATTGCCACCCCCAACTGTTTCGTCAGCTTCGACACCAGGCCACACGAATGCAAAGTTCATCTGCATCGCAACCTGACCGGAACGGAAGGCATCAATGTTTTCACCCATATACCAGTTGGACGAGCCCGGAGGTGTACCAACGTCATAGAGCTCTTTGTAGAACTCAAGGCCCGCAACCGCCCCTTCGGAATTTACGAACCCCTCCAGATCATAAGGCTGATCAGGATTTTCATATTCGAAACCGAAGTTATAAAGCGCGTTTGTGACGCCCATCGTAATGCCCTCGGACCCACGCTCTGTGTAGATCGCAGCACCGTAAACAGTCGTGCCGTCGATGTCGCGGCCCTGGAAGAATTCAGCGATGTCTTTCAACTGACCAAGGGTTTCAGGCGCTGCCAGCGCGTAACCGTAGGTGTCCATGAATTCAGTCTGAAGCTCTGGACGCTCAAACCAATCTTTGCGGTAAGTCCAACCAACAACGTCAGCATAAGCAGGCAGCGCGTAGTAGTTCGGAGTGTTCTTTGGCCATTCAGCATAACCGGTTACGGTCGCTGGCAAGAAGTCATCCATGCTAATGCCGTTCGCATCAAAGAAATCGTTCAGCTTTACGTAGTGACCGTTTTCAGCGCCGCCACCGATCCATTGGCTGTCGCCGATCATCAGGTCGCACAATTGCCCGCCCGAGTTCAGCTCGTTCAGCATACGATCCGCAAAACTGGTCCAAGGCACGAACTCGAAGTTCATGGTGTGGCCAGACTGTTCTTCAAAATCTTTGCTTAGTTCGATCAGTGAGTTTGCGGGATCCCAAGCGGCCCAACACAGGGTCAAATCCGTTGCATGGCCATCAGCAAAAGCACCGGTGGCCATCATTGCGCCAGCCGCGGCGTGCATCATCAGTTTCATTTTCATGAATTTATCCTCCCATGGATTATTGCTTGGGCCGACCTTTTCGTCGCGCCCTCTCATGATAACCTTCTTAGTGAGGCACGTGCCTCAAAACAACAAAAGAATGAGACACGTGCCTCACTATTGGGTATATTGCTTGAAGATACGCTTAAGTGCCCTTGCGATTGCAGGCGAACAAAAGCCTGATAAAATAGAAGAAAGACCCATAATGGCGCCGCAAAAACTGATGCTCAGGCCGACAATAAAAGATCTTGTAAAAGTGGCTGGCGTCAGTCGCGCAACTGTCGATCGCGTCCTGAATGGTCGCGATGGCGTGAAGCAAAAGACCGTCGATCGCGTGCAACAGGCCATCAAAGACCTGGGATTCGTTCGTAACTTACAGGCGGCAAATTTGGCGAAATCCCAACGCTACCGCTTTGTCTTTGCCCTGCCACGCTCAGGTGATCAGTTTTTGGAACGCATCGTGCAGCATATCGATGAGGCTGCAGAAATCTTCTCAACCGACCATGTCTTTTGCGACGTAAGGCATATCGATGAAAATAATCCGCACAGCATTTCAGACTTTTTGGATAGCCTGTCACCGCATGAGGTGACTGGCGTCGCTATTATGTCGCCAGAAACCCCACAGGTGCGCGACGCGATTTCACGTGTTCAAGATCGCGGCATCGCAGCGCTGCCCTTTATCTCGAACCAAACGATGATGGATGCTGACTGGGTGGGCATCAACAACCGCGCCGCCGGGGCAACCGCGGCCCTTCTACTTGGGCAATTCATTGGGCCACAAGAGGGGTCCATCATGGTGATTGCGGAAAGCATGCAATCGCGTGACAGCCTCGAGCGCCGTCTGGGCTTTGATGAAGAAATAAACGCCGAATTCGACCAGTTGCGCGTCCTTCCCTCACTTGAGACTTATGGCAATGAAGCCCGTGCACGCGAGATTATTGCTGCCAGCCTCGCGAACAACGCTGACACAGTCGGCATTTACGTCATGGCAACCGAGGCACGGAAACCACTCACCATCCTTCAGGATCTGGACATCGACCCATCGATTATCAAAATCGCGCATGAACGCACGCCTTATACGGAACATGCTTTACGTGCTCAAACGCTGGACGGCGTCATAGCACAAGATGCCGGGCATATTGTCCGGAGTGCAATTCGCAGGTTGAAGGGAAATGTAGATCAACGGCGCACAGTTGGATCGCAAGAAAATATCCGGATTGACATATTGCTCCGGACTAATATTTGAGTATCATTGAAGAGTTGAACCATAAGGCCCAAACGTCCAAATACGAGCTTATACGAATTTGAGCAGAGCCTTTTCAAACAGAAAATGCCCGACTTGGGACGTTCTGGAAACAGGTGGCGATGCATCCAGCAACAAACAATTTATGTGATCATGTGGCCATTGTCCGCTTTGGCCGACTGGCCCTCATCCCTTCGCGATTGCAGCGAAAGTCCGGTTTCCTGAAGGTTTTTCGATGCGGGCCGCTGCGCGACGTTTGTTGCTGGATCGGTGTCGGCCCACGTTGACAAACCTCGGAAGGAGGAAGCTGCGGGGGCTTGGTTGGAGCTATGGGGAAAGCACTGATCGGCGGCTGACCGAACCTAATTTTCGTAGATACAGCAGAGGCCAGTGGTGGCGCTCAAAACCATGCGCCGCGGTGATATCGGGGTCGTTGACGAGCTGCCTCGGCAGACTTTCTGTGTTTTGCCGTGCTTGGCACGAGACGACGCTTTCCCGGAATGCTGCGCAGATCGGAGCCGATGTTGACCAATTTGACGGGCACTTCATCTTGCTGCCTACTCCTTTGGTGGGGCACGACATTGGGGTTTCTGACCACGGCGGAAGGTCTCAATAATGCGCATTGCTCCACCGCAGTCTGGACAAGGTTCTCGTAACGTTAACGGGATGATATCGGCGCTTGGCGGATCGTCGGGCTTTGCGATTTCTGCCCTGAGCAAGGTGCGGATCTTAGCGAGATTGACCTTGCGGGTTGCGCTGACCAGCAGGCCATAATGCCGGATGCGGTGGAAGCCGTCAGGCAGTGTATGGATCAGGAAACGGCGGATGAACTCGTCTGTGGCTAGGCGCATTGTAGTCTGTTGTTCGCCGGTCTTGATCCGGTAATTCTTCCAGCGGAAAGCGACCGTCTCAGCATCCGCGCTGATCAGGCGGCTGTTAGAAATCGCCACGCGGTGCGTATATCGGCTGAGATAGGCGAGCACCGCCTCGGGTCCTCCGAAGGGCGGTTTGGCATAGACCACCCATTCTGATTTGCGTAACGGAGCCAGCCATGTGGTGAAGGTGTCGGGGTTCGCCAGACTGGTGTGGTCACCAAAGAAGGCAAGTTTGCCCGCGCGATGTAAGGCCAGAAGCCCCTCAGTAAACAAGCGTCGGAACAGTCGAGACAGTACACGCACGTGCAGAAAGAACCCCGGCTTGCACGCGACCCACCTCTTGCCGTCTTTTGACAATCCGCCACCGGGAATGACCATGTGGATGTGTGGGTGATGTGTCAGCGCCGAGCCCCAAGTATGTAGAACGCTGGTTAGACCGATGCGTGCGCCAAGTCGCTTGGGATCGGCGGCGATGGTCGTGACGGTCTGCGCAGATGCTTTGAATAAAAGTCCATAAATAGCTTTCTTATTCCAATATGCGATGCGGGCGATCTCAGCAGGCAGGGTGAAGACGACGTGGAAGTATTCCACTGGCAGCAGATCGTCGGCGCGTGCGGCCATCCAGTCGCGCGCGGCAGGACCCTGACATTTGGGACAGTGCCGGTTTTTGCAGGAGTTGTAGGCGATGTGCTGATGATTGCATTCGCTACATGCCGCCACATGCCCGCCGAGCGCCTCGGTTCGGCAAGCCTCAATCGCTGACATAACCTTGAGCTGTGCCAGGCTAACATGCCCCGCATTGGCCCACCGCCACGTGGGGCCATGGGAGCGGAAAATGTCAGCGATCTCCAGCTTGTGCCGGGTCTCCAACCTCGGGTGCTACTCGAGCCCCCGTCGTAGCGTGCGATCTTGCAATTGCTTGAGCCCCTCGAACGGGCTGACCGTATTGCGGATCGTTTTGGTGGCAACGTGGGTGTAGCGGGCCGTGGTGCTCAGTTTTGAATGCCCAAGCAAAACCTGGATTACACGAACGTCCGTTCCAGCCTCCAGAAGGTGGGTCGCAAAGCTGTGCCGCAGAGTATGCAGCGTCACGGGTTTGTTGATACCAGCCATATGTTTGGCGGATGTAAAGGCGCGGTTCAGTTGGCGCGGGGACAACGGGTTGATCTTTGGTTTGCCGGGAAACAGCCACCCCTCAGGACGTGCCTCAAGCCAGTACTCACGCAGCAGGTCAAGCAGCCCCGGCGACAGCATGGCCTTGCGATCTTTACCATTCTTACCCTCATCTACATGGATCAGCATCCGGCCACTGTCGATGTCCACCACTTTGAGATGGCAGACTTCTGAAGCCCGTAGTCCTGCGCCATAGGAGATACCGAGTGCCGCACGATATGTGAGACCTGGTCCAGGCACCGCCGCCAGCAGATCACCAATTTCCTCGACGCTCAGAACAACAGGCAGCCTCCTCGGTTTGCGTCGGAACTGCATGTATCGTTTCATCTCTTCGCGCCCGCAGGTCACACCGAAGAATAACCGCAGCGACACAATCCGGGTATTGAAGGTCGACGTCGTCACCTCGGTGTCCGTCATGTGAAGCTGATAAGCCCTGAGTTCGTCAGGTGTCGCCGTATCCGGCGAGCGACCAAGAAATGTCGCAAAATGTTTGATCGCACGGATGTGACCCTTCTGGGTTGTCTCACCAATCGCGCGGATACGCATATCTTCAATCATCCGCTGGCGCAGCGCCGTTGTCTTCTCTTCCTTCATGGCAACCTCCTGTTTGTGGATTGAGAAAGCCCCAATCGTCAAACAGATTTGCCAAATCACAAAACCAAAAGTTCAGGTCAGCATGCAACCACAGCAACAAGCGCAATTGCCGCGAGAGCGGCTTAGTCCTCCCGCCCATCATGTCAAATGCTGCAACTGCAAACACGCCCTCTCTCAGGACAACTCGACCTGTACCCAGCTTTATGCAAGATATAGTGGCCCACTACAATTTCTATACAGGATTTTGCCTTTCGTGCTTTGCCTCTCCTCCATCGCAGCACTTTTATTAGCGCAGGAACAGCGCGGGGGATGACGCAACAGGGTGACAGCCAGACAGAGGTGCTTGCGGGCCTCGTGGAACGGGTGACGTTTCACAGCCAGGAATCCGGGTTTTGCGTCTTACGGCTAAAGGCCCGAGGGCATCGCGATCTTGTCACCACAGTAGGCCATGCTGCCATGATATCGGCAGGGGAATGGGTCACGGCTTCGGGCGTGTGGATCAATGACCGCACGCACGGGCTTCAGTTCAAGGCGCAGTTTCTGCGCACCTCTGCGCCCTCCAGTATCGAGGGGATCGAGAAATACCTCGGTTCCGGCATGATCCGTGGCATCGGCCCGGTCTACGCTAAACGGCTGGTGAAGATGTTCGGCAAGGATGTGTTCGACATCATCGAAGCCACGCCGGAGCGCCTACGCGAGGTCGAGGGCATTGGCCCCAAGCGCGCGGACAAAATCACCGCCGGGTGGGCCGATCAAAAGGTCATCCGCGAGATCATGGTCTTCTTGCACCAGTACGGCGTGGGCACCGCGCGCGCGGTGCGGATCTTCAAAACCTACGGCACCGATGCGGTGCAGGTGATGAGCGAGAACCCCTACCAGCTGGCAAAGGACATCCGGGGCATCGGGTTTCGGACGGCTGACATGATCGCGGAAAAGCTCGGGATCGAGAAGACCGCGATGATACGCGTGCGCGCGGGAATTTCTTTTGCGCTGAGCGAAGCGATGGGCAATGGCCATTGCGGCCTGCCACACGCGGACCTGATCGGACTTGCGGGCAAATTGCTTGAGGTGCCCACCGACCTGATTGATAGCGCGCTGCACGAAGAATTGGCCGATGAGACGGTGACGGCCGATACCGTGGGCGACGCCGACTGCATTTTCCTGACCGGACTCTATAGGGCCGAGCGCAGTATCGCCGAACAGCTCAAGCGCATCCAGCATGGTGCGTTGCCTTGGCCTGTGATCGACGCTGACAAAGCGCTGCCCTGGATCGAGCAAAAAACCGGCCTCACCCTTGCTGAAAGCCAGGCCGAGGCCGTTCGCACTGCGCTGCAGTCCAAAACCATGGTGATCACCGGTGGCCCCGGAGTGGGGAAAACCACCATCGTCAACTCGATCCTGCGCATCCTAGCTGCGAAATCCGTCAAACTGCTGCTCTGTGCACCCACGGGCCGGGCGGCTAAGCGCATGACCGAAGCCACGGGCATGGAGGCCAAGACCATCCACCGGCTGCTGGAATTCGATCCGAAGGCCTTCGGTTTCAAACGCGGCGAGGAAAACCCGCTCGACTGCGATTTGCTGGTGATTGACGAAAGCTCGATGGTGGACGTGTTGCTGATGCAATCGCTGTTGAAGGCCGTGCCGAGCACCGCAGCGCTCTTGATCGTGGGTGATATCGACCAGCTGCCATCTGTGGGCCCGGGACAAGTGCTCGCCGACATCATCGGCTCTGGCACTGTGCCGGTAATGCGCCTGACAGAAGTGTTTCGCCAAGCCGCGCAGAGCAAGATCATCACCACGGCCCATGCAATCAACGCGGGCCGCATGCCTGACCTCGCGCCGCCTGAGGCACAGGCAGATTTCTATTTCTTGCCCGCAGGCGATCCCGAACAGGCCGTGACACGGATTGTCAAACTGGTCGCAAAGCGCATCCCCCAACGCTTTGGGTTTGACCCGATCAAAGACATTCAGGTCCTCTGCCCGATGAACCGTGGCGGCGTGGGCGCGCGGTCGCTCAACATCGAATTGCAGGCAGCGCTGAACCCCGCAGGTGATAAAAAGGTGGAACGCTTCGGCTGGACATTTGCGCCCGGCGACAAGGTTATGCAGATCGAAAACGACTACGACAAAGACGTCTACAATGGCGACATTGGCATGATCACAGACATCGACATGGACGAAGGCGAGCTGGCCGTCAATTTTGAGGGCCGCACAGTCAGCTTCGTCTTTGGTGAGCTGGACACGCTGGTCCCTGCCTATGCGGCCACGATCCACAAAAGCCAAGGGTCGGAATATCCGGTGGTGGTGATCCCGGTCATGACCCAGCACTACGCCATGCTGCAGCGTAACCTGATCTATACCGGCGTCACGCGCGGCAAGAAGCTGGTCGTGCTGGTGGGGCAAAAGAAGGCCGTGGCCATCGCCGTCAAGAACGTGTCCGGTCGGAGGCGGTGGTCAAAGCTGGACGAGTGGCTGGCAGCGCAGTCCCCTCGCCTCACCCGCGCGTCGCTGCCCCCATGAACTGATCCAAACGCTCTGCGCCAGCCCTGTAGGCCTCTGCATCAGGCGTTGCATCTGTCTGCTCCGGCGCAGAAGCAGCCTCCATCGCGTCGATCTCGGCGCGCCGTTTCGCGCCGGATTTCGCCTTTTTCTGCTCAGGTGGCTCTGGTTGCGCCTTGGGGAATTCCAGCGCGCCAACTTTCGCCTCCAATACTTTAATCTGACCCTGAAGTCCGCGGACCTGATCACCTGCGGAGGGGTACGGCAGCGGACCGGTCTGCTTGTCGTGGATCGCTTTGAAGAAGCGATCATCGTAATACTTGATCCGCTTGGCGCGCACTGGCATCTGAGCGTCGACTACCATGATGATGTCGCCCAGATCCATGCGGCGGGCTTCGTCCTCGGGCAGCAGCGGTGTTTCCTCGGTGCGCTCGGACATGCTGCGCCCGGCAAACGGATTGCGGCCGATGGCCCGAGACCGGGTAACGACGCGTTTCGTGGTTTTGCCCACGGCCTTGCTGAGCTCCTCAATTGTCTTTTCATCCGACGGCGTAAGGTAGAGCTTGATACCGGCGTTGCCCTGCAGCGCGCGGCGGGCGTTTTCGCCATAGATTTCATCAAGGGCGGGGATTGTCTGGGTCACAATTGCGAGGTTGGCGCGGTAAGACCGCAGGGCCTCGATACTGTCGAGCACGATGGGCATTTTGCCCAAGCGGTTGAACTCGTCGAGCATGATCATCACCGGCCAGGGCTCGTCCTCTCCCGGTTCATGGTCCTGCAGCGCAGCCAGCAGATCAGAAAAGAAGAGCCGGATCAGCGGCGCAAGCGGTTTCACCATCAGCGGCTCGACCACCAGATAGACGCTGATGGGCGTCTTGCGGATCTCGCGGAAATCGAAGTCCGAGGTCGCGGTTGCGCGATCAATGGCCGGGTTGGCCCATTGTTTGAGCCCCGAGGTCATCAGCAACGACAGATACGAGGTCAGCGTGTCGTTGTTGGTCGAGGCCATGCGCATGAAGATCAGCTTGGCGGCCGGGTTTTCCACCTCATCAGCGCGGCGGCGGTATTCCTTTTGCTTGTCGCCACCCGAGGCCGTGATGCGGTAGATTTCGCCAATGGCCGGTCGCTTACGCTCGAAGGCCAGAAGCCCCGCCGCAACAAAGAGGTCGATCCCGCCGTCGAGCAGCCCCTGCACCCGGTCGCTGTCAGCCTGCAAAAACAGCGAGGCGAGGAGCTGCAGCTCCATTTGCTGGCGGTCGACATTCTCCAGCGACGCGATGCGCAGCAGCGGGTTGTAGCGGTGTGACCGACCGTCGTTCCAGTCGGTGGGCGCGAAACGGAAGACGGCGTCACCCTGACTGGCACGGTGGCGCGCCGTAGCCTCGAAGTTCTCGCCTTTGACGTCGAGCACGACGGTGCTGCCCTGATAGGTCAGCAGGTTCGGAATTACGAAGCCAGTGGTTTTGCCGCGGCCCGTGGGCGCGACGATCAAGGCGTGCGGAAACACCGTGGACATCAGAAACGGCATCGAACGGTTTGGCAGGCCGGTCTTGCCGAGAATAAAACCTTTGCCCGGATCGCCCAAAAAGCCATTGCGCTTCATCTCGCTGCGCGTCTGCCAGTGGGTCTCGCCGAAGCGGGTCAGCAGGTCATTCATCAGGATTGCGCTCAGGAGGAGCCCGGCGGCGGTGCTGATCCCGACAATCAGATGTACGATGGTCATATCGCCGGGGTTGGTGATCCGCAGATCCGCATAGTCGCGCGCGAGGGTCAGGAAGTCGATCTCGGCGGTGGGGCCGAACCAGCGAAAGCTGACAAAGGCCGAGGCCAGCGCATAGCCAAAAGCAGCGCCAAGCAGTGCAAAGCTCAGCACACCAATCGCAATCCGTCCCTTACCCATGGGTCATACCTCCTTCGCCATCTGTGTCAGAATGTCGGGCCCGCTGGACGTCGATTTCCTCATTGGCAATCTCGTCCAGGACATGTTCCATCGCGATGCTGCTTGCGAGGCTTGCATCGCTTTGCAGGTAGGCCTTGGCCATGTAGAGCCGATCCAACCGGTCCTCGAGCACGTCATCCAGTGCGGCTTCGTCACCGATGGTCAGGTCGATCGTGTTCTCTTCGCCGATCAATTCCGTGACCTCGGCGCGCAATTGATCCCGCGCGGCATCATCCCGGAACGGGTCGACGGTTGGATCCTCCCGCATGCGCGTCAGGACGTCGGCCATAGTGGGTGGTAGACCCTCGATGTCTGCATCGCGCGCCGCGCGATCCACGACATCATCAACCGCGCCGCTGTCGCGCAGCACTTCTGCTTCGGCCAACACGCGGCCAAGATCGCCATGAACTGCATCCAGCCGGTCGATGGCCTGCTCCAACTCATCGGCACGATTGAGATTGAAGCCCTCAGTCTGCGCGATGGCTTTGAGATCCTGGCTCAGCCATTGTCGTTCCAGAGCGGCATTCTCAGCACCCAGCTCAACCCTTGCAGCTACCTGGCGCGCGTCGATCCCAGTGCCCTCGAGTGCGCGTTCCAGGCGCTCAGCCAACTCTGGTGTCTCAAGCCGCGCAAGGACGTCCCGGTCGATATTTGCGGCCGAGTAAACCCCACTCGCTGACGGCTCTTCCAGCAAGCTGCGAGATTGGGTGCCAAGCGGGCTGAGATGCGAGATGTCGCGGTAGATATCATTGAGCTGATGTTCAAGCGCAACGCGCCGGTCCGGCGGGGCCTCGGACACTACCGCTTCCGCTTGCTCGATCTTGGCGTGGAACGCGTCCACGACCTCATCAAAAGACTGCTGCCCATCCGCCATACCGTACACCTTTCCATCTGCTGTGATTGATCCGCCTTGCCCCAAAAGGGTCGCCGCGCGGTCCAAGGCCGCCGCGATATCGTTATGGGTTTCGCGCGAGGCCTCCGCGGCAAGACCGCGATAGAGCCGTGCATGCCCAGCAAACTCCGCCAACGCGCGGTCCAACTCCGGGCCGATACGCTGGCGCTCGGGTGGAGTGGCGCCATTCTCCACCGCCTGACGCACATCGGCGTCGGTGGGCGCCTTGGTCACTACGCCGCGCTCGACCCGCCGTGTCGCCTCTAGCCGCAAACCGTAACGGTCGCCCACCTCCACCATCGCCTCGCGGAACGCGTCATAGTTGAAGTGGTGGTCCTGCTTAAGGAAGAACAGCTCGCCATCCTTGCTGCGCCGGTTCAGTACGATATGCGCATGCGGATGATCCCGGTCCTCATGGACGGCGGCTATGTAGTCAAAGTGGCTGCCGTCACCCTGGAAAAACCGCTCGCAAATCTCGCGGGTAATGTCGGCAACATCTTCGCCGCGGGTGCCAATCGGATAGGCCATCAGCAGATGTGAGGTATGCCCAAGCTTGGGGTTGAACCGCTCGTCCCATTGCGCGGCAAAGCGGCGGGTCACTTGCTCGACTTCCTTGGCCGTGAGCCGATCCTGCCCGTCATAGGTGCCGCGGCTGTCGATGATCGTGGTGGACTTCGAGGTCAGATATTCCAGTTGGTTGCGCAGCTGCGCACGGCTATGGGTGCCCCCGCCACGGATTGGTTTGAAGATCGCGGGCGAGTGGCCCATGGCCGCGCGTACCATCTGCTTTTGCCGCGCCCGGGGCGCGCTGCCGCTGATCCGGCTCCAGTCGCGATCAAAGAAGGCGTCATGTGCCGCCGCCACCGCATTACTCCGGGCCATCGATCTCTCCCTTCAACACGCGGGCGACCTCGGCCGAGAGCGCGCTGCGCCGTCGCTGCGCCATATCCTGAACCTGGTCCGCGATATCAAACACCAGTGCGCCGAGGGCGCGCACCTGGGTATGGGCGCTGTTGCCATAGGGCGGGGTCTTGCCGCGCTGCTTGGCCTCGTTCAGCCGCTGCGCGATCTGGTTGACGTTGTTGCCCGCACGGTTCAGCGCGGCCGATAGCCCGCGCATCTCCGAGGCCAGATCATCGTCTGGCACAAAGAGGTCGCTCGCCGCATGGATAAGCCGTCGCAACGCGTCCGCTCGGCTGTGGATCTCGCGCCGGGCCAGCACCGCATCAAACGTCGCCAGCTCCTTGGGTGTCAGCCGGACATTGACCACCTCTGTGCGCACGCGTCCGTCGATCTTGCGATCCTGATCAGCGCGTAGCGTGTAGTGGATGGTGCGCGTCGTGACGCCGAACTCCCGTGCCAGATCAGCAACCGGCACGCCCTCAGAGCGCTTGCGCGTGATGGCAAAACGCTGCGCCTGGCTGAGCCGATTCATCGATTTGGCGCGGGGTGCGGCCATGTGAAGTAATCATCCCTATTTCTTGCCACTCTCATACGAGGCCGCTCCGTTATGACGCAGCGTCATAATTAATACAAGATTATAATCTTGTATTAACGGCCTCGTATTCCGTTTGGAGCAGCCGGAAGCTGCGACGGCCGGGCAAAGCGCGGCCTCATACGCAAGGCATGGCACAACTCAATCGTGGTGCCATGCCTCAGCGTCGCCCAGCAATTGCAGTGCAGTTGCATGGGCCGCGCCTTTGGCGCTTTCAAAAGTTGGATGGTCTGGCAGTTCATGCAGATCAAAAGGCGTGAGAATGTCATCTCGCTTGGCCCCTCGGGCACCGGCAAGACCCATGTCGCCTTGGGCCTTGGCCTATCAGCATGCCAGAAAGGCATGTCCGTTGGATTTTTCACCGCCGCCGCACTCGTCCATGAGCTGATGGAGGCCAGAGACGAACGCAGACTGCTACGGCTTCAAAAGCAGATGGTGGGTTACAAGCTGCTGATCATCGACGAGTTGGGCTTTGTGCCACTGAGCAAAACCGGCGCTGAGCTGCTGTTTGAATTGATCTCCCAACGCTACGAGCGCGGATCCACGCTAATCACAAGCAACCTGCCATTCGACGAATGGACAGAAACATTTGGGTCAGAACGCCTGACAGGCGCACTCCTCGACCGCCTGACCCACCACGTCAACATCCTAGAGATGAATGGCGAAAGCTACCGCCTTGGTCAGAGTAAGGCGCGTCAGGCAACGCCCAAAACCTGAACCTCAATCAGCATAGATTGGCCCTGACGGGCCAAAGCATCCGGGCAAACGCCAGCTATATGACAAGCGCAGCTGCCCGGATGCTGGCGCTCGTCTATACGCTGATTGTCCCAACCCCAAAGTGGCAACATTTTGCGCTGACCTTTGGCTCACTTTTACTCTGCCGTTGACACCTTGAGGCCACGCGCAGCTAATGTCTTCATCGAACCCAAAGCACCGGATGCTGCAAGTTTAACAAACGACCACTTTTACGATCAAACCTAAAAGCGTGGGTCTGTCTCTATACAGAAGGACTTCGCTAAATAGGCTGCTTCCTTTCAGGGACAGCCCGCTACTCTTTAGGACAGCCTAACCAAACACGGCGTTGTCATCCTGTTTGATTGCAACAATTATAGATCGCGCCAAGACTCCATCCCCATCGGGGAATGGGGCGCTGGGGTGCTGATTGCCTACAAACGCTGTGCGACGGTTCGATGACCATGTGATCACCGTGATTCCGGACCCCTTTGGTCCTGCCATAAAGCGGTGGATGTCACCCGTTACCGGATATGCGCGCATTTTCAAATTGGAAGTGGCACTTGGATGAGGTGTTCGTGGAGATTAACGGCGAACGCACACCTTTAGCAGGCTGTGGATCACGAAGGAGAAGTCCCAAAAAGCTTCGTCACAAAGCGCCGTGATCACAAGGCAGCCTTTAAATTCCTGAGGAACCATGGTCGCGCAGATATCTTCGTCCCCAAAAAGCTACGTTCCTATGGTGCGGTGATGAAGGTGATCGGCAATGTGGACAAACAGGAAACCGGCCGCCGGCTCAACAATCGAGCCGAGAACTCACACCAGCCATTTTGACGAAGAGAGCGGGCCATGCTTCGATTTAGGCGGATGCGAACTTTACAGAAATTCGTTGCCGTCCACGCTTCTGTTCACAACCATTTCAACGCAGAGCGCCATCTCTACAACCGATCAAATTTCAAGCTGAACAGCGCCGCCACTCTTACCGAGTGGCGCGGTCTTGGCGTAGCCTAACGGATTGAGGTTGCCGGAAAAATGAGACTGGTTCACTTTTATCTGACAGCACCACATGAACAGAAAAAACGATGCATCTTAGCCAAGCCGCAAAGCTGTCCTAAAAAGCAGGACCACTTCAGAAATCATACCCTAGAACTTTGACAAACAGTCCTGAAACTGCTTCCGTTCCATCTGAATAATGACACAATAGATCATGTGCTAAACTGAAGCAGGAGACCTTATTATGCGGATACTAATCATTGGTGCCAGTAAGGGCATTGGCTTGGAGACGACCCGCCAGTCGCTCGCCGCTGGATACGATGTGCGAGGGTTGGCAAGATCTGCTTCATCGATAAACCTTCATGATGCAAGATTGGAGAAAGTGCAGGGCGACGCTCTGAACCAACACGATGTGGAAGCTGCACTTGTTGGGGTTGATGCGGTCATTTTAACGCTTGGCGTCGGCTTGGGTGAACTCATCAAACCTGTGCAGCTGTTTTCAGACGCAACGCGCGTGCTAATCTCGGCCATGAAAGACCAAGCTGTCAATCGTCTCATTTGCGTCACTGGCTTTGGGGCTGGCGATAGCCACGCGAGCATTGGTCTCCTCCAACGTGTCCCGTTTCAAATCGTTTTTGGCCGTGCCTACGACGACAAGAGCCGTCAGGAGATGCAGATCAAGGAAAGTGGGTTTCAATGGACGATCGTTCGTCCAGGTGTACTTTCAAATGGACCACAAACAGGGCGCTACAAGGTTCTACGCAAACCGTCAGAGTGGCGGAATGGGATTATTTCGCGATCCAACGTGGCAGACTTTCTTGTTAAACAGATCGAAGATCAAACATTCATCGGTGGCGCACCTGTATTGGTCAATTAACAGCTTTCACTCCAACAGATGTCAGCAAAGCAAGTCATGCGCCAATTCCAACGCGTCGATCAGGACATCAACCTCTGCATTGGTATTATACAGTCCGAAAGATGCGCGGCAGGTAGCTGTAAGCCCCAAATGCTCCATCAATGGCCCAGTACAATGCTGGCCTGCACGCACCGCAACCCCCTTTTTATCCAAGATGGTCGAAATGTCATGAGCATGGGCAGCACCCTGCATTGAAAAGGAAAAAATTGGGGCTTTATCAGGCGTCGTCCCTTGCACCGTGATCCAGTTCAAACCGTCGAGACGAGTGCGGGCGTAGTCGCGCAGCTGCTTCTCATGGGCGGCGATGTTTGCCATGCCTAGCCCTGTCATATAATCCAGCGCCACACCCAAGCCAATGGTCTGCACAATGCCGGGGGTACCAGCCTCGAATTTCATCGGTGGATTGTTGTAGATTACAGTATCGCGCGTCACCTCACGGATCATATCACCACCGCCCATAAAAGGCCGCATCTCGGCCATCCGGTCTTGATGGACATAAATTGCCCCCGACCCTGAAGGACCATAGAGCTTGTGACCAGTGACAGCGTAGAAATCGCAACCGATCTGCTGCACGTTGATCGGCATGTGAACTGCAGCCTGGCTTCCATCAACCAAAACGGGCACGCCATACGCCCGCGCACCCGCACAAATTGCCGCCACATCCACCAGAGTGCCCAGAACGTTTGAGCAGTGCGTGACCGCGATCAGCTTTGTCCGCGGTGTGATCGCCGCAAGCACTTTTTCTGGGTCCAGCGCTCCGGTACTGTCCACATCTACCCATTTGATCACTACGCCTTGCCGTTCACGTAGAAAATGCCACGGCACGATGTTCGCGTGGTGTTCCATAATGCTGAGGATGATCTCATCGCCTGCCTGCATGCGGGGCATCGCCCAGCCATAGGCGACCATATTTATGCCTTCAGTAGCGCCCGAGTTGAGAATGATCTCGTTCTCGCGGGCAGCGCCCAAAAACTGCGCAACGATGCCCCGCACGCGCTCGTAATTGTCGGTCGCCAGATTGGAAAGGTAATGCAATCCACGATGCACGTTGGCGTATTCCTGAGAATAGGCTTGCGACATTGCATCAATAACGACCTGCGGCTTTTGGGCCGAGGCGCCGTTATCTAAATAAACCAACGGCTTGCCATTCACGTGACGCGACAAGATCGGAAAATCCCTTCGGACCATTTCTAAATCAAGCATGGCTACACTTCCCTATAAAGAATTTCTGATCGACGACCGCAGCCTCGACCCTTGGAGTTGCTCGGTCGCACACGGGCACTCCCCATTTTGCGGCTGCTATGCCCCGCATTTAGGAATGCACGCCTTTAGCGATCTGGTTGGCAAAGTGATGGTTGGTGTCGCGGTGATGCGCCTCATCTGCACGCACTACGACAACCACATCGCGCAGGCGCGCATCTGACGGAAGTTTCCAGTAATTGATCGCAATCTGGGGTGCCGCAACGTTTTCGACCCGACCGGCGTCAATCTCTTCAAGGTAGTGACTGTAGCTGATCACCGCCTCTTCCTCTAGATAACCCACCACCCGGTGTGCGGTTTTAGGGGCCAGCAGATAGAGAAAGAAATACAGGTTATAGAATACCGCCTGCGCCACCATGATCAACGTGCGTTCAAACCGACTGGGCTGTGCGATCTGGATAAAGGTCATCAGGTGCATGCGCTCATTGTCTGCTTCTTCGATCAGCTCCTTGATCCAGCCCTGATCGTCGCGAATGTGCCGAATGGCACGCAGGTGCTGTAACAGACCACCGACCATACCCGGAACCGCTGCAACAGTTTCCAGCACCACAGCGCGATGCCCATAACGGTTTGCGAAAAACCTATCTGCGAAAAACCGCATCGTCTTTACCACGCGCAAAGCCGCGCGGTCGTTCATGCTGTGTGGTACATGGTGCACTTGCAGCAAGTCAGGTTCAAATTCTTTACTGTGTTTCATGTTATGTCCAGGAAGGTTGAATATTGGATATGTAATCTTGCGCCCACCCATTTCACCGGCACAGACCTGTGGCACAACAGCCTGTTAGTTTGTGCGTCATCACAGAAAAAATAGTGACTTTTTCTGTGATGACGAGTACTTCGAAACGAAATGCCCGAACCGTGCATACCCTTTAGCCAGAAGCCTTCATTCAAGTTGCAAATGAGTGTCGGCACTTTGAGCTTGAACCAGCCTTCCGCGTTGCAGCCATCAATACAGAACATCGTCTGTTTGAGTGTCGGCTTCCAACTTCGCGGGATGAATGGTTCGTACTTGCAGCGAAGGTCTGCTTCTCTAATTGGGTATTTAGGTCAAGCTCTTTTTCCTTGTTTATTTCGGGTCTTTGTCACTCATCCGGGTCACGCTTCTCTTCGCAGTCTAGTTTGATGTTCGAATGGCATCGCTGCAAGCATATGTCGGATCGGCAGTGGAGAGCCCCGCTTTCCGGCGCGCTTCAAGGTGCGCAGCAGACATTTTCGGCTTCTTCCACGAACCTCGTCCGGTGAGGGACGACCCCGTTAGGATTGTGGGTTGGCGTTTTAGTTCATGCCATGCCCCCCACCTGGTCCTGACGGAATTCTGAGCCATCGATCCACATGCGGTGCATTAGGATGGCCAACTTACGTGCGACAGCGACGACGGCGCGACGACGTCCTTTTGTGCGCATCAATCGCATGCCCCAAGATTTAATCTGGGAGCTTGCCATCGTTCGCATAAGCAGCGCATTCGCAGCTGCATATAGAACGGCCCGCACGTCTCGATCCCCAGCCTTGGATATCCGCCCCGGATTGTCATGCTCTCCTGACTGATACCTTCGCGGTGTAAGCCCAAAGTGTGCGCCAACGGTACGGGATCTTTTGAAACGGGTTGGGTCATCAACCGCCGATTTAAAGCTCAACGCTGCGATTGGGCCGACGCCAGGAATAGTCATCAATCTCATGCAGACATTATCTTGGCTGGCTGCCCTCTTAACGCGCCGATCTAGTTCCAAATAATGTTGATACAAAACGACCCTCGCATCGAGCAATGGCACGAGAGCGTGTGCCAGAACATCATCGATCTCGATCATGGGCCGTACAACGCCATCGAAGCTGCCATGCTTCACAGTTTGGGGCAGTCTGATGCCAAAGATTTTCAATAATCCGCGAACTTCGTTGGCCAGATCCATCGTCTTCTTGAGCAAGGCTTTGCGTGTACTTAGCAACGCACGGAGGCCATGCGCTTCACGGCTCTTCATATGCACCGGACTGAACCAGCCAGTGCGCAGTATCTGCGCGATGCCACGTGCATCTGTTTTGTCGGTCTTGTTCCTCATTGCTGACAGAGCGGCATTCACTTGTCGTGCCTCCATGCAGACAACATCAAAACCTTCATCGGTCAGGCCAAAGAAAAGGTGCTGGCTCATCGCACCCGCTTCAAAACCAACACGTTCAATCGGATGTGAAAATTCCACAAGGCATTCAGCGATATCACTGACCTCGCAAGGCACTTCTCGCTCGAACAGCACCGTTCCCTTGCCATCCACAATGCAAAGAGCACAGGATCACAACGACACATCTAATCCGACATAGTATTCCATCATCTATCTCCCTTGTTCACAGCTATTCTGTAATCTTAGTGGGAGCTTGGCCTAAAAGCGAAAGGCTGCCCAATTACGCATGCTCTCCGCCCTTGATGTTGAATGCTACAACGCAATAAAGCAGTGCTCGTCAGGGTCTTTCAATCACGGCGCCAGCCATGTACCCGCCCACTCGTTTTCGAAAATAAATTCAGCGCGCCGATGGTGTGCCCCAAGATGCAAGAGGTCTATCCCCAACAAATTGCACCTCAAAACGGCAAAGCGTTCCCTGTCGCTTGGTTTTTCGTAAGCGTATGCATCTGAAATGGCGGTGCCCGGCGTCGGTCGTGTGCCATAAGAAACCCGCGAACCTTCGGGTACGCGATCCCATTTTTGTTCGGCGTCGCTCCCTGTCTGGATTTCCACGGCTGCAGTCATCCGAATTTGCAAATCTGCGCGCGGTACCCAAACGTGAAATGCGGCTTTGGGATTGTGTTGCAGCGCGACAACTTTGGACGTTGAAATATCCGTGTGGACCTCAAGAACAGATTGAGAGCGGGAAGCACCGCGCAGCGCCACAGTCCTCGCCTCGGGTGTTCCATCCGGTGCGACGGTTGCAAACGTGGGGTAACGCGCCGGTGAACGGCTGTCGGCCACACCGCGTGTCAGCTGGCGCCATGCTTCATCAAGCAAGGCCTGCAGGTCGTTAGGATCATTCATTAGCTGCCATTTCGTATTATCCTTATTTAAATGCAGGGACTGAAAGTGGAGATTAGTAATGCTGCAACTTTCAGTGTCTTTTAGCTCATTACCGCCGAAGCACCACTCATCTGCAAGTGCAGCGATTGGTTTCTTTAAGCTCCTTGCATTGTACGAGTTCGCATCCGTCTGAAGCGCAACATGGCCCGCTCTCTTCGTCTAAATGGCTGGTGTGAATTCTCCGCCCTGTTATTAAGCCAGCGCCCAGTTTCTTGCCGATTAGCGTTGCCGATTAAGTCCGACTGGGGTGAGGGGCACATCGACCATCAGATAATTTGTGCAACAAACTCGTCCCGCGTCGCAATTTCCCCGCCCTGCCCGCCTCAACCGACTTTGCTCTGACAGTAGGGTGCCAACAGGCCTGCGCAATGTCGCAATCTTGCTTCTGATCTGGGAAATCGCAGGTCGCATGGACCTGGTCGCCAGTAGTGCGCTGCCATGGTTTTCAGAAATCTTAATCCGGCTATGGGAAGATCGCGCAGATTATCCACGCCATATCTGGGCTACGCTCTATGCTTCCGGTGTCGGTTTTCTGATTGGCGATGCGATTGCTCTGATATCGGGGGTGGCTTTCACGATGTCGCCGACATTGTTGCGCCTCTTTCGCGGCGTTAATATCGCCGTTTTTGCGCTACCGCCGATCACTATTGCCCCAATCCTTGTGCTGACCTTATCTGGCATGGCACCCCGTATCGTCCTTGCAGCTTTGGCGGTCTACTTCGTAACCATGACAGCCACGGTCATCGGGATAAGCCAGTCAGACAGTAGGGCAAGTGACCTCGTGAAGGCCTATGGTGGTGGCCGGTGGCTTATTCTTTGGCTGGTTCAACTGCGCAGCGCCTTGCCCACCATCTCCAGCAGGCGACGGGAAGCCGCATCAGCCCACACGCCGGAGCCGGTGTTGCCCTGCATCAGCAGATGGTCCACCGCTTGGCTGTCATGCAGGGCTGCGTCGCTGACATGATAGCGCCGCACCAGCTTATGCTTTCGATCCACATTCACATGGTTTTTGTAGCCGTAGTGGCTCTTGCCATGCTTTTTTGTCCAGCGCGCGTCCACATCCTTTTGCATCCGCTTCGCAGGCTTGTCAGCCCAATCCTCGGGCACTTCGCCCTTCTTAATAGCAGCATTTTCGCCGCGCGTGTTGTGGTTGCGCGGGACCGGCACGATGGAAGCATCCAGGATCTGCCCGCCGCGGGCGATGTAGCCCTGTCGATTGAGATGGCCGTCAAACAGCTGGAATAGCTCCTCCACCTTACCTGCTTGCGCCAGCGCGTCTCGATAAAGCCAAACCGTCTTGGCATCCGGAACACGATCCCCCAGGCCAAGCCCCAGAAATTGCATGAAGGAAAGTCTGTCGCGGATCTGATACTCAATCTGGTCATCGGACAGGTTGTAAAGCGCGCTCAAGACCAGCGCCTTGAACATCAGCACTGCGTCTATCGGCTTGCGCCCGGCGCGGGACTTGCGGTCCGCATCCGGCTTGCGCCAGATCCGTTCAAGAGCCGGACGAAACTCCTCCCACGGCACCACGGCATCGATCTCAAGCAGCGGGTCTTTCTTAGCGTCCAGGCTCGCGTAACGGTCCGAAAGATCGAAAAAACCCATCTGCGCCATCACCACATTCCCCTGCCAGTTTACGGCTCAATCATATCGCAGAACCAACGTCAGGGCAATTTTTAGAGGTGCCCTTATGTCGCTCGCAGTTTGATGTGAGGAGTCAATGACCAACGACGGGTAACAAGGCCTATTCAACTGCCAGCCTTTGGGTCAGTTGTGAGTGACATTCAACATTCTAACACCGGATTCAGCTTATGAACGCGTAGATCAAGACCCAGAGCGACAGCACGAAACAGCAAACAATTGTGAAGGTGCCGTTCCAAATCAATCCAACGTGTCGTGCGCTGACGCCCGCGAACGATCCGATTAGTAAGGTTGTCGCCGTAAATGGGGAACTAGCACCGCTCATCGCCCAACCAGCTGTAAGCGCCACAACCAAAGCGGTGGGATCTACGCCAAGACTTGCAGCACTCGGGATCAACGGTGCGATTAACGTCACTATCAAAATAGGGTTCATACCGAGTTGCCCCGCAAATGGAATAATCCATACGAACGACACCAAAATCAGCCACGTAGGCAACGACGAAAGGTCAAACCCCGCATTTATTACAATAGGTGCCAATAATTGCGACCCGACCGTCCCTATATATCCTGCCATCATAAGCAAAATCAGCTCACCACGGTAAGTTGGCAACTCTACCAAAATATAAGTGCTGATCCGTCGGGTAACGCTAATAAAGGGTGCCTGTGACCAGTGTTGAATGAACAGCCAAGCAACAGCAATTGCAGGGACAAGCACCGCAACCAAGCCTACGATGCGAACGTCTGTGCCTGCATTCAGAACTATGACTCCAATAATTAAAGTAGCCAAGAGTACAATCAAAGGTAGCATTACTGTCCATGTTCCAGGCGGATCAATGCGTATCGGCATCACGCTAAGGCGGGGCTTGAAAATGCTGTCCATAGCCCAGCCGATGCCCGCGATTATGCTCGAAGTTAAAAGACCCGGCACTAGAACCTGTGTCCAGCTTGTATCAGGAATAACAGTGGTTGAAATCGCGATTGCAAATGACAGCGGTGACCATGGCAAAGTTGATATAAACGCACGTTGGATCGCCAACAACATACGCCGGATACGGTGTTCACGAATTTCCGCGTTCGGTTCGGCCTTCGCGTTGGACATCGCCAAGGCGCCCAGAAGTTGGATCGATCCATAATTTAAAAGCAATGCGAATGCTTGCCCGCCAATCGTTAATGCACCGTACCGCTTTCCCGGACGCTGCCCGGCAAGAAATGCGCCCGCGCGTTCAATCGCAGGTGATGTCGCAGCAACTGTGCGCAACGTCGAAAGTGCTGCAAAGAACGCTCCTATAAAAGCTGCTGCTGCTGAACCCTGCAAAATAATCTCGCGCCAGTTTGGGTTGGTCACAACGAGTGCGATGCTTAGCAATGCAGCCACGGCGACAAAAACCTTGCGCGACAAGCGAACTTGCACAGTTAAAATTATAACCAAAACAAGCATCATTGCTGGGGTCAAAAAACTAGCCCATAGGGCAATACCCCATTCCGCACAGATCACCAATATCGTGACCAACATTAGTAAAAGCCCTATTGCTTTGTCAGCGGCGGCTTGCATGGTGTCGACCTTTTAATTCTTGTCATCAGCCGTATGAGACTACTTCGATTTTGCCCTATAAGTCACTGACTTTCAATTCATTATTGGTCTAAGATAGGATTTTGTTGCGCAAATTGGTAGAAGGATGTTCTTCCCGCCTTACCGGACAGATTTAGCCTATGGCCATTTTTGATGGGTATAATTGGAGCAGCGTTACAGCTCAGAGCGCCTACTCGAATTAAAGATACGAAAATGAGATCCAAGTTTATATTTTAGGTTCTTCAGAGCCAGCTTTTTATTGAATTCTATATGGGACGTTTTGTGCAACGAAGCCCTCTGCATCATCATTAATTGATCTTAGTCGCCTTAAACGTTTCGAGGGCTTTCATACGGTCCCACCACATATGAACTCTTTGTTCAGTAAGTAAGATCTCTGCGTCAGGTGTGGTCGACACGTAGAAAGCTAGCGGTCCCAGGAAGTAATCTGCAAGGCTGGGTGCATCACCTGCCAACCAATCAGCCTCACCTTTATTGTCCATTAATAGGTTTAGGAACGTCTTTGCATGCGAAATTCTTTCATTATGCGCCGCGTCAGTTGTAACTCCGATCAAGTCAGGAAATAGATGAAATCCTGCAGACCCCATCATCGCGTCATAGCCATAACCATTCACTAAATTTACTGCTTCAGACATCTTGGCTCGATCTTTAGGGGTGGTGGGCACCAGTGATGGGGTGGGGCGGGTGTCGTCCAAATAGCGGCAGATTGTATCAGTTTCGCGCAAGCGGATACCGTCAATATCTAGCACCGGCACCTTGCCGAAAGGATGGCGCGCAAGATGGGCGGGCTTGCGCGGTTCGCCTTTGAGCACATTGACTACTACCTGATTAAAGGCGATGTCCTTATGCATCAGAACCATTTTTACTGTCCGCACGAAAGTTGATCCGTCAAAGCCATAAAGAGTGGTTTCGTCGATCATTGGGCTTCTCCTCAGTTAACATACTTTAAGTATTGCGAGTTTGTACTTCGTCAAGCCATAGGCCAGCATTTTCAGAGATAAGAGACAATGCAACGGCTGCTGGTATAACTCGTGACAGATCTAAGGGGTTGGGGTGCACCTGCGTCGCAGGTCGCGCGGGCTGGTTCCGAAAAAATCGAGCGTTGAGGCTGCCTGATTAGTTCGCGGCTGACCTCATGGCCAGAGGTACCTTTGAGTCCGTCCCTCGTTATCAGTTATCCACCGCCTCACGTACGATTTTTTTGCATCGACGGCCTTCCACCCTTTTTGATGATTGGCCATGCCAAGTTGTAGGGCATGATGTCATCGTGGTGTACTCTCCAATGCGCATCTATTCCGCCCCAACCCTTGCCCGTGAATACTTTGCCACACTCGGGGCATATCTTATGAGTTGAAACTTGGTCAGCATTTTGCAGCGCAAAGGGACCTGGCTGTCGACGTGCAGCTGCGGCTACGGAGCTTTTGAACAAGTTCGTACTTAATTGGTTGATTGTGCGAAGACCGTCATCACCCCAAAGACTATCCACTGGAACACTTCTGCGCAGAGCTGACTTCACTAAGATAGGTCTGGTATCGCCGCTAACAGGCGTGACTATGTAGCCAGAGATGCTGTCACCGATTAACATCGAATCCTCTCTTGGGCGGAACCTCCAAGTCCAAGCGATCATCAGACATATCAACGCATCGAGTTTGTCTTGGTCTGATTTTGTTGGACTTTGTAATTTACCCAACTCATTTGCAGCAGTCATAATAGGCTGGACTCCCCATTGCTGTGCCAAACTCGCAATACCATCTGTAACAAGCCCCCAATCGGCATGGACGAATGTTTTGCGTTGTCCAGGGTTGTACTTTGCTGCTCGTCTTCGATGCCAAATGGTTGGGATAATCGACGCTAAGGCTAGGGCAGGGAATACTTCAATCAAGAAAAGGCCATGTGAGGCTTCTCTCGCAGCAGTGGGATTCTCACGTGCACCAACACGATCTAAGAACTGCCAAACGGGGGCACCCTGTCCAAACATAGACTCCCTGCTGCGGTTTGCTGGCTGAACTCCTCCTCCAATTGCATTTACGACACTCCCCACAACGCGTTCGACCGGCCTCATACCTTCAAAGCTGGGGACTAGAGTTGGTTGATCCAATGCAATAAGCGTGAAATCTGAAGCTGATGCCGCTCGTTGGACCATCTCGGTAGCTTCTTCAAATCGAACCAAACGGGGAGGCATAAAATCCACCAGCTTCCCTTGATTGTGCGTAATCATACTAATTGCACCAGGGTTTTTGTCCGTCCATGCGGAGTCAAACCCGATAAGGGTTTCAATTGTCATGCAAGATCCTAAATATCTTCGCAATTAAATTCCGGGTTAATTGAGTCCACAACCGCGTCAAAACACCCCCATACTCAGCCCTGCACCCATCGCCGCGCCAAGGTCACGACATCGGATTAGCTGTTCTTCGGGGATCGACTTCTCGGCCAATATTTCCTCAGTTTTTTGGGCAAAGGTGCAAATGATCAATGGTGGCTGCACTTGCTTGAGCCGCCAACCCTGAGCAATGCGAGCGGTTTGACGCGCTGCATTATGCCCATCCGAACCCGCACATATCATCTGTGCGTACGGGTGCCCCTCAATATGCCCAAGGACCGGATAATAGCTCCGATCATAGAAATCCTTCATCATGCCTGCAATCGCGGCAAGGTTCTCTGGCGCACAAAAGATGTAACCGTCTGCAAGCAAGAGATCGTCAGGACCGGCCTCTTCCGCAGTCTTTAAAATAGTCACTACTTCTTTGCATGCCGCTGAATAAGCCGCTTCGGCCATCTGCCTACTGCCACCTGTCTTAGAGTGATAAACGATCAAAAGCTGCACCATCACATGATGTTCTAGAGCATCGACCAGTTTTCGCCAACTGACTGCAATAAAAAAATTTTAGCATAATAAAGTACTCGCGGTGGGGTGGAATTTGCCAGGTTGAGTTCGGATTCAGTGATGGCAAGTAAGTTCAATATTTTGAAACCCGATAATTGCATAGGCTTCTGACGTTTTGGTTTTTTTGGAATTGCCAATGACCTTCATCGCCGCACCATAGAAACGTAGCTTGTCGGTGACGAAAACATAAGTGCGGCCATGGCCGTTTCATGTATTTTCTGAGTAATCTCAATGCTGCCTCGCGATTACGGCGCTTTGTGACGAAACTTTGCAGGACGTCCCCTTCGTGATCCACAGCCCGCCAAAGATAGTGCGTCCCGCCATTGATCTTCACGAACACCTCATCAAAATGCCACTGGCAGTGTGTCCTCGACCGCATCCGATCAACCCTTTTCCTGCGGATCTCAGCGGCAAGTATTGGACCAAATCTGTTCCACCAAAACCGAACGGTTTCGTAGCTGATGTCGATGCCGCTTTCGTGCAACAGAACCTCCACGCTCCGAAGCGACAACGGGAAACTGACATAAATCATCACGGCCAGACGGATGATCTCGGGGCTCGTCTTTAAGTAGCGAAAGGGGGAACGTTTTGTCATCCGCAGAAGCTAAGTGGCGCCCTGCCCGCCTCAACCGACTTTGCTCTAACAGTGCCTGCTCAGTCGCTACGTCACGGAACTTTGGCAAGGACCTTGCAGCGTGCCAAGTGGATGACAACATGGCTGTGCACAAAGATTGGTGAGCACTTCTAATCACTTTATTTATGGGGCTGTCAGATTTGTCAAAATGACGCAGGCGTCGTTCACTGTGCATGGGCGTGTGACAGGCTACTTTGAAGTTATGGTACGAAACAAATTGTTTGTTACGGCACATTCGTGCATCGCCACAAAACTTAAGGAATGAACCATGGACATCGTTGATACCGCAGTTTCCGCTGGAAACTTCACTACACTTGTGGCCGCTGTAAAAGCTGCTGATCTTGTCGAAACGCTTAAGGGCGCAGGGCCATTTACCGTCTTCGCACCAACAGACGCAGCGTTTGAGGCACTGCCCGCAGGAACTATTGATGATTTACTCAAGCCAGAAAACAAGGCAAAACTTGCGTCGATCCTGACTTATCATGTGGTTGCCGGTAAGGTGATGTCGACAGATTTATCAGATGGCATGACGCCAGACACAGTGAACGGTGAGACCATTACGATTAAAACCGAAGGTGGCGTCACGATCAACGGCACGACAGTTTCGACCGCTGATATCGAGGCTGACAATGGTGTCATCCACGTAGTGGATGCCGTTCTGATGCCAAAAGGCTAAGTACGACAGGGGCTGTCTTGCAAAGGGTGGCCCCTTCTTGGGACTCGTCTTGAAGTAGCGAAAAAGGCTATGTTTTGTCATCCCGCGACGCTAATTTCTCACCCTGCCCACCTCAAACGATTTTTTTCTGACAGTGCCTCTGAAAACGAGGAACTTACGAGAATGCAAGCTAATGGCGGGTGAAAATTATAGCAGTCATGTCGCAATTTCACCAAGACTAATCTAGCTGCTCAGATCGAGCCTTGAGCAGGACCCATAGGTTATCTCACATGCGTGAAACCAGTGCATGCAGAATAGCAGCTGGTCGTTCGAACAGGAGCAGGGAAGACATGAGCACAACAGTCTTGGCCTCTGTACTTGTTCTCGTTACGGGCATTTTTTGGGGTATCTATTGGCTCCCGGTGCGCGCCATTGCCGAACTCGGGCTGGATGGAGCTTGGGGAACCGGGGCGATTACTCTGGCCGGGGCGATTTTCTTATTTCCGTTCATGCTTGCAAACAAGAAGTCTATTCGAGATGCAAATTTCGCTGGAATTGCATCAATCGCACTTGGGGGTGCGGCATTTGCCTTTTACTCTATTGGTTTTCTTTACGGCAAGGTCGCACTTGTCGTCTTACTTTGGTTCTTTAGCCCTGTCTGGAGCGTGTTGATCGCGAAGTATCTGTTGCGCTGGTACGTTCCAAAACTGCGACTAATCGCGATCTTTGTAGGCCTCGCTGGACTTTTCATCATGCTAGGTAGTGATGGTAAAATTCCAATTCCCGTCAATCTTGGGGAATGGTTGGCCTTTTTTGGCGGCTTTATATGGGCGATAGCCATGGCAGGCATGCGCCTAAAGTCCAGAGTCCCACCGGGACCCGCGGCGTTCGTGTTTGCCATTGGCGCAACCATAACCTCTTTCATTCTTGCGCCCTTCCTTGAGCCTGCTCCCACAATCGCAGTTTCTGACCTTACCATCTTGACGGTTAATGTCCTCCTCACAGGTGGCATTTGGTGGGGTGCCTCAATTGCCACGCTGATGTGGGCTGCCGTTCGCCTAGACCCTGCCAGGGTAGGAATTCTCTTGATGACCGAGGTGATTTTTGGTGCTTTGACTGCTGCACTTTTCGCTGGTGAAAACTTGTCATTTAGCGAAATGATCGGCGGATTCTTGGTTATCCTGTGTGGCCTTCTCGAAGTCTGGCCAACAAAAATGGAAATCAGGCGTTCGCATGTCTGAATAATTCTTCCATTTTGTCGAAGTCCAAATCGCAGATTTGAAAGCGAGCCTGCAGATTAAAGTGTATGAGGCCATGTGTTGGTGCTGTCAGACAAATAAGAACCAGTCTCAGTTCTCCATCAACCTCAATCCGTTAGGATACGCCAAGACCGCGCCACTCGGTCAGAGCAGCGGCGCGGTTCAGCTTGAAGTTTGACCGGCTGTAGAGATGGCGCTCCGCGTTGAAATGGTTATGGACTGAAGCGTGGACAGCGACGAATTTCTGTAAAGTTCGCATCCGTCTAAAGCGCAGCATCGCCCGCTCCCGCCTTCGAAATGGCTGGTGTGAATTCTCGGCTCAATTATTAAGCCGGCGGCCGGCTTCCTGTTTGTCGACATTGCCTATCACCTTCATCGCCGCGCCGTAGGAACGGAGCTTGTCGGTGACGAAGACATGTGCGCGACCATTGCGTTTCATGGTTTTCCTTAGGAACTTAAAGGCTGCCTTGCGATCACCGCGCTTTGTGACGAAGCTTTCCAGGACTTACCCTTCGTGATCCACAGCCCGCCAAAGGTAGCGCGTCTCGCCGTTGATCTTCACGAACACCTCATCCAAGTGCCACTGCCAACTTGAATATGCGCGCATCTGGCTGACCCTTTTCTTGCGGATCTCAGCAGCAAACAACGGGCCAAAAATATATTTCACTAAAACCGAACCGTCTCATGGCTGATGTCGATGCTGCGTTCCTGCAAAAGATCCTCCACGTTCCGAAGCGAAAGCGGGAAACGAACGTACATCATGACGGCTAAGCAGATGATCTCGGGGCTCGTCTTGAAGTAACGAAAGAGGGAAAGTTTAGTCATCCACAGAAGCTAAGTGCCCGCCCTGCCCGCTCCAGCAAGTTTTCTTCTGACAGTGTCATTCAAACTGCTGGACCTTACCACCAGCTTGCACCAAGTCATTACACGTAAGGAGCCACATAGATGTTCAGGGTGTCAGCAACGACTGCCGGTCCGCTATTTGCGAGCGTGGCGATGGTCATGTTCTCTTTGAACGACGTGGCCATGAAGGTCCTCAGCAGGGTTCTGTCGCAAATTTTGTTGAAGTTTGAGTTCGGGGATCGGCTGGACACAATTACGCTGCGAGCGCCGCAAATTGCTGAAACGCGGTGAGGCCGTTGGCATGGAGCTGCCCCTTTCGGATCATGTGCGCGGTCTCGATCCCAGCCAATGTCGCCTTGGCAGAATGGAAGGCCTAGAAGCCAAGCATCGGGCCCGTGATCCGCTTTACGAAGCGATGGTCCTGTTCAATGATGTTGTTGAGGTATTTGACCTGCAGGATCTTGATGGTGTTGCCTGAGCCCTTGAACTTCAGGATCACATTGATGCTTTGCAGACCCGCCAGATTGGCGCCGCTTTTGTCGATGACGACACGGTCAGGCACGCCATTCGTGCCAATCGCGCGCTTGAAAAACCGACGGGCCGCAGCCTTGTCGCGACGCTCAGACAGCATGAAATCAAGCGTTTTTCCTGTGTTGTCGACCGCCCGGTAATAGTAGGTCCATTTGCCTTTAACCTTGATGTAGGTTTCGTCCATGCGCCAAGATTTGGCGGTAGGCTTCTTGCGGGACTGCGCTTGTGCCGACATCAGCGGCCCAAACTTAACCACCCAACGGTTCAAGGTTGCATGGTCAACTTCAGCCCCACGCTCCTCCATGATTTCTTCTAGGTCGCGATAGGAAACTCCATATCGCACATAGAAATAAACCGCGTACAGGATTACGCTTTTAGGATAATGGGCTACCTTGAAATCAACCGAAATCCGATACACCCTGTTGCTCGCTTGTTTGAGAACCATGTCGCAAAATCAGCCAACAAACGAAAGATCCCAAAAGTTTGCGACAGAACCTGTCAGCCTTGGTCAAAGTGGTGATCCAGCCAGCGCCTGTATATTGGCTGCCTTGGTCCGTTGATCAGATCAGGTCCGTGATTTTTCAAACGCGCTCCATGCACGCTCGAATGTCGCGAAATCGAAACCGAGCTGTCGCGCTGGCTCAAGGATTAGGTTCTCGGTCTCTTGCATCTTTTGGATTGAAGTGGCCAAGTTGCCCAAAACATCGGGCGGGATTACAACTGCACCGTGACGGTCGGCATGGATCAGATCACCTTGCCCCACAGTCATGCCAAAGATCGTCACTGGCGAGCCGATCTCTTTAACATGCACAAACCCGTGGCTGGGACCAATTGACCCTGCCACCACGGGAAAACCCTCTGCCATATCGCCCAAATCGCGCATCACACCATTGGTCAGCGCGCCTGACATGCCGAACCCTTTGTGGATGGTGGTATTCACCTCGCCCCAATAGGCGCCGATTGCGTGGGGATAGTCGATATCTTCGACCACGGCGACCGATGGTTTGGGCCCTTCCGACATAGCCTTGTAATATGCCATACGCCGCGCACAGATCACATCTGGTGCCTCTGTCGGTGGTGCGACAGCCGCAATTTTGGCAGTCACGGCGTAGCCCACCATCGCGCCGCCATTTGGATCAGAACACAACATCGTGCCACGGGTAAAGGCGTCAAACCCGCGCTTGCCTTGGGCCACCTCAATCGCGTTGCATACGGTCGGTGTATCGACGGAGCGTAGCAGCGCCAGCAATGTATCGTCCACAATCATATCCATCATTCCTCCATCCAACGGATCAGTGCCGCTGTTGTCTTTCTGGGCTGCTCGAGAGTCGGCAGGTGCCCCGCATCTTCGATAATCTCTAACGAAGCATCCGAGATTAGCTCCTGCATCAATTCATGCCGCGCCACAGGGCATAATGCATCATGCCGGCCGCATAGGATCAGCGTGCGCACTGTCACGCTGCGCAATGTGTCCGATTGATCAGGGCGGTCACGCAATGCCACGGACTGGCGTATAAATGCATCTGCCCCAAGAGCCAGTGCCATATCCATACATAAATCTAGGATCGCGGCGCGATGGGGACCATCAGTCAAGTAATTTGGCTTCATTTCGTCACGTATTACATGGGCAAGTTGTCCTGTCTGTGCCTTGGCGATTTGCGGGGCACGGCGGGCTTTAACAGCATCCAACTCAGCCAGCGGATTGGTGTCCATCAAGGCTAGCTTTACCACGCGGCTCGGAGATTGGCGCATGATCTCCATCGCGATGATACCGCCCATCGACAGTCCCGCCAGCGCAAACTCCGGTGGAGCATCTGCCAGTACATCTGCTGCTAGTCCCACGATCGAATCATGGCCCGAAATCTCGCTGACGGTAACCTGACCACGCTGAGACAAAGCCGCTATTTGGGGTCCAAACAACCGTGCGTCGCACATCATACCCGGCAATAAAACCAGAGGCAGCGTCATGACGCCAGTGCTGCGCCGTCCGACAATGCCTTGAGCTTGGCAAAGGCGATGTCGGGGTCGACTGCGCCGAATCCTGCAAAGGTGCCAAAGCCACAATCGCTGCCTGCAATCACGCGGTCATGGCCAACCAGCGGCGTAAAGCGGTCGATCCGCTGGGCCACCAGTTCGGGATGTTCGACAAAATTTGTAGTCGTATCCACAACACCCGGCACCAGAATCTTATCCTCGGGGATGTCGTTTTTGCGATCGCGGAAAACAGTCCATTCATGGCCATGACGCGGATTAGATGTCTCGAACAAAAGATAGCGCGCTTTGGCGGACATAAGCGTGTCGAACATCGTGGCCATGGGCACGTCACAGACGTGCGGGCCTTCGTAATTCCCCCAGCAAATGTGGATGCGCACCTTGTCTTGCGGAATGTCAGCCAGCGCATGATTGAGCGCCTCGACATGCATATTTGCAATTTTCACAAATTCCGCATCGCTCAGATCATTAAACAGCATGTGCCGCGACAGGGCCAGATCGGGGCAATCAAGCTGCAAGTCCAGACCCGAGGCTACGATAGTTTCATATTCCGTCTTCATCGCATCGGCCAAAGCAGCCAGATAAGCCTCCCGAGTTTTGTAGAAATCGTTTTGCAAAAACAGACTGATCACACCAGGGGAAGCCGCGTTCATGAATCCGCGCTCCGCGCCGTGTTCGGCCATCGCCGCCTTAAGGTTTGCGATGTCTTTTTCCAACTCGCCTTGGCCTTTTGATGTCACCTCTCCGACACACATGGGACGCGCATATTGCGGTGTGCCGCCCTCATCGGCCAGCCGTTTCAGGAAACCTGGAAATTGCTTCAGGTCCGCGGGCGCATTGCGCGGGCTGTCGCCGCCAAACCCTGTGTAGCGGTCTTTGACATATGTTGCATAGCTGATCTTGGAGGTTTCACCGTCTGACACGATCCCGACGCCCGCCGCGATCTGTTTGGCGACTGTGTCGGACACGGCCTTGGTCATGGCAGCGTCGAATGCATCTGCGTCATAAGGCGTTTCGTTCTCGCGGGCAAAGATGAAATCAACCACCTCTTGGACGCGGGGCAATGATCCAACGTGGGTTGTAAGAATTGTCATGGTCTATCCTTTCCAAGTGGTGCCGGCTCCGTCGGAAGTGGCGACGATATGGAACAACGAGGCCTCGCCCGTCATTGATGGCAGGACGCTATGCATCACGCCTTCCGGAACTGACATCGTGTCACCGGGGTTCAAGACGACGTTATGGGCCGTGCCTTCGGTTTCCCACGTCACGGTCCAATGGCCATGCATGGGCATCAGAACGCTGGGGATGTCGTGTTTGTGCATGTCCGCCGTGGCAGATCCGCGTGTGACCAGATGCACCTCAAACCCGGGTTTGTCGGGCAGCATCGCCTTTTCACCAATCACCAGCGCAGGTTTACGGTCACCCAAGGCGACCATATCCCAGTATCGCGCCACATGACGCGGTACGACATCACCGGTTGTGGGTTCGGGATAGGCTTTCAGTTCTGCCTCCGTCAACACAGGCATGGGCGTTATGCCATCGGGCAAGGCTTGTCCCTTTTTGATATCATAAAGCTTGCCGTTTGCGCCCAGAACAAGACCATGGTCGGCCGCATCCTGGATCACTTCAGGTGCCCAGATGACACCACCACCTGCATCATCGCCGCCCAGCACGGCCATGATCATGCCGTAGTCGGTGCCGATATTTTCAAACCCGCGAAAGATGCCTGTGGGGATATTGATGATGTCGCCTTCTTCCAACACAACCTCGCCTGCGGTGCCATAACGTCCCCAGAAAAACCGCCAGCGGCCCGAAAGAACAAAGAACACTTCCGCGGTGCGGTGCGAATGCAAGGAATTGCGGCATTTAGGCGGCTGGCCCGCAGCCCCGATGTTGAACCCATGCGGAATGCTGATATGCACATGCTGATCGGTGCTTTCCGACACGCCACCACCAATAATAGTAAAGTTTTCTTTTCGATCAGACCCCGGCGTATGCGCATCGATAAAGGCAGTTTTGCAAGGTATCAGCTCGCCATAGCGGACGATGCGGTCGTTCATTTCGTTTAGGGTCATAGTGCACCAGTGTGCAAGAGGATCTGTTTCCAGATCGCGGTTTCATCAAAGATCACGAATTCACGGCGTAGTTTTGCCTGCGTTCCGGAGATCGCGCCAAATTCCGCGTGTGAAACCCCCATGATATGGACCTCGGCACCGGTAGGTTTGCCGAAACCGCCCCAGCCGGAATGTTTACCTTGCAGGCTCCAGCGCACAGCGGCACGCGGTGGCAGTGTCGGATCATCGCGGCCAATCACATGATGCAGCGTGAATCCGGCATCGGGAAACGCCGCTCGCAACCCCATCCAGAACCGTTCTGCATCATCCCAGCCGTGGCCCGTGACACCACCCGGCAATTCCAACTGGCACGCACGATCATAGTTAGCGGAGATCGCGGCCATATCTGCCCCCATGATCTGGGTCAGCAGATCGGCATAACGCGCGCCCCATTCATTGTCATTGCCGCGTCCGTTGTAGGGGCCCGCGATATCGATAGCAGGGGTGAACGGCTTGACCGCCGCATCAGGTCCACCCTCGTTTGCGATCAGATCCCGGGCGTAATCCATAGGATCCCAACCCATCTGGCGCACAATCGCCCCTTGGTCACGGATCAACCATTCGTCGTTGATTTGATCATTGATTGCGTGACAATCAGCGATGATGCGGTAGCCCAGCTTTTTCCCTGTCGCCTTGCCATACACCCCGTCGCCCAGATGTGTGGCTGTCGAATAAATGCGGTGCGAAGACAGCATCCCCTCCTCGGGCGTCCCAGACCAGATCACATCCTCGCCCAAGAGCGTGCGGTCGGGGAATTCTGCCAGCGTTGCCATCGTGGCCCCAATGACATTTTCGTTGCCGACCACGACAGACGACGGCGAACGGACAACAAGATCGGGGGTGTAATAATGATGCAGGGTCGCGATCCCACGCTCTTCCCAGATCTCTTTTGTGATCCCCAAAATATAGTCGGGAAAATCTTCAAACCGGTTCGAAAAACCTTTCACTGCGTCCATCCTTTTGGAATGTGGGCCGATCCGCGCAGGATCAAGGGCCCTTCAATTTCGATTTTCTGCGAGGGGCGCGAGGCATCTCCGATTTGCCCTAACAACGTGTCTACTGTCGCCTCGATCATACGATTCAAGGGTTGCCGAAGGGTTGTCAAATCATAGGCGGCCCATGCGGCCAGTGGCACATCATCATAGCCGACAACCGACACGTCTTTGGGGATCGACAAGCCCAGTTCCGTGCGCAGCGTGTCCATCACGGCAAAGGCCATATGATCGTTGCCCACAAATATCGCGTCCGGCGCATCAGCGCGGGCCATCAAATCGCGGGTGGCTTGGGCGGCGATGGCTTGGTCAAAATGGCCGTCGATAATGGCGGTTGGGGACATGTCATAAGCCACCAGCCCTTCTATGAATCCACGTCTACGGTCGCGTCCTGTGGACGACCCGTTCCAGCCTGCGATGTGGGCGATCCGTTTGTGGCCACCAGCAACAAGAAACGTCGCTATCTGCGCACCACCCGCCACATTAGCCGAGGTAATAGAGGATATGCCGCCTCCATCTTGCCCACGATTGAACATCACGATGGGGATGCCAGCATCCGCACAGCGGCGGGTCAGATCGTTGGTCATTCCGACGCTGGCCGTGATGATCCCTGCGACCTGATAGTCCATTAAATCATGCACGACCTGCTCAACCGCCTCTTCGTCGTTCGGGGCCATAAAGATCAGCACGTGATAGCCTTGGGTTTTCAACGCATTGGACAAACGTTCCAGCGCGAGTGGGTAGAACTGATTGTCGAGATAGGCGACAACAAGACCGATAATCTTACTTTTGCCCGTAATCATTGCCCGTGCGAGGGGGTTAGGGCGATAGCCTAAATGCTCCGCCGCTTTGCGCACCTTGCTGACAGTCAACGCAGAGGCAGAGGCCCCCGAAAACACACGGCTGACCGCAGATTGACTGACGCCCGCGCGCTGCGCCACGTGCAATGATGTAACCTTGTTTTTGTGCATCAGTCTGCCGTCCAACCTCCATCGATCAACAGGCTGCTTCCCGTCATCAACGCCGATGCGTCGGATGCCAGAAATACAACTGGTCCCATCAAATCCTCAACCTCGCCAACGCGGCCCAGTTTGATCATCTTTTCGATCCATGCGCGGCGTTCTGGAATGGCGAGGGTTTGTGCGGCCAAAGGGGTACGGATGAAGGTTGGACAAAGTGTGTTCACACGAATGCCGTGCGCGCCCCATTCAATTGCCATCGATTTTGTCATGCCTTCGATCGCATGTTTTGTGGCGCAATACACTGCGCGATCTACGCCACCGACATGGCCCATTTGGGACGAGATATTAATCAAGCTGCCGGATTTACCCGCCGCAATTAGCCCTGCTGCAACATTGCGCGTCAAGAAATAGGCAGCTCGCACATTTACGTCCATCACGGTGTCATAATCTTCAGGCGTGGTTTGCATGGCGGGACTGTGACGGGCCAAACCTGCAGAGTTTACCAAAATATCAAACGGGCCTTGGTCGTCGAGCGCTGCCTTGGTAGCGTCAATATCGGTGATATCAAGCTGTAAGGCCTGCGCAGATAAACCAGCTGCTGTCATTTCGGTGGTCACGGCTTGTAACGCTTCTAGGCCGCGGGCCACCAACACCACATCCGCGCCTGCTTGCCCCAAGGCAACGGCGCCGGCCAATCCGATACCTGAACTCGCCCCTGTGACCAAGGCGCGTTTGTCATCGAGGCGAAACGACGGAGTTTGCGGTAAAGTCATTGGAACTGGCTTTCAGGTAATGTGATCGGTCCCAGATTGCGAGCCTTGTTGAATTCTCGCATACGGCCAAGCACATCCACACCCAGTTGTGCATAGATATCAATCAAATCAATCAACACCCAGTTTTCGCGGATCAGCCCGTCCTCTGTGCGCCAGAAATCAAGCGATCGCATCAGGATTTCGCGTCCTGCGGGGGCCAGCCCCATCCAATCTCCTTCGCTGACAGTCAAACGCATATTGGGCCAGCCGGTTTCACAAACATAGTCGCCTTGGGCAAACCAATGCGACATCAGATCACCCATGGCGTCCAGTTTGCGGTCAGGCATCGCCTTAAGGAACGGGATCTGGTGCCAATTGCGGAACCCTGCGATCCCGCGCCCGGTGCCGATGCCCGCAGGCCCGTACCAGTTGCTGCGCGGGTGCCAAAATTTTTCCAAATTCATCACTACAGGATTGGGATTTGCAGGGTATTTGCAAAGGTCAGTCAGCATTGCAATCACATGGGCCATTGTCGCAGTGCCATCCCCATCCGCGACCAAACCGTCTTGGGTCATGGGCGCAGGGGTCGCGAGGAACTTGCCAAGCTGGGGGGCAAGCGGCCATGCGTTCGCCTGCATCATCAGTTCTGGAATATCCCATATGATCTGTGCTTGGGTGACGCGCCCGTCCTCGATCTGGAAAAATTCGTGATAGCGCATATGCACCAGATGGCCTGTGGGCGGAATATCCAACCATTGGCGCAGCATCGTGCCCATATAGTTGCCCATACAGCCGACCCAAACCTCACCCTCGGGCGTGGTGTTGGTCAGCGTGATCATATCGCGCCGTTCTAGGTCGGGGATCGCATCCAATAGAGGGGCATAGATCCGGTCAAACACATCTACACCCGCGGTATCTCCAATCGGCGCACACATGTGGATGACAGCATCTGGTGCTATGACGTTCAACGCGGCACGCACGCTGCCTGCTGTTGCGGTTGCCAGCGCCTTTTGCAGTGGCATCAATGCGGCGTGAATGGTCATTCTGCAGATGCCCCATAGGCTATGTTTTTTCCGCCATAACGTCGCACGCGGACATTACATTGCTCAGCGTGGCCAACAAACCCTTCAAGCATACAAAGACGCGAACCGTATTCGCCGATAGTCGTCGCTGCCTCGTCGCTAGTGATGCGCTGGTAACTGTGAGTTTTCAGGAACTTGCCCACCCACAAGCCACCGGTATACCGCCCCGCTTTTTTGGTGGGCAACGTGTGGTTCGTACCAATTACCTTGTCGCCATTCGCGACATTGGTGCGAGGCCCGAGGAACAAGGCACCATAGCTGTGCATGTTGTCCAAGAACCAATCGTCGCGGTCGGTCATGATTTGCACGTGTTCGTAAGCCATATCATTGGCGACTTGCAGCATTTCATCGTGTGTATCGCAGAGTATCACCTCACCATAGTCCTGCCAGCTGACAGAAGCTGTCTCGCGGGTTGGCAGGATTTGCAGCAGGCGGTCAATCTCAGCCAGTGTGTCTTGGGCCAGTTTGCGGCTGGTCGTGATCAGACAGGCGGGAGAATTGTACCCATGCTCGGCTTGCCCAAGCAGATCAGTCGCGCAAAGTTCCGCATCGACGGTATCATCCGCGATCACCATCGTTTCTGTTGGTCCAGCAAAAAGGTCAATCCCCACACGGCCATAAAGCTGGCGCTTGGCCTCGGCCACGAACGCATTTCCCGGACCCACAAGCATATGCACGGGATCAATCGTCTCGGTCCCAATGGCCATCGCACCCACGGCTTGCATGCCGCCAAGCACGTAAATCTCGTGGGCGCCACCCAATTGCATGGCCGCGACAATCGCAGGATGGGGTGCGCCATTCATCGGCGGGGCAGAAGCAACGATGCGCGGCACGCCCGCCACCGTCGCGGTCAATACGGACATATGCGCAGAGGCCACCATGGGAAATTTTCCTCCCGGAACATAGCATCCAACCGATTGCACAGGGATGTTTTTATGCCCCAAAATCACACCGGGCAGGGTTTCGACTTCGATGTCCGTCATACTGGCGCGTTGGGCCTCTGCGAAGGTTCTGATCTGGGTCTGGGCGAACCTGATGTCCTCCATGTCCCTTGCGCTGACCTTTTGCATAGCAGCTTCAATCTCGGAGGGGGTCAGACGGAAATTGGCGGGCTCGTAGTTGTCAAACTTAGCCGATAGTTCACGGATCGCCGCATCGCCGCGCGTTTCAATGTCGCGCAGCGTCGTTTCAACGACCTTACGGACATTCGCGTCGTCCTCTGCACGCTCGGCTTCGGGTTTTCCTAATTTCAGATGGGTGATTGTCATGTCAGTCCACCTCGGAGATTAAGACGCTCGCCAGTTGTGCTGTGGAAAAGATGGCACATATCGCTGGGCACGGATGCGGCAAAATCGGCGCCGATCTCGGCGCGAAAATCCTTGTGTGCCTTGACCGATACCAATGCTCCACCAGATTTGACCGTGACCATCGTGGCATCGCCCAATAGCTCCAACGAATAGATGGGCGCCTGCACTTGCCCCGCCGTCTCAGCCCGTGCATCTTCGGCCCGAAAGCCAAGGGTTGCAGGGCCGTCAGGTCCAGTAAGTCCGCTGATTTCGACATTGGGTGCAGTGAACGTACCGCCTTGCAACGTTCCTTCAATGAGGTTCATCGCAGGGCTGCCGATGAAGCTCGCGACAAAGGCATTGGTGGGACGGTCATAGATTTCGGTGGGCGTGCCGACCTGCTGGACCACGCCTTTGTTCATCACGACAACTCGGTCGGCCAGGGTCATCGCCTCGATTTGATCATGGGTCACATAGATGGTTGTGACCTTCAATTCGTGGCTCAGATTTTTGATCTGTGCACGAGTCGAAACACGCAGCTTTGCATCCAGATTGGACAGTGGTTCGTCCATCAAAAACACATTGGGCTCGCGCACAATCGCGCGGGCCAAAGCGACACGCTGGCGCTGCCCGCCCGAAAGTTCGGCGGGGCGGCGGTTTAGGAATTCATCTAGTTCAACCATCGCGCTGGCGCGGCGCACACGGGCGTCATGTTCCTCTTTGGGAATGCGGCGCACCTTGAGTGGGAAGCGAATATTTTCATAAACATTCATGTTCGGGTAAAGTGCATAGCTTTGGAAAACCATCGCCACATCACGGTCCTTTGGGTCAAGGTCGTTGACGCGCTTGCCATCGATCAGAATGTCACCCCCCGATGCCTCCTCAAGCCCTGCGATCATACGCATGGTCGTCGTCTTGCCACAGCCAGACGGACCAAGCAGCACCAGAAACTCGCGGTCTGCGATGGTCAAATTAAAATCGGCAACACCGACAAATTCACCCCATTTTTTCGATATATTAAGGAGCTCAACTTCCGCCATAGCACAATTTCTTGCATACCTGTGCATTCATTCAGCGCAGCATTTGACGCGCCTTACAACTCTTTTTTATATACCGAATGTTAATTTATGGAATTGTAGAAAAGACTTGCATCATGAGGTATTTTGGGAATTAAATTGCTTACGTATTCAGGCGAGTTTTGATTCGCCAGATCATCAATCCGACTTTGGTCGGCAATCAAAATCAACTATCTCCTGCATTTCTATGTAGGGCACAGCAACGTTAGGGATAGACCTTCATGAAAATGATTCAAACAGCCACCCTTGGTACGGCATTTGCCGTTCTCGCAGGCACCACCGCCCTTGCAGATTGTGGCATTGGTGCTGGAAATGTGTCGATTATTGGCAATGATTTTCCAGCCATCCACGCCATCACAGATGCAGCAAAGGCCTGCGAAGTTGACGGCCTGACCGTGACAGCAAACCTGACCAAAGAGCACCAGACATTGAACGCCCCAGGCATGAGCGGCAATCCTGCGGAATACAGCGTTGCGGTTGTTGCGAACTCTTCCATCGTGGCCTTGTTGAACGATGGCTTGATCCGTCCGCTGGACGATCTCATCGCGCAGTATGCGCCAGACCTGCCCAGCGTGAACAAAGTAACTGTTGATGGTAAGGTAATGGCCGTGGCATTCATGGCCAACGCGCAGCACCTGTTCTACCGGTCTGACGTTTTGGAAGCTGCAGGCGTTGCCGTGCCGACCACCTATGAAGAGGTGCTTGCCGCTGCCGAGGCAATCCGTGCCGCTGGCATTATGGAGCACCCCGTCGCGTTGAACACCGGTGCAGGCTGGAACCTCGCTGAAGAATTCATCAACATGTATATGGGCACCGGCGGTGAACTGTTTGAAGCAGGCACTGCTATGCCAACGATTGAAAATGAACAGGGCGTCGCCGCTTTGAACATGCTCAAAAGCTTGACTGAATATTCTAACCCCGACTTCTTGACCTTCGATTCTAACGCGACCCAAGCTTTGTGGGAAGCAGGCGATCTGGCCTTGGCCACGATGTGGGGCTCTCGCGGGGCTGCGGTTCTGGACGACGAAGGGTCATCAAGCGATATCGTCAGCACGACAGTGCTGTCAGCAGCCCCGTCATTCGGCGGCAACGCGACACCTGCGACAACATTGTGGTGGGACGGTTTCGCTATTGCGTCCAACGTATCTGACGAAGATGCGGCGGCCAGCTTTCAGGCAATGATGGTCGGCATCGGTTCAGACGTGGTTGAAGCGAACCAAGACGCGGCCGTTTGGTTGAACCCATCCTATCTCGCGACACCTTCATCCGCAGGCGTGATCGCATCGGCACAAGCGGGTGCAAAACCGTATCCTATGTTGCCATATGTTGGCCTGATGCATTCTGCACTTGGCGATAACCTTGCAGAGTTTTTGCAAGGCTCCGAAAGCGCAGAGCAGGCTTTGGCTGATGTGACAGCCGCCTATATCACCGCGGCGAAAGAGCAAGGTTTCGTTCAGTAATACCCATCAGATCGGGGCGGCGACAGTGTCGCCCCGATCATATTTTCCCCTGCTCTCCTGAATGTTAGGCTGAAGCCGATGCCCCATCGTACCTTTTTTTGGTTCATCTTGCCTTCTGCCTTAGCGATGCTCTTGTTCATCGCTTTCCCGCTTGTATCCGTGATTGTGCAATCGCTTCACGTCGCGCACGAGCAGGTCTTGATTGTCTCTGAAAATTGCGGCCCCTTCGGCTGCACCGAAAGCACATCTGTCGATGTTGAAGCGACGGCATTGCTTAAGGATGCGGCCCCTCTGGGGCGGTTCAACGGGCTTGGCACCTATTTTGATCGTGGGCATCTGGCCACGGCTGAAATTGCGGTCGCATGGTCCGGCACCGACGGTTGGAGTGAGTTCTTCTCCAAGGTGATGAACCTGCCGTTTTACAAGGCGCTGGCATTTACCATAGCTTATACGGCCGTGGTGACGCCGCTGGTGATTTTGTTGGGGTTAGCGGTTGCCTTGGGTGTGAACGGTTTGCCCAAACTGCTTAAGGGACCTACGATTTTTATCTCCTTATTGCCGATGATCGTCACACCGCTGATCGGGTCACTGATCCTGTACTGGATGATTGATGCGGACGGTATTTTGGGCAAAGGGCTGCAATATATTTTTGACGATGCTGCGCTGTCACTCAAAGCGTCGCGGTTGCTGACTTGGTTGACCCTGTTTACCTACGGCATCTGGCATGGCATCCCTTTCGCCTTTGTCGTGTTTTACGCAGGTCTGCAAACCGTGCCCGAAGAAACGCTTGAGGCTGCGATGATCGACGGGGCGAGCCGCTGGGAGCGTATTCGCTATGTTGTGATACCCTACATGGGGCCGCTGTTCGTCTTTGTCGCATTGATCCAGCTGATGGACAATTTCCGCGTGTTCGAGCCGATCATCGGCTTTTCCGCACAGGCCAACGCCTCGTCGCTATCGACCGAAATCTATGGCGATTTACTGGGGGATAACGCGCAATATGCCTCCGCTGCAGCGACATCAATGTTGACTGTGATCGGTGTTGCGATCCTACTGACGCCTGTGCTGATCCGCACCTGGCGCGACTTTAATCGCAAGGCGGTATAATCATGGCAATTGCATCCCAAAGGCGGTCCACGCCGCTTGTCATCATCTCGTCATGCCTTGTTTTGACATGGATCGTAGTCGCGGCATTTCCGTTCCTGTGGACCCTTTGGGGGTCGTTCAAAGTGCAGGGCGATTTCTTTTCCAAAGCGGACTGGATGAACGCGATCTGGGGTACCCGCACGGAGATTGAAACCGGCGGGCAGTTTACCGGAGCAGGCTATACAGGGGCTTGGATTGAAAAGGAGTTTTGGCGCGCAGCCTTGAACACCGGCATCATTGTTTTCTTTACCGTGATCATTTCGTTGACCCTTGGCACGTTGGGCGGTTATGCGCTGGCGCGCTCTGGCTATCGCTACGCGTTTTGGCTGTTGATGCTGGCCTTGGTGTTCCGCGCCATGCCGCATATTACGCTAGTATCGGGCTATCTTTTGCCGTTCTTTGAATGGAACCTTTGGGGGCATATCCCGACGACCATCATTGTCCTCGTCGCGATTAACCAGCCGTTCACCTTGTGGATGTTGCACTCATTTTTCCTGAACATTCCCAAGGATCTCGACGAAAGCGCCATGGTCGATGGCTGTACGAGGTTTCAAGCTTTTCGTCATGTAATCGTGCCCGTCATGTGGCCTGGCGTGATCACGACGGGGCTGTTTTCGTTCCTTCTGGCTTATAATGATTTCACTGTGACGGCTTTGCTGCTTAATCAAGAAAACCAGACGATGATCCCCAAAATCGCAAGCTTCCTCGGCTCGACACAAGTCGAGGGGAACGTGATGTTTGCGGTTGCGGCAGTGGTTTCGGCCACGGCCCCGTTGTTTGTCCTGATCCTGTTCTTCCAACGTCAAATCGTCAGCGGCCTGACCGCAGGCGCGGTCAAAGGGTAATCCTATGTCAGATTTTCAAGACGAAAAAGCGGTCGTTCGCGCCTATCAGGCCGCTGTTGATTTAGCCGATCCCGATGCGGCTGCAAGCGCGATCTCCGCCCACGTCAGCAACGATTATCTATGGCGCGGCATGCATCCGTTTGACATCCGCAGAGGCGCCGCCGAGGTGGCAGAGGTGTTTTGGTCTCCTCTCAAAACCGCACTCACATCACTAACGCGACGCGAAGATATCTTTATGGCGGGACGCAACCAGATGGATGATTTCCAATCTGTCTGGGTTGTCTCGATGGGCCATCTGATGGGGCTGCATGATGCGTCTTGGCTTGGTATCCCTGCAACACGCAAAATAGCGTTTCTGCGCTATGCCGAATTCTGTAAGGTCGAAGATGGTAAAGTGGTTGAGACCGCGATGTTCTGCGATATCCCGCACCTTATGATCCAAGCAGGTGTGAACCCGTTCCCACCGCAAACTGCAGCCCATATGGTCCAGCCTGGTCCGGTTACACATAGCGGCCTGATGAATGATGTTCAGGCCCCTGCGGAAGGGGACAAAACCCTCGCGTTGATAAACGCAATGATCAATGATTTGGGTACTTGGCAATCGGGCTTGCCCTTGGTTGATGAACTGGCACGCACGTGGAATGACGATATGACCTGGTGGGGGCCTGCTGGCATTGGTTCGACCTACACGATTGCCCGTTATGCCGAACAACATGCAGGGCCATTTCGCGCCAGCTTTACGAACCGCACAGGCACCGGGCATTTGTGCCGGCTTGCTGAGGGTGAGTTTGGCGGTTTTTTCGGTTGGCCGAACTTTTCAGCCACGGCCACTGGTGGCTTTATGGGTTTGACTCCGACCGGCAAGGCAGGCGAGTTTCGCGTGGTCGATATCTACCGGCGCGGTGGGGAAAAATTATCTGAAAACTGGGTCTTTATCGACCTTCTCCACTGGCTGAAGGGACAAGGTTTGGATGTGTTAGAGCGCCTGAACGCCAGTCAATGACGTGGCCTTGTTGACAGATCGTTCACTGTATGAATCCAGTGTAGTAGCAAGCTGATATGAGCAGCTGGACACAGACGAAGTACAAGACCCGGAACTGGGCAGATTACAATTTTTCACTCAAACAACGAGGATCATTATCGATCTGGTTTGATCCGCTGATGGTTCGGGAAGTTGAGGTGTCTGGTTGAAGGGGGCGTCAGCAAACCTACAGTGATGCTGCCATTCAAGCTTGTCTAACCTTCAAAGTCTTATTCGGTCTGCCCTTGGTGGTAGACGACTGGGTTTGTTGAGAGCCTGCTGAAACGTGCTGGGCTGGATTGGTCGGTGCCCGACTTCAGCACCCTGTGTCGTCAATTGCCCGGCAGGCGATTTGCAGCGCAAATCTGCCGAGAGGGGTCAGAGAACATTATCAGTTGCCATCCCGTACAAGGCGTCGGCAGGGCCGTTACACCTATTGGTGGACGGCACAGGCATCAAAGCTGAAGGCGAAGGTGAGTGGAACGTGCGCAAGCACGGCGGGTCCAAACGCCGATTGTGGCGCACGATACTTATTGGTATCGATGAGGAAACGCTGGAGATACGCGCCATTGAGGTAACGAGCAGCGGGATCGGCGATGCGCCTATGCTGCCAGACTTGCTCAACCATATCTCTCCGGACCAGGACCTTGGCAGCGTCACCGCCCCCTCTCATGCATGTAAACATGCACTGCCGGGCAGTGGATGGTGCTTGCGACACGCGCAAATGCCATGATGCGATTGCAGCCCGAAACGCCCATGCCGTTATCCGGCCCCGCAAAAACGCCAAGCTTCGGAAGCCTAACACGGCAGGAGCACGAGCGCGCAACGAAGCGGTGCGGTCCTCAAAGTATCGAGCTATGACTGAAACTGGTGTTTGAGTGGTTTGAAGGTTGGCGGCGTATCTGGTTGAATTGTTGTTGGAAGACAGCAGCCCAACCAAAGGAGATACACCACCATGGGAACTACTAACATTGTTGATTTTGCGCGTCGAGACGAGATGACGGACGCGTTGACGGAGTTGCTGAAAACGGGAGCACAACAATTGATCGCGACAGCAGTTGAGGCTGAGCTTGTCAGTTATTTGGCGCAATTTACCGGCTTACGCACCGATGCCGGTCACGCGGCAGTCGTGCGTAATGGACATCATCCGGCCCGCCCGTTTCAAACGGGCATTGGCCCTGTGAGCGTGCGCATTCCAAAGGTTCGGTCCAAGGACGGCACACCGGTGACATTCCGGTCTGCCCTGGTGCCGCCCTATGTGCGCCGCACGAAGACGCTGGAAGCGGCCTTGCCATGGCTTTACCTCAAAGGGATCTCCAGCGGCGAGATGGCTCCCGCCCTCAAGGTTCTTCTGGGCCCAGATGCCGTTGGCTTGTCGGCTAATACGGTTTCGCGTTTAAAACGCGATTGGGCCAATGAATACGAGGCTTGGAAAGGCGCTGAGTTAGATGACGAGCCCATCGTCTATATCTGGGCCGACGGCGTTCACAGCGGCCTTCGGGGCGAGGATGACAAGCTCTGTGCCCTTGTTATTATTGGGGTAACTGCCCGTGGCAAGAAGCGATTTCTGGCAATTGAGGATGGGGTGCGCGAGTCCACGCAGAGCTGGCGCGAGGTTCTGCTTAACCTCAAAAGCCGAGGCATGAATGCGCCCAAACTGACCATCGGGGACGGTGCCATGGGGTTTTGGGCGGCCATGGACGAAGTCTATCCTGAGACCCGCCATCAACGCTGTTGGCAACACAAAACGATGAACGTGCTCAATTGTTTACCCAAGCTGTCTCAGCCAAAAGCCAAGGCCGCGCTGCACGACATCTGGCAGGCCGAGACCAAAGTCGATGCAGAAAAGGCGTTCGATCTGTTCATCAAAACCTACGAACCCAAATACCCCAAGGCCACACTATGCCTGCAAAAAGATCGTGAGGAACTCATGGCATTCTTCGACTTCCCGGCGCAGCATTGGCAAAGCATCCGCACTAGCAATCCAATTGAATCGGCCTTCGCGACGATCCGGCATCGTACCAAGCGTTCAAAGGGCTGCCTGTCACGCGATGGCATGCTGCACATGATGTTCAAACTGGGGCAATGTGCTGAGCAAAATTGGAGGAAGCTACGCGGCTTTGACTACCTCGCAAAAGTCATCACAGGCGTCACGTTCAAAGACGGAATCGAAACCACAAACCCCGACCAGATCACCGCATGACCAACAATACTCAAACACCAGATTTGACAATAACTCCAAAGTATCTGGACCGTGCCCTGTGGCGGAACCTGACTGGATACCACTGCCGTAGCCGTGTCGAAAAGAAGATGCATTGCATGAAACTGCTTGGTCAGCGCCTCTTGGCGCGGGACTTGACCGCCAGGTTGCTGAGATTCAAATCTGCGCCGCGATCCTCAATGACTTAACGGCGCTTGGCATAACCAAGACTGAGGTTGTGGCGTAAATCCGTTCGCGGGAAAGGGAAGCCTGACCTAAAGCCGATTTGTGCAACAAAGCCTCGCGTAGCTCACGTTAAAGTGCCTCCGGCCTGCTCTTGTGTGACTGATAGCCATGTAACAATTCTGCGTGCAAACGCTGACTGGGTTACTAAGCCGTACTTTGCTTACACCTTGAAGCGCTTACAGCCAGTAGTAGAAGCTGCAGCAAATGGTTCTACCGGCCAAGTTGAACTTAGCAGACCCTATATAACCGCTGGAAGCGTTGGAGTGACATGGGGGAGGTTGCACGGATCATGATGGGCTGGCAGAACAGGCCCCTGATAATAAGACAATCTCAATTGATGCAACCTACCTCAAAGCGCACCGCACTGCCTCAAGCCTGGTGTAAAAAAAAGGGGGCGTGGGCGTCTGATAGGGCAGACCAAGGGCGGCATGAACACAAAGCATCATGCAGTTACAGATACTCGTGGACGTCCAGTCCGCTTCTTTATCACAGCAGGTCAGGTGAGCGATTATACTGGCGCTGCTGCCCTAATGAATGGCCTGCCAGGGCGGATTGGTTGCTTGCCAACAGGCGATATGACGCCGACTGGTTTCGAGAAGGCCTTATAGAAAAAGGAACTCGCCCCTGTATCCTTGAGTGCAAATCACGCAAGACGACCATTAAATACGACAAGAGGCGCTACAAACGACGCAACCGTATCGAGCATATGTTCGGCAGGGTCAAAGATTGGAGACGCGCCGCAACACGCAATGACAGAAGCCCAACGGTATTCCTCTCCGCCATCATGCTCGCAGCAACCGTTATATTTTGGATATGAGTCCTGAGCCTAGGAGAGTGTCTGGCTCATCTGGTTGTTTTCATTATGCGGCGCGCTGGCGGTGATGCAAGCGGCGTGCTTCGAGCGTCTTTCGTTTGATCCTTTCCCTTTGTTTTAGAATGGCTTTGTCACGTCCGAAGTAGACGTCTAATGGTGCTTAAAAAAGAAACCATGCCAACGCTTGCACGGACGTCGCACAAGCATTGGCCCGTCTGGAATAACCATTTTTTTCAACGAATTGTACTCGACGCGGTCTGTGGCGGTGTCTGGTACGATCATTTGCCACGACCTGCGTATCGGCATCTTACAAAGGACCAAGCCGCGACAGCGGTCGCACTGTGCGAAAAGATCATGTCAGGGAAAGTTGATTTGGAGATGCTGAACCAACAATCCTTGGCGTGGCGCGGTAAAACGCGTGTGATCAAAAAAGAGGCCTAGGATGGCGAAACGAACATCACTGCAAGATGCCGCAAACGTCGAAGTGGCCGATGATATTGATGATCTGGTTTCGGATAAACGGGCCGATCGGCTTGCAACGGCGGCCAAAGGGCGAAGACGTCAAAGGCGGTACAAAAAGCGACTGACGCAGGAATTGATCCGTCACCTTGATGACGACGCTTGGGGGGGCGTGTATGAAACCGTCAAGGCCGCCAATACGTGGAAACATGGGTTGCCCATTGTGAGGCCAAACCTATCTGTTTGATAATGTTTCTTATATCAAAAACGCCAGAGGCTCCGCCCAATGACAACAACCAGCTCAATTGAGCTTAAAGACATTATCCTAAACACAAATATTGGAACATATGGGCCAAACGACCCGGTGCCCGACCATCACGTGCTTGATCTGACGTTGCAGATTGACACTGAAAAAGTCCTGATCCCGCAAGATGGCATGGAGCATGTATTCGATTATGATCCCCTCATTGCCAATCTGAAGGCTTTGGCGCAAACGGGTCATCGCGAAACACAAGAGTGGCTGATGTCCCAGATTGCCCACCTTTGTGCACAGAGACCCGCGATCCAGACAATTGAGATTTACCTTCGCAAATTTCCAGCTCATCAAGGAACAGGGAGCGTTGGTGTGCGTCTGGCACTCGATAAGGTTGATTTTGCGCGCCTTCGCGCACAGCCGTGACGCCCCAAAGGCGTTGCCCATTGCAAGGTGATCGCATAAAGCCCGCACTTTGCGGGTCGAAAACATCTCACCGAACCCTATCTACCGCTTCTCAGCACGAGCTGTTTTGGCTGACAGCCTTACGGGTGTCAGTCTCGACAGTGCGGATATCGAGCGCTGACGGAATTCAATCTTGGAAAGGATACCTCAATGAAAGCTTTATTTTTCGGTTCAATCGGCAGCGTTATAGAAACGTCAGAACTGCAACATGATGCGTTCAACAAAGCGTTTGTGCAGCATGCTTTGGACTGGCATTGGGATTTGGATGAGTATCGCAGCATGCTGAAAACATCAGGCGGTGCCAAACGTGTTGCGGCCTACGCCCACGCGCGCAATGAAACCGTTGATGCGGGTGCGGTGCACGCGACCAAATCGCAGATTTTTGTCGATGATCTTGCGTCTGGTGATGTGCAACCCTTGCCCGACGTCATTGCTATATTGAAAGCGGCTGGTGACGCTGGCTTAAAAACCGGCTTTATCTCAACGACCGACAAAACAACCATAGATATCATTGTTGCAAAACTTGCGGCACAGGGTCTTCAGCCCTTCGATGTCATCACCCATCGCGGACTAGGCATGAACGAAAAACCAGCACCAGATGCGTATTTATTTGCCCTTGAACAGGCCGGTGTTGCTGCGAAGAACAGCCTTGCTATCGAAGACAATATTGATGGGGTTGCGGCCGCCCAGACAGCAGGCGTGAGGGCGTTCGGCCTTCCTGGTGCCTATTCTGAACTGGGTGACCTTGATGGCGCAGACGCCGTTTTCAAGACTGGGATTGTCGCCGCACTGCAGACATGGATCATGAGTAATTAGGACGTTTCATAATCATTGAGGAGGCAAACGACATAGAGAGGTGAACGGACCAAAAGCGGATACAAACAACCATAAATTGGCTCTCAGCGCATCAAAAGGGTGGCCTAAAACAACCTATTTTGTCCCGCCTAACGGCCGCTTTGGTGGATCCGCTGCGTTACAACGTGCGCTCTGCCGCGCTTGCAGATGAATGCTGCGTCAGCAATTGCCGCATTTGCGGAAAGCCGCTTTGTACGCAACCTGATTATTGGAACGGCGCGCGGCGGAAGCGTGGTTTGGGAATACCCAATTTCGACCCTCTCAATGTCCGTTTTGGTGAGACCCGATGCGTTTCAAAATGCGTGGTGCTGCACATGCGAAGAAATGCTGCGTCAGCAATAGCCGCGTCTGCACAAGGCGGCTTTGTCCAACCTCTGCTAGTTCGTGCGAGATGCGGCGAAGGGTCGGTCTGAAATCCACTGACGTCGTTATCATTGAATGGCCGCTTCCGCGACTTGGGCTACATCGCGGCATGAAATCTGCTGTAACTGCGAGGAAATGCCGCGTCAGCAATAGCCGCATCTGCACAGGTCCGGTTTATTTCAGGTTTTTCGATTGGGGCCTGAGCGCGGCTTTTCATTTTGTAACGATGGCGGCCCGCGTTGGAAAACATGACTAGGAGGAAGCCGTAGGGTCTTGGTGTGCCTTATGGCAACATCGTGAGCGTCTACCTTGGCCCCGACGAAACAATTTCCGCCCTGACTGATAACGGGTTGGAAGAGCTGACGGACATGATCCGAGCCGCTCGTATCAACACCAAAACCTGGCAGGAATTCCTTGAGGACTTCGTCGATGACGCCGCCCTTGTGACCCGGATCAAGGCGCTGTCACCGCGGTAACAATGGAGCGGTTACCAAACACCGCTGCGCGTTGAGAGTTCAGCCTGCGTCCAGTTCTTCTCTCGACGAGCCTGGCGGATTGCATGGCCAAGGTTTTTGGGGGTGCGAACAAGGTTTTGCAAATCAGTTCTCCTGCCGTGATTATGATACTCAGGTCATAAAGCTCAATTATGATCCTTAGATCATACGTCAAATACTCTAACTCCTGGCTGTTTACGCTACAGCGTAAATTAGAGAAGTTTGCGCTGTAGCGTAAATTTGACACCTCCATGCTACCTCACGCTTTCATCCCTGCCGCACGGACCTGACCTGTCGCTCTCAACAGTTCATTGACTTTCAGAAAAACATACCCTATTTTCTGACAAGGAGTTCAAACATGATTACGTCGAATATCAAGCAACGCATCATCGGAAAGGGACGCGGGGCAATCTTTGCACCAGCTGACTTTCTTGATATCGGGTCCCGCGCAAGCGTGGACCAAGCTTTGTCGCGTCTGTCCGATCAGGGCGTGATCCGACGGCTTACACGGGGGCTATACGACTACCCAAATAAGAGCCCTCGCTTCGGATTTCTGTCGCCATCAACAGATGATATCGCAAAGGCAGTTGCCCGTAAGGACGGTCAGATTCTGCAACCCTCGCCATCAATGGCCGCCAACCGATTGGGCCTTTCAACTCAGGTGCCCTCCAAGCCTACCTACATGACAGACGGCCCTACGCGGACCAAAAAAGTTGGACGGCAAGTCATCCAATTCCGGAACGCGTCCTCCAAGACGCTCGTCGGCGCAGGCCATAAAACCGGGGTTGTCTTCCAGGCATTGCGTTATATTGGCAAGGATCGTGTAGACAGCCAAATAGTCGACCAGCTTGCTCGCACACTGGATGACAAGGACCGGATGCTGCTGACAAAGCAAAGCAGGCATGTCCCTGCTTGGATGCACCCTATCGTGCAACAGATTGTTGCGCACGCATAAGCATGGAACAGTTCGCCAACGACACCCCAGAACTCAGAAACGAGGCCTTTCAAGAGGCTGCATCGCAGCTTGGAATGTCAAAGGCAATCATCGAAAAAGACTTCTGGGTCTGCTGGTCGCTCAAAAAGCTCTTCAAATTGCCAGCCTTTGGCGAACAAATGATTTTTAAGGGCGGGACATCCCTCTCCAAAGCCTATGACGTCATCCACCGGTTCTCTGAAGATGTGGACCTCTCGCTCGATCGAGAACAGCTTGGTTTTGTCGGAGATCGTGACCCAGACGGTCCTGATCTGTCAGGCAAGAAGCAAAAGAAATTGCTTCAGGAATTACAGGAGGTAGCGGAAGACGCCGTCGGCGGCCAGCTGTTGGCTGAGATCCAAACAGCGTTTGACGACAACTTAGAACCTGAGTTCACGCTATCAGTCGACCCAAATGACGCGCAGACCATCCTCTTCGCGTATCCTTCGATGGCTGGAAACGTTGCGGGGTATATCCAACCAATTGTGCGTTTTGAGTTCGGTGCGCGTGGCGTCCAACTTCCTGCCGAGCAGATCGACATTGCACCATACTTGCATCAAGCGTTCCCCGATCTTCTGACTGACGGTCAGGTCGGCGTGAAAGTATTGGGCGTCGAGCGCACGTTCTGGGAAAAAGCCACCATTTTGCACATGCTTTTCCATCAGGATGCCGCCAAGCCTCTCGCGGATCGAATGTCGCGCCACTACTACGATATGGCGCAGCTGATTGGGCACGAGGCCAAGGATCGCGTGAACTTCGTCCCGTTTTCCGGACAGTTTGCTTATTGACCCTATGCTGCCATTTTCCAAGTCATATCTTCGAAAGCCTGTTTTGGCGTTTTGTAGCCGACGCCTGAATGACGGCGCTGGCGGTTGTAGAAGACCTCAATGTATTCGAAGATGGCGGCCTTGGCCTCAGCGTGTGTTCTAAAGCGCCGCTGGTGAACCATCTCCTTTTTCAATGAAGCAAAGAAGCTTTCCATCGGCGCATTGTCGAGGCATTGGCCCTTGCGGCTCATGGATTGAGTGAGTTTCGCCTTTTTGATCAGCTTGCGATAGTCCCCGCCAGCATATTGGCCGCCCCTATCGGAATGGTGTATCAATCCCGGAACCGGGCCTCTGCGTCCCAGAGCCATCTCGAGGGCGGCGCAGCAAAGCTCCGCACGCATGTGATCCTCCATCGCCCAACCGACGATCTCACGCGTGGCCATGTCCTTCACGCCAGCCAGATAAAGCCAGCCTTCGTCCGTGTCGATATAGGTGATATCCGCCAGCCAAACGGCATTAGGCGTCTGGCTGTGGAATTTCTGTTCCAACAAGTTTGGGGATGGCTTCAGCTTATGATTGCTGTCCGTTGTGATTGGCTTTCTACGCTTGCGAAGAAGCGGGGACACCTTGTGTTCCTTCATTATTCTCGCAACACGGCGCTCGGAGACGACCTCACTATCCGCCAGTAAGTCTTGGTGAATACGCTTTGATCCATAACATTTCTTACTGGCCTTGAAGAAGGTTTTTATCTTGGGAAGCAACGCCTGATCCCGAGCGTCGCGATTAGCTTGACGCTGATCACGTGCAGGCTGACTGGCTGGGAACCCGTAGAACCAGCCCCGGGATATCTCTAGAAGACGGCATAATATTGAAACCGCGTATTGAGCTTTATGGGCGGTGACGAAAGCACGCTTGTTCGTCATGGTTTCACCGCCCGCGCCGCGAAAAAAGCGGATGCTTTGTGCAAAATCTCCACTTCCTCAGCAAGCCGCTTGTTGTCTTTGCGAAGGCGGAGCAATTCAGCCGCATCCGCCTGCTGACGCCGTTTGGCTTCAACTGAGCCAAACGCCTCAATTTCCAAGCGCCACGTCTTCAGCTGCGTCCCAGTGATCCCAAGCTCCTTGGCAACGCTGCCTTGCGTCGCACCAGGCTCATATAACCGCTCAACTGCAGCTGCCTTATAATCGTCTGTATAATTGCGTCGATGTTGTCCCATTTGGTGCCCCTTTCACGGACTGGGGTAAAGTACCCCAATGTCCGGCAACAGGGACGAAGTTCAGCGCGCTCCAAAGTCTCGATTTGCTGACACAAGTGGCACATCATAAATCGGTCTTTTTCAAATCTGCCAAAGCGAACTACGAAGGTGCCAAACCTGGCTCTCTTCGCCTGACACCGAACGACGGTCTCACCGCTGCGCTTCGAAAAGACTATGCGGGCATGCGGGAAATGATCATCGGTGACGTGCCGACCTTCGATGAAATTCTGGCTAAGATCGAGACTTTCGAGGCTGAGATCAACAGCTGACCCCACTGCCCGATTGCTCGTGGCACTTCTCCAGACCTGCAGAGCAAGAACCGCCGCTTTCAGAAAAACCTTTGTCACGCCTGCAGCCCCGCCGCGCGTACTTGCTCGGGCGTAACCAGTTTCAAAGCGATCAAGTCCTCAGTCTGCCGGTTGGTGATATGACGGCACAAAGGGTGGCGCTCATGGATCCACTCCACAAGGCTGGCGCGGCCTTTGGCTTCGGCCTCTCGCGCTTTCTTGCGGTCGGCCTGTATCTGAACAAGGCCCTTCTCCCATCGGCGCATCTTGAACCAATTGTCCGAGAAACAGATCTTACTGCGCGTGTACCCTTCGGTCTCAGTGGCATAGGTTTTGACTGCCTTCAGCAGATCATCGGGTTCAATGCCTGCCTTCACTGACGCTGCAATCTGGCTCAGGCAGGTCCGTCGGTCTCGGATCCTGTCCCGGGGATAGGCCGCCAGGATCTTCTCAGCTTCAAGATCTTCGACCTCCGCCGCCGCCTCGCGCCTGCGCGTAGGTGGTTTATGGATGGTTTTAGGATGGTTTGGGGTCCACCGTGAACCCCGTACCCCGGCCACCGTGGACCCCGTACCGGGTTCAGGCTGGACGGGGTTCACAGTGACCCCCGTCACGATATCGGGTTCCGCAGTGGTTTCCATCGCCTCCACGCTTTCGGGAACAATGCGGTAAATGACGGTATAGCCGTTCTTGCAGTGCCGCCGCCCAGTCTCGATCAAAATGCCCTCCTGCAGGAAGTCGATGATCGTGCGCTTCACGGTACTCTCGCTGAGCTCTGTATGGCGCTGGATCGTTCCTTTGGAGCACCAGATGCCCGAGCCGTCATCGCTCGCCTTGTCTGCAAGAAACATGATGATCTGTTTGCGCGCGGCACTGCCAAAGCGACGCTCTGCGCATTCATTTGCGATACGCCAACTCATAATCGCACCGCCAATTGGCTTGAGGTCAGGCCTAAATTCGCGTAATAATGAGGGAGGAAAAATTCTTCTATGCCGTTGAGGTGGGTGGCCGCCCCCTCAGCGGTTTTTCTTTGCCTTTTGGCCTGCGAAAAACCGTTTACCTCACGCTCGTAACCCATTGAAAGGTGACCGTGAACGAAACAAGTCCGTTTACAATTTTTCCCTATTATATCAGTGGAATTTTCCAGATTGCAAATCCGTGTACAGGAGTTCGATTCTCCTACTCGCCTCCAACATATTGTGTTTTTAAACTAAAATATCCCCAAAACACACAATATGTAGTCAACGCACTTTTGTACACAACTCGTACACAGTCCGCGTGTAGTTTTCGCTCTGAATTTGACAGCTTTCAAAGTAGTGTATGTTGAACAGACACTTAACGAAATTGGCTGATGATGAGCTACGGCATTAATACAATAAAAGTGCACAAGAAACTGAAGCTGGATAAGCGGCAGGGTAGTGAAAACTGGTATGCGCGGCTGACGCTGAACAACGGCAAGCGCATTGTGCGCAGCACAAAGACTGATGATTTGGAAGAAGCAAAAGTGCGTGCGTGGAAGCTGCTTATGGAAACGCAAGCACGCATAGACAACAATCTGCCAGCACAAACGCGTAAGTTTAAACACGTTGCTGAATTTGCGATTAAACAGATGCAAGACGATTTGGATGCTGGTGCAGGCAAACAAGCGTACAAAGATTACATATCTGCGCTTAAGCGATGGCTGATACCTTACTTTAGCGACACTGATGTTGAAAAGATAGACTTGGCTGGGCTGACGAGGTTTGACGCATGGCGCACTAAAACGAACAAAAAGCCGTTTTCACAAAGTGGCATCAACAATCACAACACAGCGCTCAATCGTGTTTTTAATGAAGCGGAATTGCGTGGCTGGATGGTTAAATCTTTGCGGCCTACCCTGCTCAACAAAGGTACGGCAAGCGAGAGCAGAGGCAGCTTTACAGACGCTGAATACAAGAAAATTTATACAGCGCTGCGCACGTTTGATAAAGAAACGACGAACACAAAAGCTGCTGCAACGCGTAAAATGCTGCGCAACTATGTGCTGTTTCTAGCAAATACGGGCATACGACATGGCACTGAAGCACTTAGACTGCGCTGGAAAAATATTGAATGGCAAGAAGCAGACGGTGAACGCTACTTAGTTATTAACGTAGATGGAAAAACCAACACACGTGAAACGGTGGCGCGAGACAGGGTTGAGGTCTACTTGATAAGACAATGCAAACTCAATCCAAACATTAGCTTTACTGATTTTGATAGCCTTATAAACGCAAAACTTGATGAAATTGTATTTATTACAAGCTTAGGCAAGGTTGCCACCGTACATAACTTGAATGCACACTTTAACACACTGCTTGATGAGCTGAATTTAAAGACAGGTGCTGACGGCAAGGAACGCACGCTTTACAGTTGGCGGCACTACTACGCGACACAAGACTTGAAGCGGGGCATGAGCACGCACAAGTTGGGAAGGCAGATGGGCAACAGCACGAAGATGCTAGACAGACACTACAGCAAATATAGCCCAATGTTTAATGCTCACATGCACAGTGGTAGAGCAAATAAAACAAAAACAAAACCGACAGCAAACAGCAGTGACGCGATAGCTGAGACAGCTTTTGGGATGCTTGATGCAGGAACATTGACTAGCACTGAATTGCTGGCTGCACTGGGCACAAGCAGGGCTGATTACAAAGTTACGGAAACGAGTGCGTTGAAGGCGCTCAAAGCTAAAAGTGATGGAAAGATTGACGCTGCAACGCTGCTTGAAATTTTGAACGGCAAATAGAAAACGCACTGCATTTTTTGGTGCAGTGCGTCGGTAACGTGTAATGCTGGATCACTTCTTTTTTGCAGCAGCTTCAACAACAGCCTTGTCCAACTCACCAGTTTCAGCAGCTTTTTTAAACGCCTCAATTACGCCAGCAACATCATTAAGTTTATCCACAAACACGGCGTTGCTTTTGCCGTTAATGTTTAAAACGCGACTGCCATAACGGCACTGCACATAGTAGCCCGCGTCTTGCTCAAAAAACCAAGCACGCACGCGTTTTTCATGCTCAACGCGTACACGTTCACCTGCGTCATTTGTTTGCCAGCGTTTCGTTTTCACAGTGTATTCTTCGCCAGCTACAACAGCAGCAAGCACCCTGCCCTGTTCTTCAATAGCCGCAACCAGTTTATCACGTCGTGCAAGTACGGGATCTTGTTTCACAGTACGTTGCACGGTCTTCAAGTTCAGTTTTGCAAGTGCGCTCATATCAGTTGTTCCTTTGTAAGTATCTATACTCAAACAATAAATTCAAACACAAAGCAGAACGACCGAAATATTCGACCTTTGCCGACAAAGGATAAATAACTGCGAAGGGACCGCAGTTATGACGACAAATTGGAGAAAGACGACACATAAAGGCTGGATTGATGGACTGGCTGACAGCGACTACGACATTGCGGGTACGCTGAAATTTTACAACGGACGCACTATCGGCAAAAGCAAAGCTACGGCGTTACTTGGTGCATACTGGCACAAAGTGGACAGAATGCTTTTTGGACAGGCTGCTAACAAAGGCTACGGCGTTGAGCGCTGGTGCTTTACTGAGTACGGAAGCGACGGGCAAAACTTGCACGTACACTTTATTGCAAAGTCACCAATAACAGTGAGACCATGCTGTGCTGTGCTGAACGCGCTTTGGGCAAACATGGACACAACGACAGCTGACGTTGCGCACAACTGGATTACACCAATACAAAATGCACGTGCTGCAATTGGCTACGCGACAAAGGATACACGACATTTAGGCACAGATTTACTAGGCGAGAAAATTTCACACACAAACGCAGCAGGCATAGACACAGGCACATTTGACAGGGAAGCGCAGATTAAGCGCATAGCAAACAGGATTTCGCACAGGCATTTAACACAGGCTTACGAGGCTATGGAAGAGTTATTGTTTATAGGTTCAGGTGTTTTGAGACTCACACGACTTTGGCCTGAGTGATTCGAATGTACTCCATTGGTGTCTTGCCTTTCAAGGCATGATGAGGCCTGAATGTGTTGTATTTATCGACGGCTTTTCGAAGTTCAAACCGCATCGCTCCTATGCTGTCGGCAATGAGATCACGACATGCATAGAACTCTTCGCGGAAGGTGCGGTTACCGCGCTCGACACCACCGTTGTATTTTGGCCTTGCTGGCGGCAGCACAATGAGCGGGATCTCCATCTGTTCGCACGCTGTCTCAAAATCGGCCATAAACTCAGACCCGCCATCGACTTGAATTGAGATGATCTTATAGGGAGCTATTTCCACGAGTTCTTGCAAAAACCGTTTGGCAGAGCGTGCCGTGGCATTCGAATAAACTTGCGCGTGGATATGCTTGCTACACCTCTCCCAGGCTTGAAAGTGTTTGCACGTGACGCCGTTCTTCGTGGCAGTCATATGATCGATCTGCACACGCTCGCCAACCACAATATCTTTGTAATCCCTATATTTCCATCCCTTGGCATGCCCCTTGGAAAAATTACGCTTGCGCTTTTGGGGCGCAGATCTTGATCGTGTGATCAGGCCTTTTTTCCTTAGAAAGCTCAAAATGCGCCCCACGGTGCTATCGCTCATGGTTTGCTTTTTGTCGCGACGCAAGATGGCCCCTATTTTCTCCTTACCGTAGGTTTCATTGTCGCGGCGGGCCTCAAGCACCAATTGCTTTTCTGCCTCGCCCCACTGTGACTTGTTGCAGCGTTTGGGAGCCTTTGAAGGCGGTATGATTGCCTGCGCCAAATCCTTCAAAATACGCTTGTGACGGTAATATGTCGCGCGCGAGATGCCGACGAATTCAGCGCACTTTGATAGAGAAACGCCCTCTGTACGTAAGTCGTCCCATTGCCGAACCTGACCTTCGTATTTGATACGGTACACGTCCAAACATTCTTGTGTCCGCGCCCAAGCATAAAGTTTATAAACGTTCTTGTGCAGTCCGATGATTTGCATATTGGCCTCGTGAGCTGGTTTCTTTCAATTCTCAGTCTCCGAGGTCGCCTAAATCTTGGCAACAAAATTTTGTCTCACATCTATCTGAACTTATTCAATTGTCAAATCTGGTGTTTGAGTATTGTTGGTCATGCGGTGATCTGGTCGGGGTTTGTGGTTTCGATTCCGTCTTTGAACGTGACGCCTGTGATGACTTTTGCGAGGTAGTCAAAGCCGCGTAGCTTCCTCCAATTTTGCTCAGCACATTGCCCCAGTTTGAACATCATGTGCAGCATGCCATCGCGTGACAGGCAGCCCTTTGAACGCTTGGTACGATGCCGGATCGTCGCGAAGGCCGATTCAATTGGATTGCTAGTGCGGATGCTTTGCCAATGCTGCGCCGGGAAGTCGAAGAATGCCATGAGTTCCTCACGATCTTTTTGCAGGCATAGTGTGGCCTTGGGATATTTGGGTTCGTAGGTTTTGATGAACAGATCGAACGCCTTTTCTGCATCGACTTTGGTCTCGGCCTGCTAGATGTCGTGCAGCGCGGCCTTGGCTTTTGGCTGAGACAGCTTGGGTAAACAATTGAGCACGTTCATCGTTTTGTGTTGCCAACAGCGTTGATGGCGGGTCTCAGGATAGACTTCGTCCATGGCCGCCCAAAACCCCATGGCACCGTCCCCGATGGCCAGTTTGGGCGCATTCATGCCTCGGCTTTTGAGGTTAAGCAGAACCTCGCGCCAGCTCTGCGTGGACTCGCGCACCCCATCCTCAATTGCCAGAAATCGCTTCTTGCCACGGGCAGTTACCCCAATAATAACAAGGGCACAGAGCTTGTCATCCTCGCCCCGAAGGCCGCTGTGAACGCCGTCGGCCCAGATATAGACGATGGGCTCGTCATCTAACTCAGCGCCTTTCCAAGCCTCGTATTCATTGGCCCAATCGCGTTTTAAACGCGAAACCGTATTAGCCGACAAGCCAACGGCATCTGGGCCCAGAAGAACCTTGAGGGCGGGAGCCATCTCGCCGCTGGAGATCCCTTTGAGGTAAAGCCATGGCAAGGCCGCTTCCAGCGTCTTCGTGCGGCGCACATAGGGCGGCACCAGGGCAGACCGGAATGTCACCGGTGTGCCGTCCTTGGACCGAACCTTTGGAATGCGCACGCTCACAGGGCCAATGCCCGTTTGAAACGGGCGGGCCGGATGATGTCCATTACGCACGACTGCCGCGTGACCGGCATCGGTGCGTAAGCCGGTAAATTGCGCCAAATAACTGACAAGCTCAGCCTCAACTGCTGTCGCGATCAATTGTTGTGCTCCCGTTTTCAGCAACTCCGTCAACGCGTCCGTCATCTCGTCTCGACGCGCAAAATCAACAATGTTAGTAGTTCCCATGGTGGTGTATCTGGGAATGTCCCGAAGAATGTTGAAATTTTAATTTAGGGTGGCGTTGCTTCCCCTGAGCCGTAGGCTCTGGGTGTTTAATCGCAAAAGGAAGCAACACCATGAAGAAGACTATCACAGCAAGCGCTGGACTTGCCAGCGCGTCGAATGTTCATCAACTCGTGGAAACAGCCTGGGACAAAGTTGGCGAGAGCTTCGAGCAGTTCTGCCTGACGGCGGGCGTCGCCAGTCTGGTTCAGATGTTTGGTGAGGACGCAGATACGCTGGCGGGTGGCCGATACGAGCATTGCACTGACAAGCCTGGCCACAGATGGGGCACCGCGAAAGGTCAGGTTGGGTTCCATGGTGGGAAGATTGAGCTGGAGCGCCCCCGTGTGCGCGATAAAGTGACCGGTAAAGAGATTGTCCTGCCGAGCTGGGAAGAGGCCTCCTCGGGTGGCTTCCTTGAACAATGGGCAATGAGCCTAATGTTGATGAATGTTTCCACCCGTAAGTATGACCGAGCTGTACGGCTGCCCGAAGCGAAGGTGCCTAATAAGGCAGGGAGCGGGCTGTCCAGGTCAGCAGTTTCGCGTCGCTTCAAAGCACTCACCCAAGCGCGCCTGGATGAGTGGATGTCATCTGATCTATCGGAGCTTGACCTTGTAGCGATCCAGATCGACGGGCTGCATTTGGACGATCATTTGTTGGTGCTTGCGGCCGTGGGTGTGGAGGTTTCAGGCGAAAAGCACCCTCTGGGCGTCATTGAAGGGGCGACCGAGAACGCCGCGACGGTTCAGGCGCTTTTGGACAATCTGATAGAGCGTGGGCTCGATCCAGCGGGCTGCTATTTGTTCATCGTAGATGGGGCTAAGGCACTGACCAAGGCAATTCGGCGCACATTTGGTGCCGATATTCCCATCCAAAGATGCCAGATACACAAGGCCCGCAACATAACTGACAGGCTTCCTCCAAAGCTGCACGCCTCCGTACGCCGCGCGCTGAAGCAAGCATGGGAGCTTGATGATGCCGACAAAGCCGAGCGGTTGATGCGGAATCTTGCCCAGCGACTAGAGCTTGAGGCTCCGGACGTTTCAAAGTCGATCCTTGAGGGCCTAGACGAAATTCTAACTGTTGTTAGGTTGGGGCTACCTGTGGAATTGAGACGCTCATTGGCCAGCACCAACATCATTGAATCTATGAACAGCGTGATCCGACAGGTCTGTCGAAACGTCAAACGCTGGCGCGATGCAAAAATGGCGCTGCGCTGGACAGGGGCTGGTATGCTGGAAGCCGCGAAAGGCTTCCGCCGCCTAAAGGCCTACAAGCAACTCCCCATTCTCAAGCAAGCTTTGCTAGATCATCGCAATACCGTAACGCTTGACCAAATCAAGGACGTCGCCTAACCATCAATCAAGCAGCGCCACTCGCCCGATTTTCAACATCGTACGGGACATCCCCGTGTATCTCCTTTGGTTGGGCTGCTGTCTTCCAACAACAATTCAACCAGATACGCCGCCAACCTTCAAACCACTCAAACACCAGATTCAGTCATAGCTCGAGTTCGCACAGCGGCAGAAGGCAGTTTGTAACTGAACTTGCTGACAAAGGCGTTAATGCGCGTGTTGTGCAAGCTTTGGCGCGACACAAGCACTTGAACACAACCATGCGCTACATTGATTTGAACGAGAACAAACTGCGTGCTGCTGTTGAGTTGGTTAGCTACTAAGTATTTGCACTATGCCTCTCAGCCCCAAGTACAACCATCTTGCCCCAAGTGTACAAGATGCAAAAATCGTGTGTTTTTGAACTTAAACCACTATTTAAGTAACATGCTTAACTGGTTTGATGGGTTTTTTTGGGCTTAGTTTCCGCTCCTTACTCCGTAACCGCGTCGCGTTTTTCTCAAAGTCGTTTGTCTGTGTACGTTTGGTGCGTATCGGCTTGCTTTTTAGCTGCGCGTTACCGTCCAAAATCTCCCATATGTGCAAAATCACCACCTCAAATCTGTAAGTACTTCAGTGCTTAAAACTGCGCTGCAAAATCTTTGTCAGCCAACTACCCCTTCAAGCGTCAAATATTTATGCACGAAAATTCTACGCCTAAATTACGTCGTCATCTCGCAGCTTCAAAAAGCTTTCAAGTTGCACTGTTGTTGCATCATCACGCTCGTCTGCCCCAGCTGCTTTAAGTTCCAAGTCACGTATTGCGCACTCAACAGCATCAAGCTTTATGTCTCGTTTCGTGCGTTTATGACTTACCAGCCCGCCACCGTTATTATCCAAGCTTCTGCTTGTAACAACTACCGGAACTGTACCTGGTTCAAATCCGAACGCACTGCTGTCTATATCCCTATCAAACCAAACAAGCAGCCCAGCATCTGCTGCAATTATCTCATCCAAGTATACGTGTAACCGTTCAAATAGCGCTTCAGCATGTGCAAAATGCTTTGACGCCTCCTTGCTCTTGCCTCGCGTACGAGCACCCTCACCTTTGTTGCTTAGGCTCAAGTTTCAAATGCAACACTCAGAGCCCTTTGGGCATAGGATGTTGTGATGGACATACGAAGCAAGCACCTCAGCAGCGAGGACCGTGGCGTGATATTAGCCGAGCATAATAGGGGCAGCAGTCAGCGGTTGATCGGCCAGCTTTTGCATCGCCCGGCGAGCACGATCTGCCGTGAGCTGGCGCGAGGTCGGCAGGAAGACGGCAGCTATTGCCCGCAAGCGGCGCGGCAGGCCTATGATGCCCGGCGTGCGCGCTGCCGCCGCGAGCGCAAGCTTGTGGAGGGGAGCGATCTTTATCGTTTTGTTCATGGCAAGCTCGTACATCTGCACTGGTCGCCTGAGCAGATTGCGCAGAGACTGCGTCTCATGAAGCCTGATGATCCATCCGCCCATGTGAGCCATGAGACCATCTATGCCGCGATTTACGCGCAGCCACGTGGTGGGCTGAAGGCGGCGATGATCGAGGCGTTGCGTCAAGCGAAGCCTAAGCGTGGGCTCAAGCGCAGGACAGCGGCGGGCAGTGCTATGGTCCCGGAATCATTGCGCATTATCAACCGCCCTGAAGAGATCGAAGCGCGACTGGTACCAGGCCATTGGGAGGGCGACCTCATCAAGGGCGCATTCAATCGCTCGTCAGTGGGGACCTTGGTCGAGCGCAAGACACGCTTTGTCATTCTTTGCAAAATGGACGGCAATGGGGCCGAGGCCGCGCTCGACAGCTTCACCCGCCAGATGAGACGACTACCCGCTGCTTTGCGCAAGAGCATGACCTACGACCGCGGCTCCGAAATGGCCTGCCACCCCGAACTCGCCAGACGGTTGAAGATCGATATCTGGTTCTGCGATCCGCATGCGCCTTGGCAGCGTGGCAGCAACGAGAACACCAACGGACTGCTGCGTCAGTACATGCCCAAAGGAACTGACCTGAACGGTGCAAGCCAAACATGGCTGAACGACGTTGCAAACCTGATGAACAACCGTCCGAGAAAAACTCTCGGTTGGAGAACACCCGCTGAAGCCATGGCCGACGAAATCGCGGCCTTCAAATCAACCGTTGCACTTGATGTTTGAATCCAAGCTCTACGCCCGTCCATAACCAAGCATCAACAGGTCGACCTCGATAGAGCCGCTGCAAGCCACCTGACAACCAAATTTGTATTTGCGTGCGTGATATCGAAACAATGCCCAATGGCATTGTGCGGCGCATTTTGGCGTCTTGAACGCGCCACACCCAGCCGAGATAAACTATTGCTCAAATCGTGTGACAAATGCATGCGTTTTGACACTCGCCACCACAAATCACGCGCTCAAAGTCCGTCGTATTCGTATGTCACCAGATGTTCGGCATGGTCCCTGATACCACTTCGTTTGATACCGATCTTATCCAATTGTCCATCGTTCAACGCTTGCAAGACCGACTGCATTTGTCTGATCTGGAAACGGACCCAACAGTTTTTGAAGCTGTTGCGTATTCTAGTTGCGATGTGGCCGACGGCGATGGCAGCGTCCTCAAGGGCATGTTGGGCCCAGACGAACGTGCTGCCTGATGTGTTGCTATACATTTTCATTTGTGAGTTCCTTTTGTGACTGCTCAAACGCAATCTGGGGGATGTCTGCGCGTGATATTCCTATGTCCAACAGGTCTCGGTTCGACAAAGCGTTGAGCTGCGTCAGGGATCGTAAATATTTTGCCGCCTTGATCTTTACTTCGGCTGCTGCGTTACGGCGGCTAATGTAGCGCGCGTGCAGTTCAGTCAGACCTGACGTCAGCCAGCTATTCGTATGGGAAACTACCATTGGCATGGTGCACTCCTATTACTTTGCTGCAGCGCGGTATTTATGCTGCACTGCAGAAATCGCACCGGCAAGCCAAGTTTCCAACCCTCTGAATCCGCATAGTGGCTATGACTAACAAGAAGGGAACCATCAAAGTATCGATGTATCTGCTTAAATAATAACCATCATGAACGCTGAGGACGCAGTGACAAAAAGGTTTAGCAACTGCTCTGCAAAGACTTTTCGCGTTGCCCAAACCGAACATACATCATGACGGCCAGATGGATGATCTCGGGGCTCGTATTGAAGTAACGAAAGGATGAGTATTTTGTCGTCCACAGAAGCTAAGTGCCGCCCTGCCCACCTCAACCTATTTTGCTCTGAGAGTGCCCGATAAGGGCACCTCGATTGAGGTGCCCTTATCATTGATTGTGCCAGGAAGGCTTATGCGCGGGCCCGGCGAGCAAAGTTCTCAATGTCGCCGCGTGTCATACCAATGTCTGCAAGCTCACGTGCACTCAAATTGTTCAGCGTTTCGCGCGTCTGACGAACGGCGTTCCAATTTTTGAAAAATTTTACCAGGCTAACAAAAGGGTTCTTGAAGGGGACGTCGGATGGGCGAATTGTTGTGAAAGCGGCCATAGCCATACTGAAAGGGACGGCGGGTTGAAAATTTGTTTTGAAAGCGGCCATAGCCATACTCCATTGGTTAATCGTTATGTCTTACCAATCGAAATATGTCGCTCCGCTTCCTATAGTAGAGTTAAAAATAGCATACCGCTTATGCGCTTTTCGCAACCGCAGCATTTTCAATGCTTTCCCCAGAATGAATTGGAAATAGCCCACCAGGATGCTGTCAGACAAAATCGAACCAGTCTCAGTTCTCCAGCAACCTCAATCGCTTAGGCTAAGCAGAGGTCGCGCCACTCCGTAAGAGCGGCGACGCGGTTCAGCTTGAAATTTGATCGGTTGTAGAGATGGCGCCCTTGGTTGAAATGGTTGTGTGCTGAGCCGTAGATGGCGGCGAATTCCTGCAAACTTCGCATCCGCCTAAATCGACGCATGGCCCACTCTCTTCATCTAAATGGCTGATGTTAATTCTCGGCTCGAATGTTGAACCAGCGCCCAGTTTCTTGCCGATCAGCGTTGCCGATTTTGCTCTGACAGTACCCTTAAACCTCATCGAACCACCGGCAGGTCAGTAAGCCGCGTCGTATACCGTGGACTTCGATGATCCGACCTAAGCTGCCAAGGGCGCTTCATCCCTTCACTCGCCAAGACCAACGTTTTCATCCCAAACCGATTATTGACTTGATCAAGCGCACTCATGAGAGCCGCTGACTTCGGCTTCTCAACATCAAAAAGGGTCAGCGGCCGATCCTCGAAACGAATAAGATCAGCGAGCATTATTCCGGCTTTCGTAAAGCCAAACGCCTGCCCCTCCCCCTTTGGCCAAGCCGCTTGCGCGCACCGCCGCGCCGCTTCGACCAGATCGAACGTATCTGACGACATCGGTGTAACCCGTGTCGAGCGAGACCCTGAATACTGTGGTCGGTCTAAGCGGTGCCGGTTCGTGTGGAAGAACACCGTCAGCGTTCCAGCCACCAAGCCATGTTGCCTTAGCTTCTCGGCTGCGCGGGTCGCATGCGCAGTCACCGCCTGAAACACTGTGTCAAAATCCTTCATAGGCGTTCCAGCAGACCGCGTAACAGCCATACCTTTACGTTGTGGCTCTATGTCATCAAATGCGAGACAAGCTTCACCTTGAAGCTCGAGGACCGTCCGTTCCAAAACGACTGAACCGACAGCCCGCGCTTGCTTTGTTGGCATATCCCGCGGGTCAGCGGCGGTATAAATGCCGAGCTTTTGTAATTTGGCATCTGTCTTACACCCAATCCCCCAGATGTCGCCAACGGGCACCATTGGCAGAAGCCAGGTCGCCAGTGCGTCATCCATCACGTCCAACACTCCCCCAAAAATCGGGTTCTTCTTCGCTATGTCATTGGCACATTTAGCCAGCGTTTTGGTTGGAGCAATCCCGATCCGCACCGGCACGCCAATCAGGCGCAACACCTCACGCCGCATCGCCCGCGCATGTTTATCCCGATCTTTGAAGCCGCCAAAATCCAAGAAACATTCATCTATCGAGTAGATCTCAACGTTGGGTGTAAAATCCTCGTACACCTCGACAACGCGACGGCTTATGTCGCCATAAAGTGTGTAATTAGAGCTGAACACACGGACGCCATGCGCTTTGATCTTGTCCTGCAACAGGTGCAGCGGTTCGCCCATCTTAATGCCGAGCGCTTTTGCTTCATCACTGCGCGCCACGGCGCACCCGTCATTGTTTGACAGCACGATCACCGGCACGTTCTTTAAAGTGGGATCAAATATCCGCTCCGCTGAGACATAGAAGTTTGCGCTGTCCGAGATCGCAATGGGCCGCTTCATTCAAGATCATACCGCCGCACCACACCTGCAATGACGCCCCATATCTCGCTGTCTTCCGTCAACTCGATATCTGGAAAGCTCTCTTTGCTGTTGGCCGGAGCCAAGAAATACCGCCCGTCCCGCTTGCGCAATATTTTCGCAGTTACAGCACCTTCAACGACTGCCAAAACAGCACGCCCAACTCGACGCTTACCAGCACGGTCTACGGCAATAATATCCCCATCTCGAATGCCTGCATCCCAAAGGCAATCGCCCTCAACACGCCACCAAAACGTCGATGATGGGTGCCGGACAACCCACGAAATGGGGGCAATCTCGTCCTCAAGGTCATCCCCAGCAGGCGACGGGAACCCTGCGCTGACGGCGTTAGCAACCAGACGAACAGGCATACCATTTGCAATAACTGGCGTCTCAACCGAAAAAACAGGCACACGGATTCTCCCTTGATGTTCTGGAAATGTTCTCTTGTCTCTCTCAGTTCGATATGATGAGTCAATGGCCGACGGCGGGCAACGTGGAGTATCGCCACGAATAACATCAATGCATCCGTAAAGCCTAAAAAGTGACCCAAACTAAAACGGATGGAGCCCCCATCGTCGGCATTCATGCAAATGCTGCATGGCGGCATTGCGGAAAGGGCCATTGTGCAACTGCAGCATGGTTATACATCTTAACCACAAGAAACGTACAAATAACTAAAGAAATCGAGTGGCGACATGACAACATTAACAGCACCATTTTTTTTCGGCGCATCACTGAGATCTCGTTTTGAGGTGTTCCGCGCTCAAATGTCCAAAAACGCAGCCAAGCGTAAGGTCTACTTCACGGTACTGAAGGAACTTGAGCAGTGTTCCCCACGTGACCTGCAGGAACTTCGAATTACGCCATCGTCGATCCGTCAGGTTGCCCACGAAGCAGCTTACGGCGCGTAAGACATAAATTTTGGTTCTGTCCCCCCTCCTCATTCAAACATTCAGATCCTGGCAAGGCCAGCACACAACCTCTTTCGTGAAGCAATGCTTCAAACACTAGTTTCGGAACCGCCCACCTCCTCCCGGGTGGAACCGAAAATACCGTTGACGGCGCTCACCTCCTCCCGAGCAATGTTGGCGAAGACGCGCCTTGCTTCTTCTCCTCCCGAGACGCACCGAGGCGCGGATACATAAGAACGGTCATGCTCACCTCCTCCCGAGCATGACCGTTTTTTGGTTTAGAGGGCCGATGCAGGAACTTGGCCCATACGCTTACCGCCTCCGGCAGGTCATTCATCAAGACGTTAGCGCCAGTATAATCACTGACTGGCCCTGCTGTGATAAAGAAACGGATAGGGCGTCCACTGGTGTCTGTGATCGCATGCATTTCCATGGACCAAGCCGGTGGATGACCTCAGCTTTGTAGAGGCCGTTTATCGTTTCGGCCAAGGCGTTATCACTGTTCGAGCCTGAGTCTGCTACGTCTTTACTCAACACCAACAGCGCCTTGACCGGTTCCTTCAAATGGAAAATCTCGGCCACCAGATCGTGAGCCGCAGGGTCACGCGGAACAAAAACTTGACGCCTGTCCAAATCTGTTCAACACGTCCACCATTCCCTGTCCTAAGTTTGTGAAACTATCTTACCCCGCGCTGCTATGCATCTTGTCCGTCGCGACCTTTTGCACGTCAGATCTAATGAATATGGGGCGTCACAAAGCACTTCAATTCATTGGATACTGTACAGACAAGTCAACTACGCGGCATTTTTCCATTTGATCGGGGTCACGTAGACGATGCGATCGTCTACGCCGACCATGACTTCACCATCCTGAATATTTACCTGCACCTTCATCGAGCGATTTGCCAGCTCGCCAAGATCACGGGTCTCTTCTTGCAAAAAATTCATGACCTGAAGATTATCAAAACGAGTAGTGTTGTTTTTGAGCTTTTCCCACCACATCTCAGCGGTCCTGCCACCGTAACTATAGACGATCACCTTGCTGGCTTTGCCACAGGACTGACGCACAACCTTCTCACTCGGAAGGCCCAGAGCCACCCACAATTCCAGCTCGCCACTCAGGCTTTTCTGCCAAATGTCCGGCTCATCATCCGTTGAAAGACCCTTGGTCATTTCCAGCTGCTCATGGGCATTCAGGGAAAAGGCGAGGATACGCACCATCAGTCTTTCATCCGTCTCTGAGGGATGTTTTGCCACAGTTAGTTTGTGTGTCTCATAATAATGGCGATCCATATCGGAGACGGAAAGCTCAACTTTGTAGATGGTAGCTTTTTGCGCCATGACATGCTCCAGAATTGTGAAGATAGTCGTGCCTAATGCGTCTGGTGACTTTCCGAAAGCACTTTAAAAGTTTGCGTATACTTGGCGGGACACTAGGTATGACCAAGTTGTGTGGCTTGCAGGTGCTGGATGGTTGGTTCGTTTGAGGTAACGTAAACACCAAGGGAACCCCCTCTGTTTAGGGCAGATCTGATCTGTGATTATTGCGCGAAGCTGGCGATTTGCTAGCGCAATTTGAGGGATTTGATGATGGGCAAGCAGCAGCGAGGTCGCGGCACCAAATACGATGATGTGTTCAAGCGTCAGCTTGTGGCGGAAAGCCATGCGGATGGCGTGAGCGTTTCGATGGTATCAAAGCGACATGGGGTGACGACGAGTCGGATATACGCGTGGCGGAATGATCCCTTGTTTCAAGAACAACCAGCCACGCCCACTGAGTTTATGCCTGTTGAGGCACTTGAGGGGACTACGGCATCGCGATCTCCCGGTCCTAAAATAGAAATCACGCTTGAGAACGGTCGCAAACTGAGTGTGAGAGATGATGTTGATGCTGGCTTTGTGCTGGAACTAGCGCGAGGACTTGCAGCATGATCCCTGTGCTGGGGGATGCAAAAATCTGGCTTGCGGCAGGTGTCACGGATATGCGGCGCGGGTTCAACGGGCTGGCTGCGCAAACAGAGCAAGTTCTGGCGGGTGATCCTTACGCGGGGCATCTGTTTTTGTTCCGAGGTCGTCGTGGGGATCAGATCAAGATGATCTGGTGGGATGGTCAGGGCGCATGCCTCTTCACCAAACGCCTTGAGCGAGGTCGGTTTGTGTGGCCCTCAGCGCGCGAGGGCAAGATCAAACTGAGCCACGCGCAGTTGGCGATGCTGATGGAGGGGATTGATTGGCGCATTCTTAAGAAAACATGGCGACCTTCAATGATTGGATAGGCTCATATTTTGTTGCTGTATTTGTCTTTGTGGGATTCCCATAAAGCCCCAATCCTGGTACAAAATGATATGAGTCAGATCCCTCCAAATCTGGCTAATCTGCCCCCTGAAGTGCAGGCGCTGTTCGCCGCGCAGACCGCAGAATTGGACCGTAAGGATGCAGAAATGTTGGGCCAATCGCTGAGCCATGCGGCTGCACAAAAGCGCCTCAAGGCTGAGATGGCGTCAGTGGACGCCGCTCTGAGTGCCGAGCGCTCCGCTCATGCGCGTGCCATCCAGAACCGAGACACCATCATCGCCGATCTGCGCCTGCAACTTCACGGTCACAAAAAACACCGTTTTGGCTCAAAGTCAGAAAGCAGCGCACAACTGACGCTGGAGTTGATCCTTGAAGAGATGGAAATCGAACAAGCCGCTGAGACGGATGATGAGGATGCGTCCTCTGACGCAGAAGCCAAGCCGCCCCGCACGCCGCGCAAGCGCAAACCCTTTCCGAAAAACCTCAAGCGGGTTCAGACGACCATCACCCCCAGTGACGCTTGCACCGATTGCGGCGGCAGCTTCAAAGTGCTTGGAACGGATGTGATGGAAGAATTGGAATATGTCCCGGGCCATTACATCGTGAACCAAATAGGCCGCCCGCGTCTGGCTTGCACCTGTTGTGAGAAGGTCGTCCAGGCCGAGATGCCAAGCCGCCCCATTCCAAAGAGCTTTGTGGGGCCCGCGCTGATGGCCCACATCTTGTGCTGCAAATACGGCTATCACCTGCCGCTGTATCGCCAGAGTCAGATGTTTGCCAATGAAGGCATAGATCTGAGTGGTTCGCTCATGGCGGGTTGGGTCGGTAAATGCACCAAACTGCTGGAGCGCGTCTCAGATGCAATCCGCGATCACGTCTTTGAGGCGCAGGCCATCTTCATGGATGATACCACGGTCAAGCTGCTCCAGAAGGGCAAGGGTCGTGGCAAGAATAAGACCAAAACGGCGCGACTGTGGGTCTATGCCCGAAAAGAAAATACTTGGGCCAGCGGAGTACCACCTGCGGTGTGGTACCAATTCTCCACCAGTCGAGGGGCTGAACATCCCAGTCAGCATCTGGCTACCTATGAAGGCTTTGCCCATGCGGACGCCTATGCTGGGTATAATGACGCGTACCGAACGGGACGCATCAAAGAGATGGCCTGTATCGCGCATGTGCGACGTGAGATCTTTGATCTTTATGAAAGCACAAAGCTGCCTGTAGCTGGCGAAGCTGTGCTGCGGATTAAAAAGCTCTATGATGTTGAGACACAAGCGCGGTTCCTGCCAGCATCTGAACGCGTGGCCCTGCGTCAGGAATACGCCAAACCGATCTTTGACGACCTAGAGGTCTGGCTTAAAGAGCAACTGGGTAAAATCTCCAGCAAGACGCCGCTGGCCAAGGCGATCAAATATGCGCTTGCCCGCCTGCCCAAGGCACGTCCCTATCTCGATCACGGCTTTCTTGAGTTGGACAACAACACAGCTGAGAACGCAGTGCACCCTGTGGCCGTTGGCCGTAAAAACTATCTCTTCATGGGATCAGAAGCAGGCGGTAAATCTGCCGCCATCGCCTATACCCTCATTGAGACAGCCAAGATGAACAAGGTAAATCCCGAAGCCTGGCTTGCTTGGGTGCTGGAACGCATCCAGGACCATCCAGCAAACCGTATAAACGATCTCATGCCGTGGGCCTATCAGGACATGATCAACGCTAAAACCGCCGAGGCCGAGGCAAAAGGCGCTGCTTGATCAAGGCCGTGCTGATAATTATGTCTCCGCGGCCCCTAGCTCATCATAAAATCCAAACCCATTACGCCGGCCAAATAACAGCTTCGCACAAGAATCCCAGATCAAACCGGGCCCAAACAAGGGGGTTCCCTTGGTGTTTACGAGGTAACTACATTCAAGGCCAAAGCTAAAGCATCGGGTACATTGAAATCACGCCCCTAACCGATATGATCCACGATCACGCTGCGCGGGTCCAGTCGTTAGAAATTGTCGGCGATGTCTTGACCCAACTGCTTGCGCATAAAAAGGTGGCCTAATCCTGCGTGCGGGGTTCGACACTTCCGGCCCACGCACTAAATCGCTCCGCGATAGGGGCGCTTGCTGCGGGTGTAGGGCTTAACAGGGATTTGTTGCGCGATTCTAGATTTTGGGTGTGTGCTGTTGGTCGAGGTGATTTTGCCTCGATTGACAGAGGATATTCCGATGAACATTCAACAATCGACACCAACGACGCCCCTTCGTGCGCGCATGATTTCCGATATGTCAGGGCGCAATCTCGGCCCTGCATCACAGAGTAGTCACCTGCGCGCCTGTAAGCGTTTTGCGGCTTGGTTAGGGCGCTCGCCAGAGACGGCCACGCCAGACGATGTGAAGTATTTCCAACAACACCTGATCGAGAGCGGCGTCAGCATCTGCACCCGAAACCAAACGATGACAGGGGTCAAGTTTCTGCTCCGCGTGACCCTTCGACGGCATGATCTTGTGGCCGAGATCTTCCATTTGAAGGAACCGGTGAAAGTGCCACTGGTGCTGAGCAAAAAGGAGATTAAACGCATTCTGGCTATGGCTCCGAGCCTGAAGGCGCGCGTGATGTTGTCGCTGGCTTATGGCTGCGGGATGCGTGCGGGCGAGGTCGTGCGGCTCAAAGTTGGTGATATCGATAGCGATCAGGAAATCATCCGCATCGTGCAATCGAAGGGGCGCAAGGATCGCATCGTCATGCTGCCTGTCGATATTTTGAGCCTGCTGCGCGACTGGTGGAAAGAACGGCCGACCGGTCAGGACAAGGATGTTCCTGCACCCGAGCGGGTCCTCTTTCCCGGCTATCGCGGCAAACACCTCTCAGCGCGACAGATATCGCGGCTATTTAAAGAGACCGCGCGGGAAGCCGGGATCACCAAACCGGTCACGCTGCACACGTTGAGGCACAGTTTTGCAACCCATCTGTTGGAGCGCGGCGTCGATATCCGGGTGATCCAAGCCTTGCTCGGGCATTCCAAACTGACAACTACTGCGCGCTATGCCAGCGTTGCCACGGGCATGATTGCGGCAGTGGACAGTCCGCTGGATGATCTGAATGGAGCCAAGCGGAAGAAGGGCAAGCCTTAGCCTTCATAGGCCACCATGCCCAGTCGATCACTGGAGGTCGCGGATATCTTCCGTGACCATGGTGCTGCTTGGCGTGCCGCAAACGCAGGACACATCAGCCTGAACCAGTTCAAAGTCATGAGTGCGATTGAGCGCTGTCGAACCGCGGCGCTTGGCGGTCATGTCGCGCGCTGCGCCGACTGCGCGCATGAGCATATCGCCTACAACTCATGCCGCAACCGTCACTGCCCAAAATGCCAGGCGGGTGCAGCGAAGATATGGCTTGCGGCACGTGAGGCTGAACTGCTGCCTGTGCGGTATTTCCATCTGGTCTTCACCTTGCCAAAGCAGATTGCTGACATCGCATATCAGAACAAACGCGAGATCTATAATCTTCTGATGCGGGCAAGCGCGGACACTGTGGTCAGAATCGCCGCTGATCCTAAACATCTGGGGGCAAAGGTTGGCATAACGTCGGTCCTTCACACTTGGGGCTCGGCGATGACCCACCACCCCCATGTCCATATGATCGTGCCGGGGGGAGGGCTTTCGACAGATGGTTCAAAATGGATCGCCTGCCGCAAGAACTTCTTCCTGTCTGTCCACGTTCTATCCCGCTTGTATCGGCGGCTCATTCTGGAAGGGCTAGCCAAGCTGCATAAGGCCGGGAAACTGCAATTCTTCGGCGATCTCACAAACCTTGCAGATCGAAATGTCTTTGACACTTTCCTGCAACCGCTGCGTAAAATCAAATGGGTGGTCTACGCCAAAGAACCCTTCACCGGGCCAAAAGCGGTGCTGGCATAACTATCGCGCTACACACATCGGATTGCCATTTCAAACAGCCGGTTGATCCGTTTCGATGCGCAAAACGTCACCTTCCGCGCCAAGGACTATCGCCTCAAAGGTGCGGGCCGCCACACGACCATGTCCTTATCCACAAATGAGTTCATTCGCCGGTTCCTGATCCACGTGCTGCCCAGAGGCCAGCACCGCATCCGACATTATGGGTTCTATGGGAATAGCAACCGCACGGCCAATATCGCGCGGATCCGGCAACTGCTGGGGGCCAAAACCCCTCACAAGGAGCACGATAAAGGCAACACCATCAACGATGCAGATGAACCTCCTCGTGTTCTTGCTCTGCCTTGCCCATGTTGTGGCGGGCAGTTGATAATCGTCGACACAATCGCACCAGCCCAACATCCCAGAGCGCCGCCAAAAACACAAAGGGCTGCTGCATGACGCGCGCACCGCACATCACGAACGACACCCTCGGCCGCTCGCTATATCTCCTGCGAACCAATCGGCATGCTTTGATCAAGCGATCAGCGTGGCAAAACATGGTGACGCCGACAAAATACCGTGAGTTTCAACCAACAGCAGGCAAAACCGGCGCTGCGCTTAACTCAATGCGCCCCGCCAAACTGGCCTGTCAGCTCCGGGCGAAAACACACGCATTGCGCAAATCCCCATAGCAACAATCGATCCACCCAGACCAACCCCGCGATTTCCCGCTTGAGCGCTTCTCCGACGCCAGGCAATGTTCCGCGTCACCCAAACCTCGCGCGTGGCGTCCGAGAAACCTACACCAGAGCGGACTTTCACCGCTACTTCCCGATGCTGCGGTGCGGCCCGTCTTTGCGGCCATTCGTGCAGAGCGCAGCATTTTGTCGGCTCTAAAGTCGGTCTGCGGACCATTATGGCTGTTAAGCACCCTTGGCTATAAGAGCTTGCAGCTACCACATGGACCTATCGCGGTACGTTGATCTTATTTTGGAAACAAACATTAGCCTGTGAAACACGGCGCTAATTCCTCACCCTGCCCGCAACACAACTCCACATTCCGAGTGCCGCCGCGGATCTTCTAAATCATCCAACATTAGTCACGAGCGGCTTGTCGCGCTACTGATTGCAATTGTTCAAATATTCTAAACCGATAGTCATGGAGATTACGGGTTTCGCCGATGTCGGGTGTATAGCGTGCCCCAAACGATGACATATGTTCCATTGCAATGTGAATATTCGCCTCAAGTCCCGCCGCCACGCTCCCCAAAATTGCAGCCCCTAGAAGAACGGGTTCTTCAGCAGAAGGTGCCGCGATTTCGATACCCGTTGCGTCTGCCAAAAGTTGGCGGACCATATCACTGCGGCCAGCGCCGCCGCTGATAACAATCCGTTCGATCTTGGCACCTGCTTCATGCTGTGACTGCACGATCTGTCGCAACCCATACCCGATGCCGCAAAGCCCCGCGACGTAAAGTGAAACAAGACTGTCGAGATCACGTTCCATCCCCAAACCAGCGATGACAGCACGAGTCTGGGGATCTGCGTGCGGAGCACGGTTTCCTAAGAATTCCGGCACAACATGAACTTTTCCCGCAAGCGCGCTAACTTTGATGCCGTTTGCCACTTGTATTTGCACCTGATCAGCTAGCCAAACAGGCAACGATTGACCTTTTTCCACTGCAGAAGCGTGGGCTTTTGGCGCATAGGGATGAAAGTCCAACAATTGATCGATTGCAGCACCCGCAGCGGATTGACCGCCCTCGTTAAGCCAGAGGCCAGGTACCATTGCTGAATAATACGGCCCCCACACGCCAGGAACAAAGACGGGCTCAGTTGTCGACGTCATCGTGCACGAGGACGTACCAAAGACATACGCCAGATTGGCCTGCGCCCCACCACCACCCAGTGCACCAACAGACCCAATTCCACCTGAATGGGCATCGATTAATCCAGCTGCAACAGGTGTGCCGACGATCAGGCCAAAATTCTCTGCTGCCCGCTTGCAAAGCCCCGTACCAAGCGCAGACCCTGCAGGAACGACGCTTGTGCCGATCCGTTTAAACCCTTCGTCAGCGAGTTCGCCCAACCCGATAGAGTGAAAATAATCTGCGTCCCAGCAATCTTCTTGCGCCATGTAGGTCCATTTACAGGTAACAGTGCAAGTCGAGCGCGCCAAATCACCGGATGCCCGCCATGTCAAAAAGTCAGTAAGGTCCATGAATTGCCAGGCTTGCGCAAACACTTGGGGACGGTTTTCCTTTAACCAAAGCAGTTTGGGCGTTTCCATTTCTGGTGAAATACGCCCGCCGACGTAATCGAGAACGCGGTGGCCGCCCGCGTTAATCCGCTCGGCTTGCTCAACTGCTCGGTGATCCATCCAGACCATAATGTTGCGTTCGGGATGCTTGGGGTCGCCGACAGGCAACGGCGCGCCGTCCTGGCCAAGCACAACAAGTGAACACGTCCCGGCGAAACCAATGCCTTTAATCTGGTCGGCTGAAACACCAGACGCAGCCATTGCATCGCGAACTGATGTTGCGACTGCGTGCCAGATTTCATCGCCGGATTGCTCAACAATGGTCCCACCCTCACGGTAAAGAGAGGTTGCGCATGTGGCCGTACCAACCATGCGCCCGTCCGTGCTGAAGACCCCCGCACGCGCGCTTCCCGTCCCTACATCTATTCCTATGACGTAGTTTTTTTCAGTCTGCATTTCAGCCATGATGCCCACTTTCCAACTTTTAAAGATCAACGCTGTTGGGCAGGATCACCAAATCGCGGATCACAACACCACGTGGGCGCGTCAACATAAACAAAACGGCCTCAGCCACCTCTCGGGGTTGCATCAACGATCCATTTGCAAGCGCTTCGTCCATTTTTTCTTTTGGCCAGTCGTCCAGCAAAGCTGTCACAACTGGTCCTGGAAGAACGGCACCCATACGGATGCCGTGTTCGCTGACTTGACGACGGGTCGCATGCAGGAACGCCTGTACCGCAAATTTCGAAGCAGTATAAATCGGTTCCCACACGACAGGCACAACGCCAGAAATCGAACTGGTAAAAATAACGTCCCCCGTCTTTCGCGCGATCATGGCTGGCAATACTGCCTGCACACAACGGAAAGATGCGTTGATATTAAGATTCAACATACGGTCCCAGTCGTCGGGATTTCCTTCGGCGGCTGCACCGCCCACATACGCCCCCGCATTCGCGTGAAAAATATCGAGCGGACCGACCAAGTCCTCGATTAAAGGAAGCATCCCAGACACCTGTGGCCCGTTCAACAGGTCAAGGACCAAGGGCTTAGCATTTTCGCCAAGTTCGTTGCAGAGGACGTTCAGCCGATCTTCAGCGCGGTCAATCAGAACAACCTTTGCACCCTCTTCGATCAGGATCTTCGCGCAGGCCAGCCCTATCCCTGATGCAGCACCCGTAATAGCGGCGGTTTTACTCTTCATCGTTTTGGTCATGATATTTCCCATTTTGACTTAGGCACGGCCACTGTTCGCGCGTGAGCGTCGGGCAAGTGAATCTACGATGACAGCAATCGCAAGGACCGCGCCAGTAATCATATAGCGCAGTGAAGAACTGAGGTTGAGCAATGTCAGACCATTCGAAATCGCCATAATTACGAGCACACCCAACAAGGCTGACCATGCAGATCCCCTACCGCCAAATAAAGAGGTTCCGCCGATGACAGCTGCCGCGATTGCGTTGAGGTTAACGTCGCCAGTGCCCGCCTGCTGGCTTGCAGAGGCTAACCGCGCCGCTGCGAATACGCCGCCCAAGGCAGCAAACGACGAACAAACAACGAAGGCCGAAATGCGAATGCGTTGAACATTGATACCGGAGCGCCTCGCAGCCTCTGCGTTGCCACCGACAGCTAACATCGAGCGTCCCCATTTTGTGCGCACCAGTGCGTAGTCCAGCATCATGACAAAAAGAACAAAAATGCCAAACATCCACGGCACGCCACGGCCCTGTTCAAGATAGAAAACAGCAAAAACCAATGCAACGGTCAGAATTACAGCTTTTAAAATTGCCACGCTTAACCCATTCGCTGACAAATTTGCTGCACGTCGCTGTGTATTGGTGCGCATACTGCCAAACACGATCATCGCGCCGGGAACAACCGCAAGACAATAGGATAGCCATGCTGGCATAATCAGAATTTGACCGAACCGCACCAATGGCGACGTGAACGGCATATTGATAGATCCAGTTGGTCCCAAAATATAAAGCTGCAGGCCCAAAAGTGCAAGCAAACCAGCCAAAGTTGCTACAAAACTTGGCATCTCGAACTGGTTGCGCAGAAAGCCATAAAGCGCGCCCACAAGTGCGCCCGTGACGACAACAAATAGGATCGCAAAGGGCAAGGGAATGCCGGAATTGACCCAAAGAACGCCCATCAACGCAGAACCAAGTCCGCTCATCGACCCAATGGACAGATCAATTTCGCCAAGCAACAAAACACAGACCACGCCGAGCGCGATCAGGCCGACAGCGGCGGCATCAAACAACAGATTCACAAGATTGTTCGGGGCGAGAAAAATAGGATTCAAGATACTAAAAACAGTAGAAATTAGCACCAACCCAATCACGACGGGTAACATCCCCAGATTGCCAGAACGAACCTGATCCAAGAAGCCACGAAGTGCCCCCGACAATCCAGCATCGTGTCGGACACGTGTATCGGCGCGATCAAGCTGGGGGTGGGATGCGTTGTTCGGTGTATTTTGTGTCATTGGTCTTCCCCAACTTCTGCGAGATTACGTGCTGCCCTACGAGAAACGGAATTTTCACTTGCTCCTGTGATTGCAGACACAAGATCTTGATGTGAAACGTCGGCGTCAAACGTGCCACTATTCTTGCCAAGGCGCAGCACAACAACCCGGTCGGCCACAGCACGCACATCTTCCATATTATGTGAAATCAAGATGACGCCGTGCCCACGATCCCGGACGCGTTCGATCAAATTCAAAACTTCTGCAGTTTGGGCAACGCCCAGTGCGGCTGTCGGTTCGTCCAGCATAATAATTTGCGGGTCCAGCAACAAAGAGCGCGCGATCGCCACTGTCTGGCGCTGACCACCAGACAGGGAAGCTACGGGCTCACGGACCGAAGGGATGCGCGCAGCAAGTTCTTTCAAAAGCGTCCAAGCACGGACTTCCATTTGCACTTCGTCCAACTTCCATGGCGAGATTTCTTGTCCCAGAAACAGATTGGCAACGACGTCAAGGTTTTCGCACAGCGCGAGGTCTTGAAACACGGTCGCGATCCCTATCTTGAGCGCTTTGCTCGGGGTATCCAGCGAGACTTTTTCACCTAAGTATTCGATAGTCCCAGACGTTGGCTGGTGCACACCAGCTAGCACTTTCACCAGCGTGGATTTTCCTGCACCGTTGTCACCCACCAGCGCCACGACCTCGCCTGCATGAATGTCCAGCTCGATGTCCTCAAGGGCAGTCACGGCACCAAACTGTTTTCCAACACCGCGTAGGCGTAGAAGTGGCTCTCTGTTGTCAGGGCCTGCGATGTTTTCAGCCATAATACATTCTTTCAATAAAACGGTATGCGGCGCAGGTAATCCGGCGCCGCATGTTTTAGGTTACTCGATGCCAAGTGCGTCGCAAGCATCGGCATATTCCGCCGTGCAAACATCTGCAGCAGTTTGGATGCCAGCATCAAAGATTTCTGCTTTGATGTTTTGCTGCGTAACAACTGCTGGCACAAACAACTGTGACGGCGTGTTGTACAGAGTCGATGTCGCCTCTGGCGTTTCACCGTTGATCAGCATCATCGCAATGTCAGCCGCGGCGGCAGCAACGATTTCGGATGGCTTTGAAATCGTGTTGTACTGGTCACCCGCAATGATCAATTGAAGTGCTGCAATCGTTGCATCGTTGCCTGTAATCGGTGGAACTGGGTCCACCCCTGCTGCTTTCATCGCTGCGATGGCACCACCACCGGTGCCATCATTTGCAGCCACGACGCCGACGATATCATCACCAAAGCGGGTGATTTGGCCTGCAGCCCATTCCTGCGCTTTTGGTGGAGCCCAATCTGGCGTGTCAAATTCCGACAGGGTCACATACGGTGACGCGTCCAGCGCACGATCCACACCATCACGGATCAAACCAGCAGCAGCATCAGTTGGTGACCCGTTGATTTGCAAAACGCCTGCGCCTTCAGGAACGCCTTGGGCTTGCAAGTTGTCGATGAGCGATTGCGCAATGGCAAAGCCGATGCCTTCGTTGTCAAACGATACATAAAAATCCGCAGGCGAGTCCGGGATTGGTCGATCATATGCAATGACCTTAACATCCTGCGAGTGGGCAATTTCAACCAATGCGGCGGCCGCAGCGGAATCTACTGGGTCAAGCACAATCACAGTCGCACCCTGCGCGATAACAGAATTGAACTGTTGCTGCTGCAGTGCAACGTCCGCATTGCCGTTCTGATAGATCAGCGTGCAATCAGGGCAAAGCTCTCCCATCGCGGCTTCAAAACCTGGCCAGTCATGATTTTCATATCGGGTAGACGCCTGATCCGGCATCAGGAAGGCTACGGTTTGCGCTGTGGCTGCAGTAGCAAACAGGGTTGCAACAAGCGTTGATGCTGCCGCCAGTGATGTTGTCGTTTTCATTATTGTTCCTCCAAACAAATCCGCGCCCGCCCATGCGGAGAGTGACACCCAAGAAAAGACGAACGACTAGTCGTAATCCGCCTCCACGGATCAAAAATGGCCAAATATTCAAACTCTTCCCAGCGCGTCACGCAGAATACGCAGTCAACGGTGATATTTGCACCATCGATTGAGCAAGGTTGCTCCATCGGTTGCACTACGTCAAGTTAATTTGAATGAGCATTTAGATTGAACAATGGATCGTACAATAAAAGATGGACAAAGAGTCAAAGAGAACAACGATTTATGATATTGCAAAACTTGCAAATGTTTCACCAAGTGCGGTGAGCTCCGTGCTCAACGGAACGTGGGAGAAGCGGCGAATCAGCCAAAAATTGTTTGAACGGATTATGAAGATTGCAGAGGAACAAGACTATTCCGTCAATGTACCAGCCAGCCTGTTGCGACGGGAGCGATCCAACATCGTAGGCATGATCGTCCCCAAATATGACAATCGTTATTTTGGTGAGATTGCAGAGCAATTCGAGGCCATGGCGCGCGCGCGTGGTTTTTTCCCAGTTGTCACCTGTACCCAGCGTGACCCCGACTTGGAGTTTCAGGCCGCAAAAGAACTCATCTCCTATCAAGCAGAATGTTTGATCTCGACCGGAACAACCGACCCAGATCGTATTTCAGCATTTTGCACAACATCAGGCGTTCAGTCGATCAACCTTGATCTTCCCGGCAAAAATGCTCCTTCGGTGATTTCTGACAATCATGCTGCGGCATTAGAACTCACCCAACTCATCCTTGATCGTTGCGCGCAGGACCTCGACTGGAATGGACCGTTGCGTTTTGTTGGTGGACGACCGTCAGACCACAACACAGCCGCGCGTTTGGCCGGCTTTATGGCAGCACATCGGGATCGCGGAATTTCAGTGCCCAAAACCCATATCATGTCGACCGGTTATTCTGCTGAAAGCGCCGCAAAAGTATTAGAAAACTGTGTGCCAGAAGGACCGACAGGCCTATTCGTGAACTCGACAATTTCACTAGAGGGCATTGTGCGCTGGCACAGCAAGCTTGAAAGAAACTCTAAATTGGTTAGGTACGGTTGCTTTGACTGGGACCCTTTCGGATCTTTTTTACCGGGAAATGTAGGCATGGTTGAACAAGACGTTACAACAATGCTGACCAAAGCCTTTGGATTGATAGGTAATCCCAACAGTGCTAACCAGCAGATCTTGGTGCCCTGTAAGTTGCGCGTCTTTTAAGACAAAAAACGGTGCTGTTAGACGAATGCGAATGAGTCTCTGTTCTTCAGCAACCTCAATCTCTTAGGCTAACCCCTTCTTGGCTCGCGTTTGCAGCGAAAGTCCGCTTTCCGCCCTTATCGTTGAATGCTGCGCCAGCATAAGCGCTCCAAAAACGACCGTTTGTGAACCACCCATCCAGTGCCAAAAACGAGCGTTTTTGGGGCAATTTTGCGGACCCACTAACGCCACCTATGTCGAGTGACACGATCGGCCCATTGCGGCCTTTCATCACTAGGCCCCGATGCTGCGGTGCGGCCCGTCGAAGGAGACATTCGCTGCAACTGCGAAATTCAGTGGTAGGCGAATTCACAGACTGCGGACGAAACCGACCTTCAGCACTAAGAGGCGAAGGTCGGCTTTTCGAAGATCTGGCTTAATGCGAAAAGCCTTACACCTGCTTTGATCTTACGCGCGTTATGAGCAGGACGCCAAATATGACCTCGAAAACAGCGCCGGGTAGCAGCAGTGTCATCGATGTCGTCTCAAAGCCGTACGCTGATGAGATCATCGCAGCGATTAGGAAAAGGTATCCCACGAAACCTAATGCTCCGAGCCACGTTGGAACAAGCTTTGAGCGGATCAACCAGAGACACATTGGTAAGCTGCCAAGGCCGAGCGCGATCATGCCGAGTTGATAAAAGGTGTCGCCTGAAATTGTCAGACCCATGAACCCACTCTGGACTGCTGTGACACTCGCCCCCAGCAGTGTTCCTTCAGCAAGACGGGAGATGAAATAGATGTCGCCGCTGCGGGGAGCTGTTGTTGCGATCATCGGACGCATGAGAAATCCGATTAAGATCACCGCCGCCGAATTGCTGAAACACATGAGCAGACCTAGCCGATGCAATTCGCCATCCAAGAGGGCTTAGCCAATCCCGAAGAGAGGGAATGCCGCCAAAATACACAGCCCAAGGCTTATCCCCTTTGCTCCGGCGGCACCTGATGTAGTGCGAAGCGGCTTGCCAATCTAGAATGTTCTGGTATTGTTCTTCCCATGCCAGCCAGATGGAAAAACGACAAACCCATGTCCCGCCCCGCGTTCGACGCCAGGTTTTCTGATGAGGAAGCGTGTTCGCATTATCTGGTGGAACATCGTTGGCCTGAGGGCTTCGTCTGTCCTTCCTGTGGCACCTGCAAGGGCTGGCCGTTAAAGCGAAATCGCGCGACTTGGGAATGTGCCGGTTGCGCACAGCAGACATCCGTGACGGCTGGCACGGTAATGCACAGCAGCCATTTGCCGTTGCGAATTTGGTTTCTTGCCGCGCACATCATCACCAGCCATTCCAACGGCATGTCAGCGCTGCAACTTCAGGCGCAACTTGGCCTTGGCAGCTACAAGACGGGTCGCCATCGTCGCTCGGACCGATGGCGCTTCTCGGCGACCTCCTCTTGCAAAAGCTGCGGCGGTCGATGGTCAACCCTGACCGCAACCCCCTGAAAGACCTTGTCGAAATCGATGAAACAGAGATGCCGTTCCGGTCCCGGCATGATCCCGAGGACCGGCCAAAGGGTGGGCGGAGCCCGGTTGGAAAGATGTTTGTCGTCTGTGCCGTCGAGTTATCAAGTGACGGACATCCGCGCCGTATCAGGATGAAACACATTCCCGACGGCGCGTCAAAGACGCTGCACGGGTTCATTGGTCAGGCTGTAGAGCCTGGCGCTCACATCATCACGGATGGCTGGCTCGGTTACGAAAATCCTCCTGCAAACACGCATGAGGCAAAGGTCGTCAGCGGCAAGAAGGCACACGACATACTCCACTGGGTCCACCGCGTGTTCTCCAACCTAAAAACGTGGGCAAAAGGCGTCTTCCACGGCCTCAGAAAGTGCCATCTACAACGCTATCTCGACGAATTCGTGTTCCGCTGGAACCGACGGCGACACATGCGAAGCGCCTTCGACACGCTGCTGGGGATCGGTGTTGGTCTCGGGCCAGCGACATATCGTGATTTTGTTGAACAGCGCGCCTGAAGGGCCTCGTTCACGGCAAAAGCCACGCCCTATAAACCCACCAGACGTTACAAACTGATCCGATCCGCCTCTAAAGCCACAAGGGCAAGATTCTGCGCCGCGTCAACATGTGGGGCAACCGGACTAAAAGGGATAAGCCTTACACAGCCCAATGATCCGAAACCTGAGACTATCCGACATGAACTGCCGCCCCCAATCGAAGTTCTTCGTCAGCAGTCCGCGGCGATTTGCTGATCTGATTCACAGTGACGACGACGTTGCCCTTTTTGTGTCCGGTATCGACGTGGGTATGCGCGGCGATCATTTGGGAAAAATCAAAGCTTCGGTCGATGACGGGATGGAAATCTCCGGCAGCGGCGAGATCAACGACTTTGCGCAGGATACCGACTGACTCTGACGCCACGCCACCAATCAGACGCTTTCCGCGCAGCCGGGCCTTGAGCCAGCCCAAGATCATGTCGGATGTAGATCCTGCGATCAGCAGCATACGACCGTTTGGCACCAAGGCGTGCCGCGCCCGGTCCCAAGGTGCTGTGTCAACGGTATCCACGACCATGTCGTATTGCGGGCCTTCTTTGGTAAAGTCTTGCGTGTTGTAGTCGATGACATGGTCGGCCCCGATGCTACGCACGAGATGTCCATTTGTGGCGCTGCAGATGCCCGTCACTTCGGCCCCGAAGTGCTTGGCGAGTTGTACGCAAGCGGAGCCGACAGATCCAGACGCCCCGTTGATCAGAACCCGTTCACCTGCGCGTAATTTCCCTTTGTTGATCAGGAAATCATATGCGGTTGTGGCCCCAAATGGGATGGCTGCTGCCTCCTCAAAGGTCAGGTTTTCTGGTTTGCGGACGATCTTACCGTCCGCTGGCATCGTGATGTATTCCGCGTGCGCGCCAAATCCTGCGCCTGGAAAACCGATGACGGCATCCCCAGGTTGGAAAGTGGTCACATCTGCACCGATAGCTTCGACTACCCCGGATAGATCAGTTCCAAGAACCGGCTTGCGAGGGCGCGTTATGCCGAAGACAAGTCGACCAACTAGTCCTAACCCAGCGGGCATAGTCAAACTCCGCGCACGCCAGTCACCTGCACTGACGGTGGTGGCAACGATACGGATCAGCACTTCGTTTGCTTTAGGTGTTGGGGTTGGCAGTTCAACGTAATTTAGGACGTCGGGGCTGCCGTATTCAGTATAAGTGTAGGCATACATATCAAGAGCTCCTTAAGCTGACTGAGGTGTGGAAATGAGTTATTGTCAAATCTGGTGTTTGAGTATTGTTGGTCATGCGGTGATCTGGTCGGGGTTTGTGGTTTCGATTCCGTCTTTGAACGTGACGCCTGTGATGACTTTTGCGAGGTAGTCAAAGCCGCGTAGCTTCCTCCAATTTTGCTCAGCACATTGCCCCAGTTTGAACATCATGTGCAGCATGCCATCGCGTGACAGGCAGCCCTTTGAACGCTTGGTACGATGCCGGATCGTCGCGAAGGCCGATTCAATTGGATTGCTAGTGCGGATGCTTTGCCAATGCTGCGCCGGGAAGTCGAAGAATGCCATGAGTTCCTCACGATCTTTTTGCAGGCATAGTGTGGCCTTGGGATATTTGGGTTCGTAGGTTTTGATGAACAGATCGAACGCCTTTTCTGCATCGACTTTGGTCTCGGCCTGCCAGATGTCGTGCAGCGCGGCCTTGGCTTTTGGCTGAGACAGCTTGGGTAAACAATTGAGCACGTTCATCGTTTTGTGTTGCCAACAGCGTTGATGGCGGGTCTCAGGATAGACTTCGTCAATGGCCGCCCAAAACCCCATGGCACCGTCCCCGATGGCCAGTTTGGGCGCATTCATGCCTCGGCTTTTGAGGTTAAGCAGAACCTCGCGCCAGCTCTGCGTGGACTCGCGCACCCCATCCTCAATTGCCAGAAATCGCTTCTTGCCACGGGCAGTTACCCCAATAATAACAAGGGCACAGAGCTTGTCATCCTCGCCCCGAAGGCCGCTGTGAACGCCGTCGGCCCAGATATAGACGATGGGCTCGTCATCTAACTCAGCGCCTTTCCAAGCCTCGTATTCATTGGCCCAATCGCGTTTTAAACGCGAAACCGTATTAGCCGACAAGCCAACGGCATCTGGGCCCAGAAGAACCTTGAGGGCGGGAGCCATCTCGCCGCTGGAGATCCCTTTGAGGTAAAGCCATGGCAAGGCCGCTTCCAGCGTCTTCGTGCGGCGCACATAGGGCGGCACCAGGGCAGACCGGAATGTCACCGGTGTGCCGTCCTTGGACCGAACCTTTGGAATGCGCACGCTCACAGGGCCAATGCCCGTTTGAAACGGGCGGGCCGGATGATGTCCATTACGCACGACTGCCGCGTGACCGGCATCGGTGCGTAAGCCGGTAAATTGCGCCAAATAACTGACAAGCTCAGCCTCAACTGCTGTCGCGATCAATTGTTGTGCTCCCGTTTTCAGCAACTCCGTCAACGCGTCCGTCATCTCGTCTCGACGCGCAAAATCAACAATGTTAGTAGTTCCCATGGTGGTGTATCTCCTTTGGTTGGGCTGCTGTCTTCCAACAACAATTCAACCAGATACGCCGCCAACCTTCAAACCACTCAAACACCAGATTCAGTCATAGCTCTGTGGAAATGGATTGGGTGATATTGCCGCGCATGCCACGGATGAGCAGCCAGAGACCGAAGCTGAGTTCCGAGATCGTCACAATCGTGAGCAACCCAATAATAGTGATGTCCAGTGCGGCAACATCGGTGAACGTCAGTTCAACAAGGCCTTGGATCAGATAACCAAAGGCCCCGATAAACAGACCCCATCCAAGCAAGAGTGGCACCAGTTTGGTTCGTAGAATGATCCATCCAAGCGCCAGCAAATGTGCGCCAAAGAAAAGCTGCCAGACGTAAATGCCGAGGGCGTGCGCCTCGAAAAAGACTTGCGCAAAAGCCTGACTATCAGCAGGGTTAAGGCCCATCAGTTGGGTGAGTAACACGTAAGGCACCACCCAAAGCAGCAGGTTGATCCCCATCACGACGATCATGCCCAAGCGGGAGACCATCGCGATAAGCGCAAGCCTTGGGCTGGTGGTGCGAAACATCTGATACAGGATGACTGTAATCGCGATCTCAAGCAGGATGACCGCGCTATCTGCAAGCACGCCCAATCGAAACAACCCAAGCTGGCCCATCAGATTGGCAGCTGTGGACGAGGCATCTCCGGCCACGACGATTTGCGCCGGCACATAGCCAATGCTGAAACCGCCGCAAACGGCAATGGTGAGGTAGAGCGCGCCTGCAATGCGGGCGTCCTTCAGGTTCAGTGTAGTTTGCGTGTCTGTAGACATTGCATTTCCTTTCTTGGATCGGTGCGGGAACGAACGACGTGGCTTGTGTTGGCTGAGGTTTAGACCACCCATCCATTTATGCGAATTGACCAAATCCTGTGATTTGATATGCATATCTGCATGGATTGGCGCTCAGTAAAATTCGATTGGAACAAAGCGCGGGCTTTCTTGGTTACGGCTGAGGAAGGATCGTTGTCAGCTGCCGCGCGCGCATTGGGCATGGCGCAGCCGACCCTTGGCCGTCAGGTTGACGGGCTTGAGCAAGAGCTCGGCATCGTTCTGTTTGAACGTGTTGGTCGCGGCCTCACACTCACACCAAGTGGTTTGGAACTGTTGGAGCACGTCCGTGACATGGGAGAGGCCGCAGGTCGTGTCTCGATGACAGCCCTTGGTCAGTCGCAAGCGTTAGAGGGGACGATCTGCATCTCGGCCAGCGAGACATATGCAGCAGTGTTGTTGCCCCCGATCATCGCCAAATTGCGCAAGATGGAGCCCGGTATTCAGGTTGAGATTGTCGTCGCCAATCATGCCAGCGATCTGCGCCGCCGTGAGGCTGATATCGCGATCCGCAATTTCAGACCGACCGAACCCGATCTGATCGCCAAAAAGATCGGCGACGCGGACGCGGTCCTTTACGCCACGCCGGATTACATTGCGGAAATCGGTAACCCAACCAAGCCCTATGATCTGCGCCACGCCGAATTCGTGAATATGGATCATAGCGGCATGATGCTCAAAGGGCTAAACACCCTCGGGCTTGGTTTGACCGGGGCGAATTTCCCGCTTCTTACCGAAAGCTATCTGGTCATGTGGGAACTTGTGCGCCAAGGCGCGGCGATTGGTATTCTGGATGCGCATATCGGCGACGCGGACCCTGTAGTCCGACGCGTCCTCCCTGACCTCGAACCGCTTGTCTTCCCGATCTGGCTTGTCTCCCACCGACAACTCACAACCAGCCGTCGCATTCGCATGGTCTATGACTTCTTAGCGGAAGAGCTCAAGCGGGGGTAATGGCGCGATTTTATGAAACTGACCACCTCAAGAGCAGCAAGGAAAAGGACTATTGATATAGCAGCGGTGGTCATGCCCGACTTCGCAATAGAAGCGCTGCTTGCTGCATAGACGAGGGGATGGGACAGGTTTGGCCAATTCAACACCATTGCAACCACGTCAAGATTTTCAACATATACTCCCGCGCCTGAATTGACCTGAGGTTTTCCCCTCAAATCACTTTGTATTCCTTGAGCGATATGACGCGGAAGTTGTCGGTGACGGTGTCGCGGAACTCTGGCTATTTTTCTGGCAGGGTCTTGCGGAAGAAGTCGAAAATGGCCTCTGTGAATTGGTTGAACGTTGCATAGTGCCGATTGTGGGTGACCCATTTGTGCATAACACCCCAAAGACGCTCGATCGGGTTGAGGTGCGGGGCATATGCTGGCAAGAAATGCAACTTCACCCGACGTTCTGGGCTGTCCAGCCATGGCTGTAGTATCTTGGCATGATGATAGCGGGCATTGTCGACAAAGACGTGGATGGCCGTCTTGGTTTGGTTGTTGCGTTCCAACTTTTCCAGCATCTGTCGGGTTGTCTGGGCATTGATCTTCTCGCCTTCCACAAAGGTGAACTGGAAAGTCTCAAGGTCAAGCGCGCCCTGAATGTTGAGCCGCTTGCGCCCTGATGTCGCCTTCAGGGCCGTCTTTTGTCCCTTGGGGAACCAACCATGGGCGGGGCGGCTCTGGTGTTCGGGGTGGACAGCGTCCGAAAAGACAACCATCTCATCTGCGGCCAACCCGTTCATCAGGGCCTCATATTTGGCAATAAACGCAGCCTGCTTGGCTTCATCGGCCTGTGCAGGCAGCAATTGTGGTTTCTTATACGCGAACCCCAGGCGGCGCATCAGCTTGGCGGCTCCCGACGTGCTGTAGTTTTGGTCGCACTCGGCTAGAACATAGGCACAGACCTCATCGGCATTGCGGGCAGGCTGCGCGGTGAAATGGGCTCTCACCGCCTGCTCTTGCACGACGGACAAATGACCCTGACGCTGGCTGTAGTCCTTCAGACCGAAAAACGATAGTCCCGCACCGGCAAAGGCAAATCGCCACTCCGTCAAAACTGTCGGGCCAATATCCAAAATCCGGCAAACCGTTCCGGCGTCTTCTCCTGCGTCCAAAAGAAGAAACGCGCGCGCCCGTTTCCAAACAAGGGCGTCAACTTTGCGGCGGCGGCAAAGCGCTTCAAGTGCTATGCGCTGCTCGTCGGATAAGGAGACTGTTTTGTATTGCTTGCTCATAAACTCAAAATACAGACTGAACCGCCTTTGGCCATGCGACGAAGTGAATCGCAGGCCCAAAATCGTCAGGTCAATTCAGGCGCAGGAGTATACATAAAAATTCGACAGGTCATTCTCCTTTCCAGACATCGATGAAAGCAAACCTCACCCACTGCCGGTCAGTGGATCGCCGCGTTATGGCTACAAGTGATCCACTGGATCAATTTCTAAACGCCTCAACTTTAGCACTTCCCTCTCCTCGCGCAGAAGCCGGACTTCTTTGCGAAGACGGTTGTTCTCTTTTTCGACGTCCTCATGTGGTCATCGCCATCTTCACTCGGACCAATGGCACTCAAATGACGATCATCAAATCATCATGCTCCCTCTCGGGACATTGCTGCGCAATACCCTGCCGGGCGCCGGATGTTGCTGAACCCACTTGTTCAGCGTCGAAAGGCCAACACCCAAATCTGATGAAACTTGCGGTCGCCCCTCTCATCGATACTGCGTATCGACTGTCGGGCAAGGGTTAAACCGCTGCTGGTCGCTATGCGCACCGCATCAAGCCGGAACTCGTCTGTCTATCTCGTTTCCGTTCCATATCTCCTTCATAGCAAACATTGCTCGAAAGAGACCGGAACTATACCGTGACAAGATCAGTTGGCATGGGGCACGGGAGCGTGCGACAATCCTCTTTTCGTGTGTTGGAACAAGACTGCTAGCAGATCGTGCTTTGGCTTAGATCAAGGCGTGAGCGCGCGGATTAGGTGTTGAACAAGAAGTGCAGCACGTCGCCGTCTTTGACGACGTAACTCTTGCCTTCCGCGCGCATTTTGCCTGCTTCTTTGGCCGGCTGTTCGCCGCCCAGCGTCACGAAATCATCAAAGGCAATCGTTTCCGCCCTAATGAAGCCTTTTTCGAAATCACCGTGGATCACGCCCGCTGCTTGCGGCGCTTTTGTTTGCGCCGAAACAGTCCACGCGCGGGCTTCTTTCGGACCAACCGTGAAATAGGTTTCAAGGTGCAGCAGCTCATAGCCCGCTTTGATCAGACGGTCTAATCCGGCCTCTGCCAGCCCCATCTCTTCGAGGAACATCACCGCTTCGTCGTCTTCAAGCTGGCTGATTTCTTCTTCGATTTGGGCGGAAATAATCACATGAGCATTGCCCTGCGACGCAGCCATTTCAGCCACTGCCGTGGAGTGCGCATTGCCAGCCGACGCTTCGGATTCACCGACGTTACAGACGTAAAGCACGGGCTTGATTGTCAAAAGCTGCAGCAATTTCCATGCCTTGACGTCATCTTCGTCCACCGCCACGGTGCGGGCAGGCTGACCTTCTTCTAGCGCCAATTTGGCAGCTTCGAGCAATCGCACCTGCTGAACGGCATCTTTATCACCACCACGCGTTTTGCGGATCAGGTTTTGAAGGCGCTTTTCGATGCTTTCCAGATCGGCCAGCATCAGTTCGGTTTCAATCGTTTCGGCATCTGCAACCGGATCAACGCGGCCATCTACGTGGGTTACATCGCCGTCTTCAAAACAGCGCAGCACGTGGGCAATCGCATCTGTCTCTCGGATATTGGCAAGAAACTGGTTGCCAAGGCCTTCGCCCTTGCTCGCGCCCTTGACCAGACCCGCAATGTCGACAAACGTCATGCGGGTCGGAATGATTGTCTTGGACCCTGCAATCGCCGCCAGTTTATCCAAACGCGCGTCCGGCACGGCCACTTCGCCGACGTTGGGCTCAATAGTACAAAACGGGAAATTCGCCGCTTGTGCCGCCGCTGTGCGTGTCAAAGCATTGAACAGGGTCGATTTACCCACGTTCGGCATGCCCACGATACCCATCTTGAAACCCATTGCGACGCTCCTGCTTAATGTCCGTTTCCGCTTCTAGGCTTTGCCTCGCATGACCGCAAGCAGACTCGTGCTATGGTCTTTCAGCAGGATTCTAACATGAGCCTAGTTCCATACCTGACTATCGGTGGCACCTGCCGGGGCGCAATGACATTTTATGCCGACGTATTCAGCACCAAATAGATGATTTCATCCGACGAAGCGCATGTGACAGCCTAACTTGCATGCTCACCATTGATTTCCCCTGCCCTTTCGCGCAAACCCTCAAAAGGATAATCGACACGCCGATCAGGGGACGACCATGACACGAATTGACGCCAAGTTTGCCGAACTGCGCGCCGCCAATAAAAAGGCGTTCGTCGCCTACGTGATGGCGGGCGATCCGGACTATGCGACCTCACTTGAGATCGTAAAAGGACTTCCCGCGGCTGGCGTCGATATTATTGAGCTTGGCTTACCGTTCACCGACCCGATGGCAGATGGGACCACGATCCAACTCGCCGGACAACGCGCGCTTGATGGCGCCATGACCTTGGATCAAACACTGTCCATCGCCGCTGAGCTTCGAAAGACAGACGACACCACGCCGATCGTGCTGATGGGCTACTACAACCCGATCTATTCGCGCGGCGTCGATACATTCTTGGTTCAGGCGAAGGCCGCAGGAATTGATGGGCTTATCATCGTCGACCTGCCCCCCGAAGAAGACGAAGAGCTTTGCATTCCAGCGCAAGCTGCCGGGCTTAATTTTATTCGCCTAGCAACCCCGACAACGGATGCTAAACGCCTGCCAAAGGTGCTGCAAAACACATCCGGCTTTGTCTATTACGTCTCTGTCACAGGTACGACAGGTGCCGCCGCAGCGCAGGCTGTTGACGTGGCACCCGAAGTCGCGCGCATCAAAGCATCAACTGATTTGCCGGTTATTGTGGGTTTCGGCGTCCGCACACCGCAAACCGCGCAAGACATCGCTGGCGTTGCTGACGGCACTGTCGTCGGCTCAGCCATCGTAGAAAAAATCGGTGCGGGCGAACCTGTTGCTGATGTTCTGGCTTTCGTCAAAACACTGGCCGATGGCGCACACCGCGCTTAGCAATTCGTGACGCTTGCGCGAATTCTGCCAAATTGGTAAGAGAAATTAACCAATTTGGCAGAAAGATATCGCAATGCCCGTCATCACAACAATCGCCGACCTGAAACGCCTGCACAAACGCCGCACTCCAAAGATGTTTTATGACTACTGCGAAAGCGGGTCATGGTCCGAGCAGACGTTCCGCGAAAACACGTCAGACTTCGACAAAATTCGCTTTCGCCAGCGTATCGCCGTGGATATGACGAACCGCACAACCGCCAGCCAGATGATCGGGCAGGATGTGGCGATGCCCGTCGCGCTGGCCCCCGTCGGGCTGACCGGAATGCAATGCGCCGACGGAGAGATCAAGGCGGCCAAAGCGGCGGAAAAGTTCGGCGTTCCGTTCACGCTCTCGACGATGTCGATCTGTTCGATTGAAGACGTCGCTGAAAACACCACCAAACCGTTCTGGTTTCAGGTTTATACGTTGAAAGACGACGATTTCATGCAGCGCCTGTTTGATCGCGCCAAGGCCGCTAAATGTTCGGCCATTGTCATCACGCTGGATCTGCAAATCTTGGGCCAACGCCACAAAGACCTCAAGAACGGGCTGACCGCCCCGCCCAAATTCACCATTCCGACCATGCTTAATCTGGCCACGAAGTGGACGTGGGGACTGCAGATGTTGCAAACCAAACGCCGCTTCTTTGGCAACATCGTCGGCCACGCCAAAGAGGTGAGCGACCCATCGTCCCTCGCATCTTGGTCGGCCGAGGCATTTGACCATTCCCTAAACTGGGACCGCGTCGCGCAATTGATGAAAATGTGGGGTGGCCCCGTAATCTTGAAGGGCATTCTGGATGTCGATGACGCAAAAAAGGCCGCTGAACTCGGTGCAGATGCAATCATCGTTTCCAACCACGGTGGGCGTCAACTGGACGGAGCGTTATCGTCCATTCGCATGCTGGAACAGATCGTTGATGCAGTCGGGGATCTTGTCGAAGTGCATTTTGACAGTGGAATCCGCTCCGGCCAAGACGTGCTAAAAGCTTTGGCACTGGGCGCAAAGGGGACATACATTGGCCGCGCCTTCGTCAATGGTTTGGGCGCAATGGGCGAAGCTGGCGTGACAAAGGCGCTTGATGTCATCCACAGTGAATTAGACCTGACAATGGCGTTTTGTGGACACCGCGACATCAAGAGCGTGGACAAAAACATACTCCTTGTCCCTGAGGATTTTTCAGGGCGTTGGGCCTGAACCACAGCCGTTTCTAATGTCCCTTTCCAAAAGGCTGAAGCTGCAGTATGTGCGCGACTTCACGAGGAGCCCCAAGAATAGTCATGTGGTTCCTGACATGGAAAAGTGGGTCGCCGTATCAGTTGGGCGACGCGCGAATTGAAAGGAAAGACCAATGGCTGGCAAAGTTCCAGATTTTGAAGCAACGCTTCGCACCGACACCGGAAAAGGCGCTGCGCGTCAAGCACGCCGCGACGGGCTCGTCCCCGGTGTTGTCTATGGTGGTGGCGAAGACCCCATCTCAATCAACGTGCCGTTCAACGTGCTGCTCAAGCGCCTGAAAGCAGGCCGTTTTCTGTCCACGCTGTTCAACCTGAAGGTTGAAGGCCACGACGACGTCCGCGTGATCTGCCGCAACGTGCAACGCCACATTGTCAAAGACCTGCCAACGCACCTCGACTTCATGCGTCTCAAGCGTACAACGAAAATTAACCTGTTCATTGGCGTTGAATTTATCAACGAAGAAGACTGCCCGGCTTTGAAAGAAGGCGGCGTCTTGATTCCAGTGCGCAACGAAGTTGAACTGATCGTTACGGCTGGCGACATCCCAGAAGTCCTGACTGTCGATCTGACAGGTCTGGAATTGGGTGACACCATCACGATCTCGTCCATCAAGCTGCCAGCTGGCGCGAAAGCCACAATCGACCGTGACTTCGTAATTGCGAACCTTCAGGCACCTGCTGCCCTGACATCCGCCGGAGACGACGAAGACGATGTTGTCGAAGCGGGCGATGTCCCAGCGACAGAAGCCAAAGAAGACTAATATTCGACCCGTTGGGTTGTTGAAGGGCGTGCCAGTTGGCGCGCCCTTTTTTTGTGTTTGGCCAACAGTTGCGTTTGGACCGCAATGTCCACTTAAACCCGACGGCTGCGCCAACTTGAACAACCCGCAACCTATGCAGACAGCACAGACTTCAAAACCAGCGCGGCCAGCACCGGACGACCAAGGTGATAGCCCTGCCCGAGTTCCACACCGATATTTTTCAGCGTCCGCATCTCCGCCTCGGTCTCGATCCCCTCAGCCACGACCCGTACGTTGGTGTCTTGCGCAAATTTCACCATCGCCGATGCCAGTGCACGCCGCGCAAGGTCCTTGTCGACATCTTGGGTCAAAGACATATCCAATTTAATCACGTCAGGGCGCAGGCGAATAATCTGTTGCAGGCCCGAATATCCGGCACCCGCATCATCCACTGCGATCCGCGCACCAAGGTCGCGCAGGCGGTCAATTTCCATCAACAAGACGTCAAGATTTTCGATTGCGGCGTGTTCAGTAATTTCAACCACAACCCGATCCCCGCCCGCAGCGGCGATGATCTTTGACAACTTGCCAGTGGCCAAGGTCGCAGGCGATGTGTTAACGGCCAAATAACATGACGCTGGCAGCTCCGGCAGAAACGCCAGTGCAACCTCGATCACATAGATTTCCAATGCGGCTTGTAATCCAACTTCGGCAGCATCATCAAACCAAAGATTGGGCGCACGGTATGGCTCGGGCGAAAACCGGCACAATGCCTCATAGCCAGCGGTGCCCTGATCTTGCAGACGCAAGATCGGCTGCAGTGCGATTTCAAACGACCGCAATTTCAAAATATCCTCAATCGTGCTTTTCTTCAGCTGCACAGCGGCATCAAACCTTAGCTGCGCATTCACTTGATCCGCGGCAAGCGCGGCAAAGGCACGAACGACCTCAAGATCACGAGAGTTCAGCGAGGGACGCGGGGCTTTGCCAAGGCTGCAAAACATCCCATAAACCGTGCCGTCTGTGCGCCGTATCGGGACACTGACGTAACTGCGGATCGACAAGTCGTGGGTCACAGGAATGGTCTGTGTCAGCGGTTCGTTGGCGGTGTCAGGGATAAGTTCGGGCAATCGCCCGGCGACAATGTGGTGACAATACCCGGACTTCAGCGGTCGGGTTCCACCAACCGCAATGCTATCCTCAAAACCAGGTGCGCTGACGGCGCGAAACACAATCTCGTCGCCAACAAATTCCGACACATAGGCAATATCCATCGCAAGATGGGTCCGCACAAACGCCAGGGAGTTCATGACCACATCATCACACTCAGCAACCATCCGTGGCACAAATGCCGCAGCCGACGGAGCAACAATTGTCATAAAATACACCTCTTTGTTCGAAAGATGTTGTCGCAGGAATACCCTCAACAACCCGTTACCAAAGGCGCTGGACTTGAAAACAATTTTAGGCAAATTCACGCCCTTGGACTGACCCGCTTTGGGCTATATACAGACTGCATGAAATTATTTGTTGGCCTAGGAAATCCCGGCGCGAAATACGCGCAGAACCGACATAATATCGGGTTTATGGCGCTTGACCGGATCGCAGCAGATCATGGGTTTGCGCCGTGGCGTAGTAAATTTCAGGGTCAGTTAACCGAGGAACGCCTCGGTCGCGACAAAGTCCTGCTGCTAAAGCCGGAAACATTTATGAACCTGTCCGGTCAATCGGTTGGCGAAGCAGTTCGGTTTTATAAACTCGACAGCACGGATGTGGTCGTGTTCCATGATGAAATTGATCTGGCCCCTGCAAAGGTCCGGCTGAAATCCGGTGGCGGGCATGCGGGACACAATGGCCTGCGATCCATCCATCAACACATCAGCCCGCACTATGACCGCGTTCGTTTGGGCGTCGGACATCCCGGCCACAAAGACCGGGTTCCGGGCTATGTGCTCAGCGACTTTGCAAAGGCCGATCAAAACTGGCTGGATGATGTATTGCGCGGCATCTCTGATGGTGCGGCGTATCTGGCCGACGATGCGGGGCCAAAGTTCCTGAACGCCGTCGCCTTGCGCGTCAATCCACCTCGCCCGTCCACAGGGACCAAAGGCAAGCCGCACACCAAGACGGATATACCGACGCTAAAGCCAATCCCAAAGCCAGCCCAACAGCCAGCTCCGAAGTCGGACCCTGACCCGATCCCCGAAGATACGCGAAACCCGTTCCAAAAGCTGGCGGACCGGTTCCGGTGACGATGCGTCTGTCCGATGCATTCGACTATCAGGCACAGGCCTGCACAACACTCGGATCGCCATTCATGGGCCAGCTTTGCCGCGTTTTGGCAACCCGCTTGGTGCGTGGCACACCGCTGACGGATCGCTTGTTTGATTGGCAGGGCGATATTGGTCCGCGCGGTGACAGTGTTCCGTTGCGCCTGTGCGGGGCGCTGCACGCGCTGCGTTTGCAAGGTGGCGCAGCATTGACGGCCGTCTACCCGCCTCACATCGCGACCGATGACGCATTATGGCTGGCCGTGTCCCAGGTGCTGGCGGACCACACAGACTTTATTGACGCCTTCATCTACAGCCCGCCCCAAACCAACGAAGTGCGCCGTGCGGCGGCTTTGATCGCTGCTGGCCATATGATTTCCAACCATTTCCCCAACCCCATGCGGGTGTCGGAATTGGGTGCCAGCGCGGGTTTGAACCTCAACTGGGACCACTTCGCACTCGACATCAACGGCACGCGGCTTGGCCCGCCAAATGCCACTGTAACGCTGGCGCCAGATTGGACGGGCGCAACCCCGCCCATGACGATGCCAAAGGTGGTTGAGCGGCGCGGCGTGGACCTCAACCCTGTTGATCCTGCCACCGACAGCCTGCGCTTGCGCGCCTATCTCTGGCCAGATCAGCCGCACCGCCGCATCCTGACAGACGCCGCCCTTGCCCTGCCCCACGCGCCCGTCGACAAAGCCGATGCGATTGATTGGCTCGCTACGCGCCTGCCCCACATCGCGGGTCAAACCCACATGATCTACACCACCGTCGCGTGGCAGTATTTTCCCGCGGAAAAACAGCGCGATGGCCTGCGGATGATCGAAACGGCTGGGGCAACCGCCACACCAGATACGCCGCTTGCCTTTGTACAGATGGAAGACGACGGTGGCGACAACGGCGCGGCGTTGACCTTGCGGCTTTGGCCAAACACCTCTGGCAGCGATGCGCCCCTGACCCTTGGTCGCGTCGATTTTCATGGCCGTTGGGTGGACTGGACAGCCTGACTTGCCGCCCCTCGTCGCGCGTGTCAGGCTGGCGAAAATAACCGAAAGCACCTCAATGAAAACCTTCCTGAAATGGCTCCTGCGCGGCGTTCTCATCAGCACTGTCATGATCCTGCTGATCGCCGTTTTGCAGCGCGAAAAGCTGAGCCGCCTGATGGCCGTCAATTCGCTCTTTTCCGAAGACCGCATCGTCGAAAATTTCACGTCGATGGACACGATGTTCGAAAACGTCACGCTGACACCGCAATCCGAAACTGTGCACCGGCTCTCGACGGGGGCCCCGATGGTCATGCCCGCGGGCTTTACCACATGGGCCCGCGACCGCGCTGTCACCGGCATCATGGTCGTGCAGGACGGTATCATCCGCCATGAAAGTTACCCACTGATTGGGGTCAACGAAGACGACCCCGCGAATTCAACCCGCATCAGTTGGTCGATGGCCAAATCGTTCCTGTCCGTGCTGTTGGGCATTTTGCACGAAGACGGCACGATCCCCGACCTTGATGCACCCGTCATCCAATATGTGCCGTCCCTCGTCGGATCCGCCTACGAGACCGCCAGCATCCGAAATGTGATGCAGATGTCGTCCGGCGTGACGTTCGACGAAGAATACCTCGATTTCTGGAGCGATATCAACAAAATGGGCCGCGTCTTAGCGCTTGGTCGATCCATGGACAGCTTCGCCGAAGCGCTAGACGAGACATTCGTTGAACCTGGCACCCAGTGGAAATATGTGTCCATCGACACGCATATCCTTAGCATGGTGATCCGTGGCGCAACGGGTCGATCCATTCCCGATCTGCTGACGCAAAAGGTCCTCACCCCGCTCGGACCAACAGTTGCCCCCTATTATCTGACGGACGGTCACGGAGTGGCGTTTGTGCTGGGCGGCTTAAATCTGACAACACATGACTACGCCCTGTTTGGCCATATGATCGCCAACGGCGGCATTTCATTTGGCACCCGCATCGTATCGGAAGCGTGGATCGAAGAAAGCACCGCAGCCAGCGCGCCCACGGCAAGCGATGAAATGGGTTTCGGGTATCAATGGTGGATCCCCCTCGGGGCCAACACAGGCCAATTCGCGGCGCGGGGAATTTACGGCCAATACATCTACATCGACCGCCCTCGCGGCATCGTCATTGCCGTAAACGCGGCCGATCGACAGTTCCGCGAAGACGGCGTAACCGACAGCAGCTTCACCATGTTCCGTGCCATAGCAGAAAGCCTTGATTAATGAATAAAGATCCCTCTCTAAACGTCCTCGGCGAAACACTTGCCACCTGCTCACTCGCGCCGATGACCGGCTTCTTTCGTAACGGTGCCTGCGACACCTGCGCAGCAGACGAGGGCAGCCACACCGTTTGCGCAGTTATGACGGCTGAATTCCTCGCCTTCTCGAAATACGTCGGCAATGACCTCAGCACATCACGCCCAGAATTCGGCTTTGTCGGGCTTCAGGCAGGCGATGGCTGGTGCCTTTGCGCATCGCGTTTCCTGCAAGCGCACGAAGAGGGCTGCGCGCCAAAGGTGAACTTGGTCGCAACTCATGCGCGGGCATTGGAAATTGTGTCGTTGGCGGTTCTTGAACAACACAAGACAACCGGCTGACATCATCGGGAACGTTCGCCTTGATTGGCGAACTGGTCGCCTAGCCGTTCGCCATATCCCAGCCGAGCGCCTTGGCGACCGTAAAGATGTCCTTGTCGCCACGACCGCACATGTTCATGACCAGCAGGTGATCGGACGGCAAATCAGGCGCGATCTTCATCACATGCGCCAGAGCATGGGACGGTTCAAGCGCTGGAATAATTCCTTCCAACTGACACGACAACTGAAACGCCTCAAGCGCCTCGACATCGGTGATCGATACATATTGTGCGCGGCCAATATCGTGCAGCCATGAATGTTCCGGCCCGATGCCGGGGTAGTCTAGTCCCGCTGAAATTGAATGGCCTTCTAGGATTTGCCCGTCGTCGTCTTGCAGCAAATACGTCCGGTTGCCGTGCAAAACGCCAGGGCGCCCGCCTGTTAAAGACGCGCAATGTTCCATCTTGGAATTCACACCCTTGCCGCCCGCCTCAACGCCGATAATGTTAACCTCTTTGTCGTCAAGGAATGGGAAAAACAGCCCCATGGCGTTGGACCCGCCACCGATTGCGGCAATCAACGTATCCGGCAAACGCCCTTCCGCGGCATGCATCTGTTCTTTCGTTTCTTGGCCGATGATCGCCTGAAAATCGCGCACCATCGCAGGATAGGGGTGCGGACCCGCGACCGTGCCAATGCAATAAAACGTATCGCGCACGTTGGTCACCCAATCGCGCAGCGCGTCGTTCATCGCGTCTTTTAGCGTGCCACGACCCGACGTCACGGGGATCACTTCAGCACCAAGTAATTTCATGCGAAACACGTTGGGCGCCTGACGTTCAACGTCTGTCGCCCCCATATAAACAACACATTTCAGTCCAAATTTTGCGCAGACCGTGGCGGTCGCAACGCCATGCTGACCCGCACCGGTTTCCGCAATGATCCGCGTCTTACCCATGCGCCGCGCCAGAATGATCTGGCCCAGCACATTGTTGATCTTATGCGCGCCCGTGTGGTTCAGCTCATCCCGCTTGAGGTAAATCTTCGCCCCGCCCAAGTGTTCGGTCAGACGTTCCGCGTAATACAGCGGTGACGGACGGCCCACGTAATGCGTCCAAAGATCGTGCATTTCAGCCCAGAACGCATCGTCGGTCTTGGCGAACTCATAGCGTTCTTCAAGCTCAAGGATCAGCGGCATCAAGGTCTCAGACACAAAGCGCCCGCCAAAATCACCAAAGCGGCCTTTTTCGTCGGGGCCAGTCATAAAGGAATTGATCAGATCGTCAGGCATTGCGCGTCTCCAGACTTCAACTTTGGGTGCTACTTATTGATGTAGCGCTGTGGTGGGGGGCCGTAAAGCGCCTAGGCTTGTGCGGCGGCCAAAAATGCCGAAATCAGGCCCGCATCTTTGACGCCAACCGACCCTTCGACACCGCTGGACACGTCGACTTGGGTCGCGCCCGTTAAGCGCACTGCCTCGGCCACATTGTCAGCCGTCAGGCCACCGGCCAACATCCACGGCACCGTCCAGTATTTGCGCCCAGCCAGCAGCGTCCAGTCAAACGCCAGACCATTGCCACCGGGCAAGTCGGCATTCTTTGGCGGCTTTGCATCAATCAGCAATTGATCCGCAACAGCGGCGTATGCGTCAATCTGCGCCAGATCGCTGGCGTCAGCAATTCCGACGGCCTTCATCACGGGCAACCCGTACCGCGCCTTTACCTCGGCCACGCGCGTGGGCGTTTCGCTGCCATGCAACTGCAACATATCCAAAGGCACCGCAGCCGTCAGATCGTCCAAGAACGCGTCATTCGCATTCACGACCAACGCGACTTTGGCGACCCCCATAGGCACGTCCACAGCCAGCGCCGCAGCCTCTTGAAACGAAACATTGCGCGGGGATTTGGGATAGAAAACAAACCCGACGTAGGACGACCCAGCAGACGCCGCCGCAGCTACGTCAGCGCCGGTCCGCAACCCGCAAATTTTGACCCGTATATCGTGTGACATTGGCCCTTAGCTGGCCTTGTCGAGAAGGGCGACAATCTCGTCTTTGCCCTCATGCTTTTCGGTCTTAAGGCTATCAACCTCACGCTTAAGGGCACTAACTTCGCGCCCCTTTGCGCGGGCATCTGCGCGGATACGATGCTCACGCACCCATTCCCAGAAGAACCCGATCAGCAGGCCGATCGCCACGCCGACAAAGATCGCCATAAACAACGGCATCTGAATGTCAGGGGATATCCCAAGCGGGCCTGCCAAGGCTTCTGGCAACGCACGCAGGGTGACGACCCCACGGTTGGCCATCCCGACAATGATAAGGGCAATCGCAGCGATTCCCCAAAATGTGAATCTGATATATTTCATGGGAATAGTTTACTTCCCGTTGAGCCGGTCCCGCAAGAGCTTGCCTGTCTTAAAGAATGGAACATGCTTCTCTTCGACCTGAACAGCCTCGCCCGTGCGCGGGTTTCTGCCCAAACGTGCGTCGCGCTTTTTTACCGAGAACGCCCCGAAACCCCGTAATTCAACACGGTCCCCGTTAGACATCGCTTCAATGATGCGGCCAAAAATTGTGTTCACAATCCTCTCCACGTCCCTTTGATAAAGATGTGGGTTCTGTTCGGCGATTGTATCGGTCAATTCGGATCGGATCATTTGGCGTTCTTCCCCATCAATTTCGTCGAAGTCATTTTCGTCGCGGGCAGTGGCGCAACTACCTCTTAACAATGGACTATAGTTTGGAAGTTCCCGTCACGGAAGAACCTTATGTGGAAAATTACGCTGCGATTCCGCCGATTTACGGCCAAATCACGATCAAAGCGCCAAACGAAACCCGTCACTTGCGCGCTTGCCGCAGATGGTGCGACCGGTTCGCGCGGGTGATTCGACGGGCATCTGCCCCCGAAAACGAAAAACCCCGCCAGCGCGTGCCAGCGGGGTTTCAAGTTTTCAGGTGGTCGGTGTGACCAGTCAGCGATGACTTATGCGTCGTCGCCTTTGTTCAGCGCTGCACCAAGGATATCGCCCAAGGATGCACCGGAGTCAGAGGAGCCGAACTGTTCGACGGCTTCTTTTTCTTCCGCGATTTCGCGTGCTTTGATCGACAGACCCAAACGGCGGGTTTTCGCGTCGATGTTGGTCACACGTGCGTCGACCTTGTCGCCTACGCCGAAACGCTCTGGGCGCTGCTCGGCACGGTCACGGGACAAATCGGAACGACGGATGAAGGATTTCGCGCCTTCATAGTCGACCTCGATGCCACCATCTTCGATCTTTGTGACCTCAACGGTTACGATCGTGCCGCGCTTTACGCCGCCGACTGCATCTTGGAACGGATCACCGTCCATGGCTTTGATCGAAAGCGAAATGCGCTCTTTCTCAACGTCCACTTCAGTAACCTTGGCATTCACGATGTCGCCTTTGCGGAAATCGCCGATGACGTCTTCGCCGCGGCCTTCCCATGTCAGATCGGACAAGTGAACCATGCCGTCGATGTCGCCGTCGAGGCCAACAAACAGACCGAATTCGGTGATGTTTTTGACTTCGCCTTCAACTTCGGTGCCCTCAGGATGGGTTTCTGCAAACACTTCCCATGGGTTGCGCTGTGTCTGCTTGAGACCAAGCGAGACGCGACGTTTGGCTTCGTCGATTTCCAGAACCATAACTTCGACTTCTTGGCTCGTGGATACGATTTTACCCGGATGTACGTTCTTCTTTGTCCAAGACATTTCAGACACGTGCACAAGGCCTTCAACGCCAGCTTCCAGCTCAACAAATGCGCCGTAGTCGGTGATGTTGGTCACACGGCCCGTGTGTACGGAATCGAGTGGGTACTTGCCTGATACGGCATCCCATGGATCGTCCTGCAGCTGCTTCATGCCGAGGGAGATACGGTGGGTTTCTTTATTGATCTTGATAACCTGCACCTTGATCGTCTCACCAATTGTGAGGATCTCGGATGGGTGGTTCACACGGCGCCATGCCATATCAGTCACGTGGAGCAGGCCGTCTACGCCGCCGAGGTCAACAAACGCACCGTATTCGGTGATGTTCTTGACGACGCCGTCAACTTCTTGACCTTCGGTCAGGTTGCCGATGACTTCGGCGCGCTGTTCGGCACGTGATTCTTCAAGAATTGCGCGACGCGATACAACAATGTTGCCACGACGACGGTCCATCTTGAGGATTTGGAACGGCTGCTTAAGACCCATGAGTGGGCCTGCGTCGCGCACAGGGCGCACGTCAACTTGTGAGCCTGGAAGGAACGCAACAGCGCCGCCCAGATCAACAGTAAAGCCACCTTTAACGCGACCAAAGATTGCGCCTTCGACGCGCTCTTCGTCTGCATATGCTTTCTCGAGGCGATCCCAAGCTTCCTCACGGCGCGCCATCTCACGAGAGATTACGGCTTCGCCACGGGCATTCTCGGAGGCGCGAAGGAATACTTCGACAACATCTCCGACAGCAATTTCAGGAGCTTCGCCAGGATCTGCGAATTCTTTAATATCAACGCGGCCTTCCATCTTGTAGCCGACGTCGATGATGGCTTGTCCCGCTTCGATTGCGATGACTTTGCCTTTGACAACACTGCCTTCTTTAGGTGTGTCAATTTCGAAGCTTTCGTTCAAGAGTGCTTCAAACTCGTCCATAGATACGTTCTGAGCCATGTGGCGCGGTTTCCTAAGATCGTTGTTGGCCGTGCGACTAAAACGCCGCCGGACTTCGGGTTTATGTCCACCAAAGCGGTGAACGGGTTCATTTATCTCGGTGTCGCCTTGTAATGCAAAGAGGGCCGGAAATTCCGGCCCTGCCAAATTGCACCTTTGGACGACGCTTCAACGAGGCGGCTTATAGGCTGGATTTTCGTTGTTTGCAAGGGGTGGAGCACCATCAGCCGCTGGATATAGATGTGCGCAACTGATGGCGGACCTGGTTAGTTATGTCACGATTGGCGTATCGCCACGCTTCCAAAGGAACCCCTGCATCGGTTCGTCAACAACTGTCTGAGCGAAATGGTTGATGTAGTTAGACATTGTCTTTTGCGCGACCGCCAACACCACGTCCAACGCAGCGCGGTGGGTATATCCAGCCGCAAAAAACGCATCAAACTGCGCGTCGGTCATCACACCGCGTTGGCGCACAACCCGCAATGTGAATGTGCGCAATGCCTCCAGCTTTTCGTTCGGCAAGGCTGTCTCATCGCGCAGCGCCTGCGTGATGTCATCGGACACCTTCATCATTTTTGCGATGCCTGTGTGGGCCGGCACGCAGTAATGACATTCATTTTCGACGTTAATCGCCTGCCAGACGACTGTCATTTCATCGGCATCGAAATCTGTGTCCGTAAACAGCTTGTGCAGCACCTGATAACCCTCAAGCACCTGCGGGCTATCCGACATTACCTGATGCAAGCCAGGCAAGCGGCCAAATGCGGCTTGCGATTTTTCAAGCAACGGCTTGGACGCCTCGGGGGCCGTGGTCAGATCATGGGATGGGAAGTCGGTCATGGGAATCTCCTGTTTTCTGCATGTGCCGCCCTTTTGTCCTTTCTTGAGCGATCACTCAAGTATATAATTGAGCGAACACTCAACAATATTGTGACCCATGCCACGCAAACCATCCTATGACCGCGAAGACCTAATTCGCCGCGCCCGCGACATGTTCTGGAAACAGGGCTGGGCAGGCACGTCCCTCAAGAATTTGGAAACAACGCTATACTTGAAGCCGGGCAGCTTTTACGCGGCTTTCGGGTCCAAGGACGCGTTGTACCAGCTCGCTCTTGATCTATATGCGGCGGATGGCGCGGCGACTTTGGCGGCACTTGAACACGCGCACGGCCCCTTGGGGGCGCTTCAGGCATTCCCGCGCCATGTTATCGAAAATAAAGCAGCGCCAGCACGGGCCTGTATGCTGGCCAAGACATTTCTAGAATTATCGCCCCATGGCCACCCGCTTGCCGATCACGCCAACGGGCATCTGACACGGATGGAACATCGCTTTGCGGACCTGTTTGGCAAGGCACAAGCGCAAAACCAGATCGGCATCGGTCACGACGCATGCGGCCTTGCGCGGAGGTACCAGTCAGACCTGCTGGGAATGCGCATTTCGGCAGAACGTCCCGACTATGACGCCGCCGCAACCGCGCTCGAAATTGCCCAAAGCCTAAGCCGGCTTTAACCTCAATCGATAAGGACCCGCATCATGACCCTAGGCGACGCAATGGCAAACCAAACAGCTTGGCTCAATGTATGGCTCCCGATCTTGATGTTTGGCAGCTTCATACTGCCCCTCGCCTTGCTGGTCTGGAAGTCCAGCCGCATGGCAGGGCTTGCCGCCATCGCTGCGGGCCTGCTTAGCTTTGTCGCTATAAGCTGGATGTATGAACAGCTGGGGTATGTGAAACTTCTGGGCCTGCCACATGTCCTGTTTTACACACCCGTCGTTATCTATTTTATCAGCCGCCTGCGCGGCGGCAAACTGCCGAAAATTGCACGTTGGCTGATGATGGCATCACTGGTCATCATCCTGATATCGCTGGCATTCGATTACACCGATGTCGCTAGCTACATTCTGGGCAACCGAACTCCGCTTGCGGTTCCCGACGGGTTTGCGGGTTAGGCCAATCCATCACCGATAGATCGGCCTAACTGCACTTCAGTCGATGCGTTCAAACAACACGTCGTCAGTCTTGCGGACTTTCTTCATCGGAGCCAGCCAGTCGTTGGCCGCGTCCCGCGTCCCAACCGCCAACATGCAGACAGACCGCAGGTTCTTGTCACCAAGCCCCAAAATATCGTCCACAGCGGACGGATCGAAACCCTCCATCGGGGTTGTGTCGACGCGCATCTGCGCGGCCGTCAGCATCCCGAAGCCCAGCGCGATATAGGCTTGCCGCGCAGCATGTTCAAAATTCGTTTCTGCCGTGCGGGGCAAATACATGCCCTTAAGGTTGCCATAATAGCCCTCAAGCATCTCGCGTGTGCCAGGGCGTTCCTCGGCGTGATGATCGACCACGCTGTCGATCCGCGCGTCGGTGTAGTTGTCCCATGCTGCGAACACCAAAAGATGCGATGCATCGGTAACTTGGCTTTGATCGAAAGACGCCGCACGGATTTTGGTGCGCAGATCGTCATTGGTGATCACAAACACCTTGAACGGCTGCGTTCCACTGGATGTGGGTGCGTACTGGATCGCATCCAGAAGTGCTGCGATCTTGTCTTCACTCACGGATTTGGAAGGGTCCATTTTCTTGACCGCATAGCGCCACTGCAACGCGTCGCACAGGTCATCAGGAAGGGAATTGGAATTGGAATCAAGCATATTAAATCCTGTCATGTCTCACGCACCGTTTAGTGCGTTCTGCTTTGACACCTAATCTGGCTGCGCGCAGGTACAACGGGCCCCTGCAAACATTAACTGTGCGATTTTGCACGCACCCCTCACGTCGCTTCCCGTTGCCCAAAACGCACGGCGATCGAGATCGCGGCGTCATTATATTAAACATCGATCCTTGCGGCAAAATGGGCGTTTGCATCCATTCCACCGCACAACAATTACTAGCGGTCTGAATTGCACGTCGCGCAGCCCTGACATGTGGTCAATCTCGATCAACGCCCAACGCCAACGCATCCAAGCTTGCAATCTCAGGCATGGACCGCCCTGCAATCCCCTGCAAATCACCATGCATGCCAACCGTTGACGCGATTACCAGATCAATCTGCTTGGCCCGCAACGCCCATTGCTTTTCGATGAACACACGTTCTTTGCGCAGGTTGTCCTGCATGTCCTCGAACCGTTCCACAATCGCATCGACGCGCTGTTTGAACTGCGTTCCTGTCAGATAATCATAGATCATTTCCATCTTGGTTTCTTGCCCCATGGCGCGCCCTTTTGCACCCGCGACCTCAATCAAGCCGTGGCGCAGGGACGTCGCCAAAGGCACCGCATAGCGCGGCGCGCAGACCCAGATGCCATCCACAATGCCAAAGCTGTCAACGCCCTCCGGCAATGCCACGGACGTTATCACCGCCACCTCACAGCCGCTGCTGCGTTGATCGTTCCGCAACTTTGCCAGCCACCCTGCTGTCCAGTTTTTCGTGCGTTTGCTTTCCCATAAGATACTGCCCACAATCGCGCCTTGCGCCATCACATCCTGACGCACATCCGCGCCACCAACGCCCTTGGCGACTGGCGAAAATCCGTCCAGCGGAAACGCCTGCGCCAAAGTGTCTTCCAACACCATCTCGGCTGCCTCGCCTTGGGTTTGCATCGACCCCTGCTCAATCCGTTGTTTGAGGGCTTCAATCTGGCGGCGCATCCCCTCTTTTACCTGCGCATCTTCGGCGTCTTTCAGGGATGCCTTTTCCTGCGCTTCTTTCGTCAATTTCTCGGTCATGACGGCCCGCTCGGACGCGATCATCTTCTGGACTGTCAATTCCAGTTCGGCTTCTTTGTCTGCCAGAACCTGTTCGCGCTTTAGTGCAGCCGCCTGCGCCGCCTGCGCCTCACGCAATTTCTGGTCCTGTTCCTTTACCCGTTCTAGCAACGCGACCTGCTCGGCGCTCGCCTCAGCCTTACCGGCGGCCTTCGCCAAGGCCGCAGCCTTACTTATTGCGTGTTCTGCTTCGGCCTTGGCCGCTGCCAGCTGTTCACCAAAGCGCTTTTCATTGTCAGCCAACATCGGGCCTGCCAATTGTTCTGTCAGGGCAAATTCATGACGGCAAGACGGGCATTTGATCGTAAAATCTGACATAGAACGCACCTTTAGGGACATGGGATTAAGAACAGCATAAGACGCTCTGTTAAGGCTTTGGATCAGGCACCTCAACCGGACCACTGGCAGCGGCCCATGCACTGAACCCCTCGCGCAGATGGGACGCGTCAAACCCCATGTCCTGCAACGTCGCGACGGTCAACGCCGACCGCCATCCTGATGCACAATGGAACACATATTTTTTGTCTTGCCCGAACACCGGCTTATAATAGGGGCTGTCCGGATCGACCCAGAATTCTACCATGCCGCGCGGCGCATGCACGCTGCCCGCAATATGACCGCGCTGGCGTTCGCGCACATCGCGAATGTCCACGATTACCACGTTCGGATCATCCAGCATGGCAATCAAATCCACCGTTTCGATTTCATCAATGCGCGCCCGCGCAGCAGCGACCATATCGGCGCTCGATATTTTTAGGTTTTTCATGCGGCTAACCTGCGCCACTGCCGCCTGAGCGGTCAACCCGTCCGTTGCACGCACCCCAAAGGCGGGGCATGGTGCGCGGATGTATCGTCTTCTCGCAGTTCTGGCCGTGTGGCCCACACTCGCCACCGCAGATTGGGCGCCGCGCCCGTCCATGTTCAGCTATGACGCGACGTTCGATCTTTGCACCGCTGATCCGACCGCACCTGATCTGGCAGCACGCTGTTCCGAAATCTTGGCCGCAGCCTATGTCCTGAAACGCGCGGTTGCGCGTGCGGCCACGAAATGCTTTCCAGAAAGCCTTTCAACCTGCACCAGCCCGTTTGAAGACGAAGGCTTGCCCGCCATTGCCGCGCAAATCGCCGTAGACGTCGGTTGCGATGCAACCGACCTTCGGACATTACCCGAAGACGACCCCCTGCCCGCGAACCACTGCATAACCATTGCGTCTGACATCATGATCGACGAAGGCGTTGTCCCGCTGGACTCCAATCTCGCGTGCGGGCCGTTTCAAGCTGAATGCTTCGAATTTACGGAATTGCACATGCTCCTATGGGCGTGGGAGGCTGACATGACCACATCAGACGGAATTCGAACTTCGGATTTTATGATCGCGTTGAAAGAAGCCTGCACAGAAGATTTCCTCGACGTCGAACGCCTTACTGGACAGCCGTTGTCTTATAACTGCTTCGCCGACGGGGCTGCCCGCCACTGGGCCGACCTTGCCCAACAAAACCAACAGGATCAATAATGGGCGAACTAACCCTCATACGCCACGGCCAAGCCAATTCAGGCGCCACGACCGAAGAAGACTACGACCGCCTGTCAGCCCTCGGCCACACCCAAGCCGCCCTTTTGGGTGACTGGATGCGCGCCCACGCAGACCCGTTCGATCTGGTCCTGTCCGGCACCATGCGCCGCCACCGCGAAACCGCCGTGGGCATGGGGTATGCGCCTGAAATCTTCGACGAACGCCTCAATGAAATGGAATACTTCGCACTGGCCCGCGACATGCAAGTCCACCACGACATTGCCCCGCCAAACAGCCCCGAGGATTTCGCAACCCACATGCCCCAGACCCTCGCGGCGTGGGAGCAGGCGACCATCAACGGTGCGGAACCCTTCGCGGCGTTCGAATCCCGGATCAACACTGCCCTGTCCGAAGCCGCCAAACCCGGCAAGCGCGTGCTGTGTGTGACCTCAGGTGGGGTGATTTCCATGGTCATGCGCGCGGCCCTTGGCCTCAGCACGCACCAAATGGCGCATATTTTGCTGCCAATCTATAACTCGTCCGTGCACCGCTTCGCGATCCGTCCAGAGGGCACGTTTCTAATGGCATTCAACGCCATCCCGCACCTTGATCCGCCAGCACTGGCAGACCACCGAACCCATCTTTAGATATAGGACCTAGATATCTTGACCACGGTTCAACAAATCGCCGAACAGCTCATCATAAATCCCATTTGAATCGCCACCGCCAAACACCTGCGCGCCGCCGGAATACAGCGTACCATATGTGCGGGCGAGGTTCACCGTCTGCGCCAAGCCTGACAAAAACTCCGCACGCTCCAACGCGCCAAGCGGGTGAATGAACACCCCCCAGACACGCCCCTGTGCTACGGCGTAGCGCGCATCCAACGCGGTGTCGAAATTCGCTTGCATCATGTGGTTCATCTCTTCGGGCGTGACGTCATCGACGCTGGTAATCGGCACCATCGCACGCATCCTGTCCGCGCCTGGGGCCATGACGACCAGCACGGGGATGTCTTCGATCGTCAGTTCAATCCCGTTGGCGTTGATCGCTGCATCAGGATCCAGCGCGAGAATAATGTCCACCAATCGCTCAGGCGTCATCGCCGCGTCTTGGGCGAATACGGGTGTGGCAAGCGCGAAGATCAGCGCGAAGGCGTGAAACATTGAACGAAACATGTGGGGCCTTTCGGTCTGGGTTACGTCACCCTACCCCACGAAGACCCACACCGACAAAGCACATCGCAGTGACCGTTTATGACCGCGCCACTGCCACCAGTGAAATCGCGCGGGCAATCGCTGCGTCCGCTGTCAGGTCCGTGGTGTCCAACATCACCGCATCGTCGGCAGGTTTCAACGGTGCCGTCGCGCGCTCGCTGTCGCGTTTGTCCCGTGCTTCAACGTCCTCCAGAACGGCCGCAAACGTCAAACCCATGCCCTTGGCGTTCAATTCATCCATCCGCCGCTGCGCGCGTTTGCTCGAACTCGCCGTCACGAACAGCTTCACATCGGCGTCCACACAAATCACCGTGCCAATATCACGCCCGTCCAGCACTGCCCCACCAACGCGCGCCGCAAACTGGCGCTGAAACGCGACCAAGGCGGTTCGCACATCTGAATTGACCGCAACGCGGCTCGCGGCCTGCGCGACATCAGGATTTCGCAAATCATCGCTGTCCAGATCAACGGGTTCCAGCGTCTGCGCCGCCTTCAACGCATCCATGCCGTTCAAAACCTTGGCACCCACCGCGCGGTACAACAGCCCCGTGTCCAAATGCGCAAAACCAAAATGCGCCGCCACCGCTTTGGAAATCGTGCCCTTGCCCGCCGCCGCAGGCCCGTCAATCGCAACAGTGAACTTCAAACCGACCTCCTCAGATGCACAATCAGCACCAATACGCATAGATAAAGCGACGCAAATTTCGCCATCGTCAGATGATGCGCGGCCGCAGCGAACCCGACCAGCCCATCGCCCGCATCCAACAGGCGCAAAATCGCCGCGTTCTCAGCCAGATCAATCAGCGCATAGACCACCGCCAACCCGACCACAAAATAGCGCACCCCCGATCCGCGCCACCCTGTCAGCGCCATCCAAACCGCAAGCGCAACAATGAACACGCGGTCATACAGCCCCAAAACCCGCGCATACCCATCCCGCGCAGGCCCACTTAATGCATCAAGAAACGGCGCGATGCTTTGGGCGTCGTAGCCTGTCAGGTGGAAATCGGGTAGCCACAACCAATCTGCCCCCGGCAGCACCCAAAAATACAACACAGCACCCATGATCAGATACGCAAAAATCGCCGTCCATCCGGCACCTCTGCGCAGCTGTAAGATCATGCGTTTGCCCGCACGATCCCCGCGCCAAGTTTTTTCATCAGACCTTCAAAAATGGGGAATGACGTGGCAATCGGGCCGCCATCATCCACAGACATCGGCGCATTTGTCGCCAGCCCCATCACCAGAAACGACATGGCAATCCGGTGATCCAAGCGGCTTTCAGCAGTGATCCCGCCTGCCACGTTGCCAAAGCCAAGCCCCGTAACGATCCACCAATCGGGGCCTTCATCGACGGTGACGCCGGCTGCACGAAGCCCCTTTGCCATGGCATCAATCCGGTCACTTTCCTTGACGCGCAATTCCTTGACGCCGCGCATGACGGTCTGGCCTTTGGCGAATGCCGAAACCACCGACAACACCGGATATTCGTCAATCATCGACGCGGCGCGCGCAGGCGGAACCTCGATCCCGTGCATATTAGGCGAATAGCGCGCCCGCAGATCGGCAACAGGCTCACCACCCTCCTCACGCATATTCTCGAACGTCAGGTCCGCACCCATGTCTTGCAATGTGTAAAACAGCCCAGCGCGGGTCGGGTTCAGCCCGATATTGGGGACCAAAACGTCCGACCCCTCGGCAAGCAGTGCCGCACAGACCGGAAACGCTGCCGATGATGGATCACGCGGCACGATGATCGTCTGCGGCTTTAATTCCGGCTGACCAACCAGCGTGATCACCCGCCCCTCGTCGGTGTCTTCAACCGTCAAATCAGCGCCAAAACCCACCAACATACGTTCCGTGTGATCGCGCGTCGCTTCTTTCTCGATCACGACCGTTTCACCGGGTGCATTCAGCCCCGCCAGCAAAACCGCAGACTTCACCTGCGCGGACGGAACAGGAACCACATAACGCACCGGAACCGGGTCTTTGGCGCCCACAACCGTCATCGGCAAACGCCCTCCAGCGCGACCAACGGCAATGGTGCCAAACAACGCCAGCGGATCGGTGACGCGTCCCATGGGCCGCCCGTTCAACGACGCATCGCCGGTGAATGTCACAGTCATATCGCAGGTCGCCATCGCGCCCATGATCAAGCGCACACCAGTGCCGGAATTGCCGCAATCAATCACGTTTTCGGGTTCGCCAAACCCACCAACGCCGACGCCATGCACCGACCATTCACCACCCCCATGGTTGATCACCTGCGCCCCGAACGCTTCCATCGCGCGGCCGGTGTCCAGTACGTCTTGGCCTTCCAGCAATCCGGTGATTTTGGTTTCACCGACCGCCAGTGCGCCCAAAATCAACGAGCGGTGCGAGATTGATTTATCCCCCGGCACATGCGCCTCACCGCGCAGCGGGCCGCCCTTGCGGGATGTCATCACAATTGGGTCACCATGGCTCGACATATCTTGTCCTTTAAATCAGTTAGCACCTGATAAACCGCTCCTTAACGAAGGTCCACTTGTCCCTTCATCTTGGCCAGTACAACTCCCGCCGGAGGCATCCGTACTTACGTCTTGCGAAATGTCAGATAATGTGGCGCGCGGCCCTCGCGCAGGGCTTTTTGCTCGTATCGGGTAGAAATCCAGTCGTCCCAAGGCTCACCACCCTGACGGACCAGATCAAATCCAGTGTTCGGCACTTCTTCCAAGGTCTGGCGAACGTAGTCGGGAATATCAGTGGCAACGCGGAATTCAGCGCCAGTCTTCAACACCCGCGCCAAAGGTTCCAGATGTTCAGGCGTCACAAAACGGCGGCGATGATGACGCGCTTTCGGCCACGGATCAGGATACAACAAGAACGCTTTGGAAATTGATCTCTCCGGCAGAACGTCAAACATATCGCGCACATCACCGGGGTAGATTTTCAGATTATCAACACTCGCCTTGCGAATTTTGCCCAGCAACATCGCAACGCCATTGATGTAGGGTTCGCATCCAATAATCCCCACGTCAGGGTTTTCGCCCGCCTGATGGATCACATGTTCGCCGCCGCCAAACCCGATTTCAAGCCACGTGTCACGTCCGGCAAACAACGCGCCCAGATCAAGGTCATTACGCGCGGGGTTGTTGTCCCACGACACATGGCCCGGCGACAGGGCCTCCAGATCCTCGTCGAGATAGACCTCGTGACTTTGCTTAAGGTGTTTACCTTTGCGGCGGCCATAGAAATTGCGGTGCGGGCGTTCTGGATGGGTCATGACTGGCATTTAGCCACAGTCACGTGCGGGATCAATGGGGAGTGAACCTGATCACCAGCAATGTGCGCATACGCACGAAACATCCATGATTTTGCGCAGTTTACGCGTCAAGTAATACTGATAGAGACAGGTTTGATATTTATAAAGGATTCAACTCATGACGACACCACATCCCGTAACCGCCTACGCTGCACCCATCGGTCGCATTTTCCTGTCTGCGATCTTCATCATTGCAGGATTTAGCAAAATCACAGGGTACGCTGGGGCAGCCGCCTATATGAACTCACAAGGGGTGCCCGGTGCGCTGCTACCACTTGTCATTCTGGTTGAACTTGCAGGCGGCATCGCTTTGTTACTCGGCTGGCAGGCCCGCACTGCCGCGTTTCTCTTGGCTGGCTTCTCGGTTCTGAGCGGCACTCTCTTCCACTTCATCCCGTCGCTGGACCTTGAAGGGTTTGCAGCGGCAGCCGAAATGAACAACTTCATGAAAAACATCTCGATTGCGGGTGGTATGTTGATGGTCGTCGCAATGGGTCCGGGTCGCTTTTCGCTAGGGCGCAGCTAAACGTAAAAGCAAACTCTCACCACCCAAGCATAAAAAAGCGCCGGGAAACTCCGGCGCTTTTTTTTCGTCTTGAACGTCAGGTCAAACAGCCTTTTTCAGCGCCTCGACCAAATCTGTCGCTTCCCAAGAAAACCCGCCATCCGCTTCCGGTGCGCGGCCAAAGTGGCCATAAGCCGCCGTGCGCTGGTAGATCGGCTTGTTCAGCTGCAGATGCGTGCGAATGCCGCGTGGGGTCAGATCAATAACCTTCGGGATCGCGATCTCGATCGCAGAGGCTTCAACCTCGCCGGTGCCGTGGGTGTCTACATAAATTGACAATGGACTGGCAACACCAATCGCATAAGACAATTGCACCGTGCAGCGCGTCGCCATACCAGCCGCGACAACATTTTTCGCCAGATAGCGCGCAACGTAGGCGGCAGAACGGTCAACTTTCGTCGGATCTTTGCCCGAAAACGCGCCGCCACCGTGGGGTGCTGCACCGCCATAGGTGTCGACGATAATCTTGCGCCCCGTCAGACCCGCGTCACCATCCGGCCCGCCGATCACAAACTTACCCGTCGGGTTCACGTGCCACGCGGTGTTGAGGTCGATCCACCCCTCGGGCAGAACCTCACGGATATAGGGCTCAACAACGGCGCGGACATCTGCGCTGGTCATAGTTTCATCGAGATGCTGCGTAGACAGAACGATAGATGACACGCCAACTGGCATGCTGCCTTCGTACCGCACAGACAGCTGCGATTTTGCATCTGGGCCAAGCGTCGGTTCAGTGCCATTCTTGCGTACTTCAGCCAAGCGGCGCAGAATTGCGTGGGCATAATGCACAGGCGCAGGCATCAACTCTGGCGTCTCGTTGGCGGCATAGCCAAACATAATGCCTTGGTCGCCAGCGCCCTCGTCTTTGTCGCCCGACGCATCAACACCTTGGGCAATATGCGCGGATTGTTCGTGCAGCAGGTTCGTGACCTCAACCGTGTTCCAGTGGAACTTGTCTTGCTCATAGCCAATGTCTTTGATGCACGCGCGCGTGATGCGGTCGATGTCATCCATCATGCTGGCCAGTTTGTTCGGGTCAGATAACCCAATCTCGCCACCAATCACCACGCGGTTGGTGGTGGCAAAGGTTTCTGCCGCGACGCGGGCTTCGGGTTCTATTGCAATCATCGCGTCAAGAACGGCGTCTGAAATGCGGTCGCATACCTTATCGGGATGCCCCTCGGATACGGATTCCGAGGTGAATGTGTGGTTACTACGTGACATGATACTGCTCCAGTTTAAATGTCGATCCACTTCAGGAAGCCGTTGTGGATAAAATACGTGTAATTGGGCTATCCTTGGCCCCCACCTAGGTCAACGACAAAGCGTCGCCGCGCCACTCCACCGGCCAATATGCAGATGCTCAGCAACACTGTCAGTGGCCAGTCGCCCATCCGTGCATACAGTGTCGGTGGCAATGCCGCCGGAACCGAGGCATCAAGATATGCCGCCTCGTTTAGGGGAAGCTGCGCCTCGATGTCGCCCAAAGGCGTGATAACGGCAGAAATGCCAGTGTTGGCCGCCCGTATCACCGGCAAACCCTGTTCAATCGCCCGCGCCTGCGCCTGCACCAAATGCTGACGCGGGCCGGCACCTTTGCCAAACCATGCATCATTGGTGATGATCAACAACACGTCAGGCCGCACATCGCCGCGCTGCATGTCTTCGGGGAAAATCCCCTCATAACAGATCAACACCCGCACAAGGCCGAGCCCGTCAATCTGCATCATCCCGTCACCCACACCGGGCGTGAATCCCGCGACCTGTTCAACCAACGCGCCAAGCCCAAGCGGTTCCAGCAGCCACGCCAACGGGATGTATTCACCGAACGGCACCAAATGAGATTTGTCAGATATCGCAGCCACCGCTTGTGGCCCCTCGATCAGAATGGCCGAGTTAAAATAATCCGCGCCTTCGCGGCGTTGAATACCTGCCACAACAGGCGCCCCCCGCGCGGCAATCGACATCTGTTCAATCCACGGCTGGGCATAATCCAGCATGGCCGGAATCGACGTTTCCGGCCAGATCACCACGTCGGGTGGGTCCCCCCCAGCGGTCTGTTCAATCGCGCGATCAAAGAAAACCGCCATCCAGTCGCGGTCCCACTTTTGGTGTTGCGGCGCATTGGGTTGGATCAGCCGGACAAGCGTTTGCGGTGTCTGGGCAATTGAAACTGCCCCACCCGTAACCGACCACATCATCAAACCGATAACGACGACAAATACCGCTCCTTGACCCGCCCAGACAGTCCAGCGTCCGACGGACAGACAATAGGCGATTGATCCGGCGACAGCGACCAGCACCAGCGACGTGCCATAGGGGCCAACACTGGCAAACAGTACGCTGCCCGCACCGCCAATCAGGGTGTATGACAGCAAGCCCCAGGGAAATCCGCTCAGCACGTGACCACGCGCCAGTTCCATCGCCGCGAGCGTTATCGGAAGCCACAGCATCACCAACGCCCCGCGCCCCGCGATCCACCGCGCCAGCCAGAACGCCAGCGCCCAGAACAGCGCCAGCCCCCCCGCCATCAAAATGATCGCAAAGGGCGCCATCCAGCCGTGACGCTCGGGGTCCACCAAGAACGGTTCAACCAGCCAGCGCAGTGTCACCGCGAAATAACACAGACCTAGCAACCAGCCGAACCAAGCCGCAGCGCGGCGATGGCTGGGAACAATCAGAAACGCGAGGACTAAAGCCACCGTGACCGCCAAGCCCCCTGACATCCACGCCTCATGACCGAGCGCTGCAAACGCGCCCAACCCAATTGGCACCAGCCGCCGCACGATCCGCGGCGACGCCGCGAACCGCGTGCTTAGATCGCGGGGGTGCAGCCTCATGGCACGCTCAGCTTTTTGCAGATCCGGCGACGCGCACGCGCAACCGTTTAATGCGGCGGGGGTCTGCTTCTACGACCTCAAACTCGGGACCTTCGGGGTGCTGGATCACCTCACCGCGCGCAGGCACGTGACCTGCCAGCATAAAGACCAAGCCGCCCAACGTATCGATTTCCTCTTCGTCGATCTCTTCATGCTCTGTCAGGGGCATCCCGATTTCGGCCTCGAATTCATCCAAAGGCGCCTTGGCCTCAACCATATAGACGCCGGGCTTTTCTTCCACCCAAAGCGCGTCTTCATCGGTGTCATGCTCGTCCTCGATCTCACCGACGACCTGTTCAAGCAGGTCTTCAATCGTCACAAGCCCGTCGGTGCCGCCATATTCATCGATGACCAGCGCCATGTGAATCCGCTCTGCCTGCATTTTTTGCAACAACACACCAAGCGGCATGGACGGCGGTACGAACAGCAATTCACGTGACAGATCGCGCAGATCGAATGTTTTGGATTTTCCGTTAAACCCGTACATCAGCGCGAAATCTTTCAGATTCACGAATCCGATGGGTGTATCCAGCGTGCCGTCGAAAACCGGCAGTCGCGTCATGCCGTTGTCGCGAAACACCTGCACCAGATCATTGCGGCTGATTGTCACCGGAACGGCCACAATATCGGCCTTCGGGATCATAACATCCTCAACCCGCATACGGCGCAAGTTCATCATCCCGCGCGCTTCACGCGGGACGTATCCGACCAAAGGGGTCACATCTTCGGGGGTGTCAGAGGGGCTAAGCGCCTCGACGATACGGCCAAAAAAGCCGCGCTCAATCTTTGGGGTGTCTGGCCGCGCGCTTTGCGCAGCACTAGAAGAACCGTCTGTCGTGTCGCCCATTCTCTCCGTATCCAATAAGGGCCGCAGGTTGCGCGCCCAAGAAGCTGTCCTTACAAATATGGGTCAGCGATGTCCAGTTTACCAAGGATTTCTGTCTCTAATCCTTCCATTAATGCACCATCAAGGTCACGCAGGTGATCGAACCCCAACAAATGAAGGGTTCCGTGCACAATAAGATGCGTCACATGGTCCGCAAACGGCGTGCCAGACTGGGCGGCTTCACGCGCACAGGTATCATACGAGATCGCAATATCGCCCAATTCGGTGTCTTGCGGCAACTGAGGCTGCACTGGCATGTCACCATCCGCCTCAGCGCCGCGTTCGTTTGATGGCCAAGACAGCACGTTCGTCGGCGTGCCTTTTTGGCGGAAATCGGCGTTCAGCACACAGATGCGGGCGTCATCACAGGCCAAAAGGGAGATCTCGAACGCCGCGGCCTCCAATCCAACACCTGACAGTGCGGCGCGTGCTGCGCGATCAGCCAAGGCATCCAGCCCATCCCAGCGATTGTCCTCGATCACACACTCGACAATCACGTCGCGGGTTCATCCGCTTCATAGGCTTCGATAATCGCCGCCACGAGAGGATGGCGCACCACGTCCTTGGATGTGAAGTAATTGAAATCAATCTTCGGGATATGCGACAGCAGCCGTTCGGCATCGCGAAGGCCGGAACTGACGCCGCGCGGCAAATCTATCTGGGTGCGATCGCCGGTGATGACCATGCGCGATCCCTCGCCCAGACGGGTCAGGAACATTTTCATTTGCATCGTCGTGGCATTCTGCGCTTCGTCCAGAACCACAAACGCGTGGCTCAACGTGCGACCGCGCATAAACGCAAGCGGCGCAATTTCGATCTTCTTTTCCTCAATCAGCTTTTCCACCTGCTTTTTCGGCAGAAAATCATCCAGCGCATCATAAAGCGGCTGCATATACGGATCGACCTTGTCTTTCATGTCCCCCGGAAGATAGCCGAGTTTTTCACCCGCCTCAACGGCTGGACGCGACAGGATAATCTTGTCCACATGCCCGCCAATAAACAGATTCACACCGACCGCGACAGCCAGATAGGTCTTGCCCGTTCCGGCGGGACCAATGCCGAATGCCAGCTCATTCTTGAACAGCGATTGCACGTAGGCCTTTTGTGCCGCCGTGCGCGGCTCAACCATCTTCTTGCGGGTTTTGATCTCCACACGATCACCGACACCCAGATCCATCTGATCCCCGACAGTCGTGCCCGTCCCCTTTTCAGACGCGCCCATGCGGACCTCTCTCTCGATATCACCCGGCTCAACCGCGCGCCCCGCCTCAAGGCGCTCATACAACGCGGTAAGAACCTCACCAGCTTCTTTGGATGCATCAGGATCGCCGTGAATGGACAGATGATTACCCCGCCTCACAACCTGCACGCCAAGTTTCAATTCAACATCCGCAAGGTTGCGGTCATGCTCTCCACACAGATCAATCAGTAAAAAATTATCTGGAAATTCAAGCACCACAGGTGCTGCGTCCAGTTCGTATGCGGTTGGGGGCGTCGTGATGGTGGCCAATCAACTCTCCGAAACTTAGGGTTTATCCAATGGTGGCAACTCGCGCGCCAACGCGCAAGCGCATTTGTCTTGAGGTAGAACGAAAAAGGGCCGCAGACAGTGCTGCGACCCCATGGTTCTCATTTTGCTCACAATTCAGAGCGGGTCACCAATTGGTGAGCCAGCCAAAAATGGCCCCACTGCGGTCGACGGAGGTGCCACACCAGAACAAACCGGACGCCCATCAGGAGTCAGACGTTCAGACAGATAACCTTCAACCCCATCGTCGATGATCCAATGGTCACATCCATTGGGATCAACCCAGATGCCCGCGACAAGCTGCGTCAAGCTCTTGGAATCGACACCATGGTCGACCCAGCGTTCGGATCCGGTGCGTTGACCGTCGACACACCCTGGTACTGCAAGTCCCATGAACGTTAGAGCCATACTACACGACAGTAGGGTGTTTGAGGGTGCCAGAAGGTGATTTAGGAGCGGACTCTTATCGCTAAAAAAGGTTCCACTGATGATCACGAAAGCCCTGACGACCCTCAAGAAGAGGTTATCCCCCCATTTAGAGTTGAGCAACAGTCGCCTTGAAACGATGTGCCTCTTGATCATGGGAATGGTGAATGCCCGGACGGTAAATTTGAGCCATCTGGCCTGTGAGTTTCCTACCGATAGCAAGGTTGAAAGCACCTACCGTCGCCTACAACGCTTTTTCCAGCATGTTGATCTTGGCTCGGATTGGGCGGCCCCCTTGCTTGTTAAAATGATTGGTTCTGGCCCCACCTGGCATTTATGCTTGGACCGAACAAATTGGAAAATTGGCCAACGCCATGTCAACTTCTTGGTCTTAGCCCTTGTCACACGCCGCCACCGTATTCCGTTGATGTGGAGCGTTTTGGGGCGTGCAGGGAACAGCGATACTGCTCAGCGCATTGCCTTGATGAAACCTTATCTGTCGGTGTTTGAGGTCTCCACCATCAAGTTCTTGTTAGCGGACCGGGAATTCATTGGAGCACAATGGTTGGATTTTCGTAACTCCCAAGCACCCCAGCCGATAACGGGTTTTTGTCAGTTTTGATGTTTGAATCCAAGGTCTCCTTGGTTATTAGGCGCATGAATTTTCTGTTGTGGTCTGAATTTCGTGGCGCTGTGACGATTTCTCTGAATCATTGGTGGAATGGACCAAGTTACTGCTCTTGAACAACTCCTCGCCACGGCTCTGCGCAGGATCGCCGAGTTGGAAGCCGCGTTGGCGAGCATGGCGCAAGAGAATGCGGATCTGCGGCGTCAGTTGACCAAGAACAGCAGTAATAGCAGCAAGCCGCCTTCGAGTGATGGGTTGAAGAAGCCGGTACCGCGTAGCCTGCGTGGTAAGTCCGGTAAGAAAAGTGGTGGTTAAGTTGGCCACCGAGGCGACACCCTACGTCAGACAGCAACGCCTGACTTTGTGGAGCGACATGAGGCTGAGGCCTGTGGCACCTGTCAGCATGGCTTGACGGCTGGGATGATCAAGGCGGTGGAGAGGCGTCAGGTTTATGACATACCGGTGCCGCGTCTGGAGGTCACAGAGCATCAGGCAGCGATTTATTGTTGTGGCCATTGCCGAGCCACGACGACAGCCACCTTTCCCGATGGCGTGAATGCACACGTGCAATACGGTAAGCGCATTCGGGCGGCGGCGGTCTACTGCAATGTTCAGCAGCTGATCCCCGAGGATCGGGTCTGCCAACTCCTGCGTGATTTGTTTGGTGCCACCAGCCTATGCGCGGCCAGCGTGACCAACTGGGTGAACGGCACAGCGCGTACCTTGGGTGGCGTCGTCGAACACATTCTGGCCCGGCTCAATGAAGGCGGCGTTCGGCATCTGGATGAGACCGGACTTCGTGTTGATGGTAAGCTGCACTGGCTGCACTCAATCAGCGATCTCGCCTTCACGCATTATCGCATCAGCGCCAAGCGCGGTGCTGTTCCATCCTTCCTGACCGGCGGGACAATTGTTCATGACCACTGGAAGTCCTATTACGCCCATATGAGTGGGGTGGACGCGCACGCCCTGTGCGGGGCGCATCATTTACGGGAACTCAAGGCCATCGAAGAAATCGAAAAGGAGCCGTGGGCGTGCGCGATGAGCGTGCTGCTCAACAGCGCCAATCAGCTCAAGTGCGCGGCTCAGGGGCGAGGCGAGACCGAACTCCCCACGTCGGTTCACCACGACATCCTCACCAAATACATGGCGATCCTCACCGAGGGCCTCGCCTTCCATGAGCGACAAGACCCACTGGCTAGACGCACTGGTGCGCGAGGCCGAAAAGCCAGGCGGCCAGGCCATAACCTTCTGGTCCGCTTGCGCGACTACCGTGATGACGTCCTAAGGTTCCTTACGGACTTCACAGTTCCCTTCACCAACAATCAGGCCGAACGGGACCTGCGCATGATGAAGTTGCGCATGAAAATCTCGGGAACTTTCCGCACCCTCGAGGGCGCGCAGGTCTTCGCTGACATCAGATCCGTCATCTCGACGGTCAGAAAACACGGGGGCAATATCCTCGAAACACTCACCCTATCACCACAACAGATCATCGCTCGGCTCTAACGTCGCAAGGGCAACACAAAACCCGATATCCGATGGGGTCCTTGGGAGTTACGGATTTTCTTCATAAAAACAACGTCCCATTTGTCATCCGTATCAAAGCAAACCAACTTGTGACCACACAGGACGGGAAAACGCAAAATCTAAGCACCTTGTTGCGCACCTGTCGCGGTAAGCGCAACTTTGATGCCCGATTTGGAGGCAACAATTTGGGGGAGGCCACGTGGTTTAGCTTTGCTGCAAAGCGCATCAAGGGGGGTGAGCTTTTGATCGTCGTCTCTAACCGGCCCGCACATCGGGCCCTCGCCACCTACAAGAAAAGATGGGCCATTGAGAGCCTCTTTGGCGACACAAAGACACGCGGCTTCAATCTTGAAGACACACGACTGACCATCTCCAAAAAACTTGAGCTTCTTGTAGGGGGCGTTGCGCTCGCGGTTGCATGGGCATCTAAAACCGCCACAAAGCTTATTGGAGGCGGGAAAATGAAGCGGAAAAAACACGGATATTTTGCAAAGTCATTCTTTCGAATTGGCTTCGATCAGCTCCGTAAACTGCTCAGGTCAGACCCAAACGCCGCTGTCTCACCGTGGATACTAATTCCACACATAATCACAAGAGTCGTGTAGTATGCGTTAGAGCAGTAATTTTAATTATACTCCCGCGCCTGAATTGACCTGAGGTTTTCCCCTCAAATCACTTTGTATTCCTTGAGCGATATGACGCGGAAGTTGTCGGTGACGGTGTCGCGGAACTCTGGCTATTTTTCTGGCAGGGTCTTGCGGAAGAAGTCGAAAATGGCCTCTGTGAATTGGTTGAACGTTGCATAGTGCCGATTGTGGGTGACCCATTTGTGCATAACACCCCAAAGACGCTCGATCGGGTTGAGGTGCGGGGCATATGCTGGCAAGAAATGCAACTTCACCCGACGTTCTGGGCTGTCCAGCCATGGCTGTAGTATCTTGGCATGATGATAGCGGGCATTGTCGACAAAGACGTGGATGGCCGTCTTGGTTTGGTTGTTGCGTTCCAACTTTTCCAGCATCTGTCGGGTTGTCTGGGCATTGATCTTCTCGCCTTCCACAAAGGTGAACTGGAAAGTCTCAAGGTCAAGCGCGCCCTGAATGTTGAGCCGCTTGCGCCCTGATGTCGCCTTCAGGGCCGTCTTTTGTCCCTTGGGGAACCAACCATGGGCGGGGCGGCTCTGGTGTTCGGGGTGGACAGCGTCCGAAAAGACAACCATCTCATCTGCGGCCAACCCGTTCATCAGGGCCTCATATTTGGCAATAAACGCAGCCTGCTTGGCTTCATCGGCCTGTGCAGGCAGCAATTGTGGTTTCTTATACGCGAACCCCAGGCGGCGCATCAGCTTGGCGGCTCCCGACGTGCTGTAGTTTTGGTCGCACTCGGCTAGAACATAGGCACAGACCTCATCGGCATTGCGGGCAGGCTGCGCGGTGAAATGGGCTCTCACCGCCTGCTCTTGCACGACGGACAAATGACCCTGACGCTGGCTGTAGTCCTTCAGACCGAAAAACGATAGTCCCGCACCGGCAAAGGCAAATCGCCACTCCGTCAAAACTGTCGGGCCAATATCCAAAATCCGGCAAACCGTTCCAGCGTCTTCTCCTGCGTCCAAAAGAAGAAACGCGCGCGCCCGTTTCCAAACAAGGGCGTCAACTTTGCGGCGGCGGCAAAGCGCTTCAAGTGCTATGCGCTGCTCGTCGGATAAGGAGACTGTTTTGTATTGCTTGCTCATAAACTCAAAATACAGACTGAACCGCCTTTGGCCATGCGACGAAGTGAATCGCAGGCACAAAATCGTCAGGTCAATTCAGGCGCAGCAGTATAACAAACTTTAGACATATTGGAAGTTAAAAACACCACATATTGTGTCCAATTTGGCGACAATATGTGGCTAACAAGCGTGATTGGCCTGTGGGCAAGTCATAATCGCCACGATCGTCATGAATAAGTTCAGATAGATGTGAGACAAAATTTTGTTGCCAAGATTTAGGCGACCTCGGAGACTGAGAATTGAAAGAAACCAGCTCACGAGGCCAATATGCAAATCATCGGACTGCACAAGAACGTTTATAAACTTTATGCTTGGGCGCGGACACAAGAATGTTTGGACGTGTACCGTATCAAATACGAAGGTCAGGTTCGGCAATGGGACGACTTACGTACAGAGGGCGTTTCTCTATCAAAGTGCGCTGAATTCGTCAGCATCTCGCGCGCGACATATTACCGTCACAAGCGTATTTTGAAGGATTTGGCGCAGGCAATCATACCGCCTTCAAAGGCTCCCAAACGCTGCAACAAGTCACAGTGGGGCGAGGCAGAAAAGCAATTGGTGCTTGAGGCCCGCCGCGACAATGAAACCTACGGTAAGGAGAAAATAGGGGCCATCTTGCGTCGCGACAAAAAGCAAACCATGAGCGATAGCACCGTGGGGCGCATTTTGAGCTTTCTAAGGAAAAAAGGCCTGATCACACGATCAAGATCTGCGCCCCAAAAGCGCAAGCGTAATTTTTCCAAGGGGCATGCCAAGGGATGGAAATATAGGGATTACAAAGATATTGTGGTTGGCGAGCGTGTGCAGATCGATCATATGACTGCCACGAAGAACGGCGTCACGTGCAAACACTTTCAAGCCTGGGAGAGGTGTAGCAAGCATATCCACGCGCAAGTTTATTCGAATGCCACGGCACGCTCTGCCAAACGGTTTTTGCAAGAACTCGTGGAAATAGCTCCCTATAAGATCATCTCAATTCAAGTCGATGGCGGGTCTGAGTTTATGGCCGATTTTGAGACAGCGTGCGAACAGATGGAGATCCCGCTCATTGTGCTGCCGCCAGCAAGGCCAAAATACAACGGTGGTGTCGAGCGCGGTAACCGCACCTTCCGCGAAGAGTTCTATGCATGTCGTGATCTCATTGCCGACAGCATAGGAGCGATGCGGTTTGAACTTCGAAAAGCCGTCAATAAATACAACACATTCAGGCCTCATCATGCCTTGAAAGGCAAGACACCAATGGAGTACATTCGAATCACTCAGGCCAAAGTCGTGTGAGTCTCAAAACACCTGAACCTATACAGTCAACTGCTTAGATGTCACAGTTCACCCAAAGGCTGTGATCAGCAGATTTCGCCGCCAAGTGAATTACTTTCGGATTTCACGATCTTTACCTTGCGCAAATCGCCGATTGCCACATCTGTTGTGTCCGCAAAAACAGCGTGTAGGTACTCGGATTTACCGATCATCTGCCCCGACTCGCGACCCTTCTTTTCGAACAACACCTTCACCGTGCGCCCGATCATTGATGCCTGAATCGCGCGTTGCTGATCCCCAAGCAGCGCCTGAAGCCGATGCAAACGCTCCAGCTTTACGTCCTCATCGACCTGCGCACGTTCAGCAGCAGGCGTGCCCGGGCGGGTAGAATATTTGAACGAATAAGCCTGCCCGTAACCAACCGTGCGTACCAAATCCATCGTATCCTCGAAATCAGCCTCGGTCTCACCGGGGAAGCCGACAATGAAATCGCCCGACAACAACAAATCAGGCCGCGCTGCGCGAATCCGTTCGATCAGCGCGAAATACTGGTCGCGCGTGTGCTTGCGGTTCATCGCCTTCAGCACTTTGTCCGACCCTGATTGCACTGGCAAATGCAGATAGGGCATCAACTTGTCGCATGTGCCATGGGCGTCTATCAGCGCATCATCCATGTCGTTGGGGTGGCTGGTGGTGAACCGGATTCGCTTCAGCCCGTCAACCTTATCGAGGTCCCAGATCAATCCCGCCAGTCCGCCCGCGTGCCCGTGATAGGCGTTGACGTTCTGGCCCAGCAACGTGATCTCGCGCACGCCAGCTTCAACCAGTTCGTGCGCTTCACGGATGATACGATCCGCCGGACGGCTAAATTCGGCTCCGCGCGTATAGGGCACCACGCAAAACGCACAAAACTTGTCGCAGCCTTCTTGCACAGTCAAAAATGCAGTCGGTCCACGCTTGGCTTTGGATCGTGATTTCAGCGTATCGAATTTATCATCTTCGGGGAAATCCGTGTCCAGCGCCTTTTCCCCGCGCGCCACAGCCTGCTCCATCGCGGGCAAGCGGTGATAGCTTTGCGGCCCGACGACCAGATCAACCATAGGCTGGCGACGTATAATTTCTGCACCCTCAGCCTGCGCCACACATCCTGCCACGCCAATTTTCAGGTCCGGCTTGTCGGCCTTAAGCGGCTTCAAGCGCCCAAGTTCAGAATACATCTTTTCGGCGGCTTTTTCACGAATGTGGCAGGTGTTCAGCAGGATCATGTCCGCATCCGCTGCCACGTCCGTTGTCACATACCCCTGTGTGCCAAGGCTTTCAGCCATACGTTCACTGTCATAAACGTTCATTTGGCAGCCATAGGTTTTGATAAACAGCTTCTTTGGCGGCGGGCCAGCGTTGGAGTCAGAGTCGGACATAGGGGCAGCTTTCCAATAGATCAGATTGGCATTTAACCCACACCAACCCCGCTTGCAATGAAGCGTAATTTACCGCACATTTGCCCCAATAAGGCAGAGCATCAAAATGACCAGCTATCCCAACCTTTCCGCCTTTCTCAAAGACGGCGCACCCTTGCTTAAAAAGGGACCAGTCGCGCTTATCTTTGCCGAAGACGACGTGGAACTGGACGCCACAATCCGCCATCACCTTAACGCGGGCTTTTAGCACACAGTCGTCTTTGCCATGCCAGACTTTGCGATTGCCGATGACGTGGGCGACCGGATTGTCCGCGTCAGCTACGACATGCTGACCCCCACAGCACTTGAAGTCGCCCTCAATGCGGTGATGAAAGCCACTGGCGACATCTGGATTTATTACTGTTTTAACGCCGAATTCCTGTTTTACCCGTTCAACAAACACCGCTCCGTGGGGGAAATGATCGCGTTCAATACCCAAGAACGTCGCAATTCAGTCATGACCTATGTGGTCGATCTTTATACTGGCGATCTATCGCAGAATACCAACGCGGTCTGCATTGAGGACGCGCATCTGGACAAAACCGGATACTACGCCTTGGCCCGCACAGACCGCTCGAATAATTATCTGGAACGACAGTTGGATTTTTTCGGCGGTCTGCGCTGGCGGTTCGAAGAACACATCCCTGCCCTGCGCCACCGCATCGACCGTGTGTCGATCTTTCGCAACAAACCGGGGCTGGTGTTTCGGCCCGATCACACCTTCAATGATCCGGAATACAACACCTACGCCTGCCCATGGCACAACAGTCTCACGGCGGCGGTCTGTTCGTTCCGCACCGCCAAGGCGCTCAAGCGCAATCCCGGATCGACGTTCGAAATCCACACGTTCATGTGGCACAACTCCGCACCGTTCGAATGGCACAGCCAGCAGCTCCTTGATCTGGGGTTGATGGAACCGGGCCAGTGGTTTTGATAGTTTAGGGTCAGGACCGATTAATATTACGTCGTCAGCGGAGATTTTACGAAATATCAGGGGTTTGGGACGCGCTGGCCATAGGTGTTCTACGGGCAAGCGGCTCAAGCTACTGAGATGATGTGAAATCTCCGCCCTTCGGGTTTGTCGGATTTTTCCTCTGAACTGGGTTACATCTGCTTGAAATAGAACGACTATTCCTGCGCAAATGCGCCTTGTCAAAGGGGGAATCTGACAAACTGACAATGCAATATTAAGGCTCTTCTCCGCTTTGTTGAGTTATTCTAGGATTTCAAATAGAACATAGATTGATTATCTGGGATGGATGATTGTCTAATTTTGAGTTTGAAGTATTCGGTATCCCTGATGCCCCTGGCTCGTTTGCGGATCATTCCTATACTGACATTACCAGCCTCTATCCTGGCGCTTGTCAGCTTGTGTTTCGCGTAGTTGCATATGCCCACACAATGTTTTCTTAGGGATTTTGCGAACTTTTTCAGATAGAGCATGTGTGACTGATCTGCGATCAGGCACCAATTTTCCAGTTGCTCTGACATCCCCTCAAATGATGGGGCGCTCCACAGAGCCTGAAGCTGTTCTTTTAAGACGTAAAGCGTATTCAGGTTGCTATTGCTCTCCAGCAACGTTTGCAGCTTGTTACTTTGTTTTTCATTCAACTTATCCGCATTTTTGAGCAACAGATAATGCGTGCCCTTCATCAACTCTTTACCACTTTGATCGGCCTTCCTGAACTCAAGGCGACGCTGATTATGGATAGCCTTGCTGTAGTTTTTCATGACGTGGAAACGGTCAAATACGATGTCGGCCATCGGCAAGGACTCCCTGACAGCCTTTTGGTAGGCAGGCCCCATATCCATCGACACGGCCTTTATTTTATGGGCTGTATCTGGCCGCAGCTGTTTCAAAAACCTTGAAAAAACTTCGGCAGTTCGACCGGCTTCCACCCAGATCAGATGCCCTCCGACCATATCGTAGACCACCGTCATATAGTCATGACCTTTCGCCCGGGCCACTTCATCGACACCAATGTATTCCAAGCCAGCAAGCTGTGCGGGATCAAGCGCAGGGAGCGTTTCCATCAGGTATGCCTTGTCGATATTCTTTACCGTCTCCCATCGTATACCTAAATGCCTGGAGACAGCCAGAATGGATAAATGACGGCACAATCCACTGATAAGATGGCAAAATCGATGGGTGAAACGGCACCCTTTATCAACAAAAGGACACGCCTCAATGCGGCGCTCACCCTTGCTAATAAAAACCTGCGCTAGCTCAATCTCAATCACACAAGGATACCCAAAAAACGGGATGTCGTTTACTTGTCGGCGAATATGTTGGTTGATGCTACCCTTCTTGCCGGTTGCAGGGTCTATAGCGCTCCTGCGGGCATCCCGACTGCACTGAACAATAACCTTCGCACAGTCTTCAGCCAGCTCAATTTCATTTACACGTTGCCCCTTCAGGCGTAAAATATGTTGCGAGATGTCGATGGTCATATACCTGCCCTATGTAAAGTTGTCAGAAACCTAACATATCAACAGGTTACTTGATGGTCGGCATCTTTTCTTACTCAACAAAGCGGAGAAGAGCCAATATTAATTGCTCCCGACCCTAGGCCATCGCGACGCCCATATCGTCTGATTGCGCCGTGTCCATATGGGCCGAACTGTAAGGCCAATCGCAGACGTTGCTGACGAGCCCCGCACGCACCGGTGCCGCCTCAACAAAGCTGCGCCGCAGTTGCGCAACGCGGGATGAAACCTCAATCACCTCGCATGTGTCAGACCACACGCTGGCGCAATGGTCCGATACATGACGATCAAACGTCGACGTAACAAGGCGGATTGCGCCGCGCGCGTCGTGATGTCCGCCCCCAAACGCACACAGCAGATGCATTTCCGCCGGCAGCACCGCCGCCGCTTGGATCACAAAGTCCCATCGTCGCTTCGACAGCGCCACACAATCGCGCAACAGCCTGATATGGCGTACCAGCAGATCTCTCTGGGCATCGGCCAAACGCAGCGTAATTGCAACATGGCAAGGAAAATCCGGTAATTTATGGGCAGGGACGGGCAGCGGCGTGTGATATGTCATGCACCAACACTGGGGCAATCACAGTTAACATTTCGTAAAAGCCGCACCGAAAAGACGCGCGTTAGCTGCGTCGCAACCGGATCACCACATCCACCGATGCAATTTCAGCACCCGCAGGCGCATCCGGCACCCGCGCAATTTCAAGCTGATCGGCTGGCGCATCGCTCAGGCGGTGCTCGTCTTCCCAATAGAAATGCGGATGATCTGTCATATTGGTGTCAAAATAACTTTTCGATCCATCCACCGTGATCTCTCGCAACAGCCCCGCATCGCAAAACGCGCGCAAGGTATTGTAAACCGTCGCCAGCGACACCTTTTCGCCAGTGTTGGCCGCCGCGTCAAACAGGCTCTCGGCGGTGACATGGCGGTCACGCCCGTCCCCGACCAGCAAACCCGCCAACGCCATGCGCTGGCGCGTCGGGCGCAATCCAGCCCCTGACAGCCAATCTGTGCTGCGTTCCGTTTGGCCGCTGTGTGCGTGCTGATTCATCATCGAGTCCTGTGCCTTACTTGCCTATGATATGGGGGAAATGTGCAATCTTTCAATCTTAAACGCAAATGGGCCAGATTACCCCCCGCCCTTGCCCTCGTTTGGCGCGCGGTGCTAAATGCGCAACAAGCCATAATAATCAGGAACAGGGAATAAAGGCACCATGTCGCAATATCCAACCAGCTTTGATCGTGACGACCTGCTAAAATGCGCCAAAGGCGAGCTTTTTGGCGAAGGCAACGCCCAGCTGCCCGAACCCCCGATGTTGATGATGGACCGCATTACCGAAATTTCCGGTGATGGCGGCGCACATGGCAAAGGCCACGTGATTGCGGAATTCGACATCAAACCTGATCTGTGGTTTTTTGATTGCCACTTTCCCGGCAACCCGATCATGCCCGGCTGCCTTGGCCTTGACGGTCTGTGGCAACTCACCGGTTTCAACCTCGGCTGGCGTGGCTGGCAAGGGCGCGGATATGCGCTTGGCGTTGGCGAAGTGAAACTGACCGGCATGGTGCGCCCTGATCGCAAAATGCTGACCTACAAAATCGATTTCACCAAAGCCATCCAGACCCGCCGCCTGACTATGGGCGTCGCCGACGGCATTGTTGAGGCTGACGGTGAAGTCATCTACATCGTCAAAGACATGAAGGTCGCGCTCAGCGAGAGTTGAGTTCTTGAACAGTCATTCGTTCTGAATCATCCAAACCAGACAATCTAAATCAATGGAGCCGACGTAAAATGTCTACATCGGCTCCTTAGTTCTACAATATTGTTACTCACAATTTTGCGGCCCCACGCGGCCTGCGTTTATTCTTGCACTTTCCCAATCAGCATCTGCGGTTGCCCACTGAAAAAATTCGGGATGTCTTCCAAGGCAGGCCCTGCCGCGGCAAGTGCTGAATCCAGTGCCGCCTGATCTTTGAAAATCATCGTTGCAACTGTATGAAAGCCGGCAGGCATATCCGAGCCGCCAGCCAACCCTTTAACAATCTGGACGCTTTCGGTGTGCGGGGTCATGTGTTCGTCAACAATCGCGATGTGTTTGGTGTCATAATACGCGTGATCAAAGGTGGTATTATTTTCTGTGGGATAGAAAACTTGAAGTGAAACAGTCATTTTTTCTTCCTTATATACTCCTGCGCCTGAATTGACCTGACGATTTTGGGCCTGCGATTCACTTCGTCGCATGGCCAAAGGCGGTTCAGTCTGTATTTTGAGTTTATGAGCAAGCAATACAAAACAGTCTCCTTATCCGACGAGCAGCGCATAGCACTTGAAGCGCTTTGCCGCCGCCGCAAAGTTGACGCCCTTGTTTGGAAACGGGCGCGCGCGTTTCTTCTTTTGGACGCAGGAGAAGACGCCGGAACGGTTTGCCGGATTTTGGATATTGGCCCGACAGTTTTGACGGAGTGGCGATTTGCCTTTGCCGGTGCGGGACTATCGTTTTTCGGTCTGAAGGACTACAGCCAGCGTCAGGGTCATTTGTCCGTCGTGCAAGAGCAGGCGGTGAGAGCCCATTTCACCGCGCAGCCTGCCCGCAATGCCGATGAGGTCTGTGCCTATGTTCTAGCCGAGTGCGACCAAAACTACAGCACGTCGGGAGCCGCCAAGCTGATGCGCCGCCTGGGGTTCGCGTATAAGAAACCACAATTGCTGCCTGCACAGGCCGATGAAGCCAAGCAGGCTGCGTTTATTGCCAAATATGAGGCCCTGATGAACGGGTTGGCCGCAGATGAGATGGTTGTCTTTTCGGACGCTGTCCACCCCGAACACCAGAGCCGCCCCGCCCATGGTTGGTTCCCCAAGGGACAAAAGACGGCCCTGAAGGCGACATCAGGGCGCAAGCGGCTCAACATTCAGGGCGCGCTTGACCTTGAGACTTTCCAGTTCACCTTTGTGGAAGGCGAGAAGATCAATGCCCAGACAACCCGACAGATGCTGGAAAAGTTGGAACGCAACAACCAAACCAAGACGGCCATCCACGTCTTTGTCGACAATGCCCGCTATCATCATGCCAAGATACTACAGCCATGGCTGGACAGCCCAGAACGTCGGGTGAAGTTGCATTTCTTGCCAGCATATGCCCCGCACCTCAACCCGATCGAGCGTCTTTGGGGTGTTATGCACAAATGGGTCACCCACAATCGGCACTATGCAACGTTCAACCAATTCACAGAGGCCATTTTCGACTTCTTCCGCAAGACCCTGCCAGAAAAATGGCCAGAGTTCCGCGACACCGTCACCGACAACTTCCGCGTCATATCGCTCAAGGAATACAAAGTGATTTGAGGGGAAAACCTCAGGTCAATTCAGGCGCGGGAGTATAAAACGGCAACTCATTAAAACCGATATGAAAAGCTTATTCATTCACGCCTTCATTTGCGAGTCCTTTGGTTCGGCCCGCAATCGGGCGGCCATAGACACCATGTGCCCCACAGTGTTCGATGCTTGGCAACGCCGACCCTCTTGCGGCCCACACCACCCCACCCTTGCCCCGCCCCCCCCTCTCCCATACACCTAAGAAAACAACACTAAGGGAGTAGCCATGCGCCGTGTCGTGATCACAGGGATGGGGATTGTCTCCCCCATCGGAAACAACGTAGCCGAAGTAGATGCAAATCTGCGTGCCGGAAAATCCGGTGTCGTCGCGTCTGAGGAAATGAAAGAACACGGGTTCCGCAGCCAGATCGCGGGCACGCTCAAACTTGATGTGTCCGAGCATGTGGACAAGCGCACATTGCGCTTCATGGGTCCCGGTGCTGCATACGCCCACATCGCCATGGGTCAGGCGATTGCGGATGCAGGATTGTCCGAAGACGACGTCGTGAACCCGATGACGGGCCTCATCGCAGGCTCCGGCGGGCCAAGCACATCCGCCATGTTCGCCGCGCATCAGATCGTTCTCAAAACCGGCGCAACCAAACGCATCGGCCCGTTCGCAGTGCCTAAAACCATGTCCTCGACCGTGTCCGCGAACCTTGCGACGGCGTATAAAATTAAAGGCATGAACTTCTCGATCACCTCGGCCTGTTCCACGTCGCTGCATTGTATCGGCATGGCGGCCCAGCAGATCGCCCTTGGCACGCAAGACATCATGTTCGGCGGCGGCGGCGAAGAACTGGATTGGACCCTGTCCTGCCTGTTTGACGCCATGGGCGCGATGAGTTCCAAATATAACGACACCCCTGAAAAAGCCTCGCGCGCATTCGACGCCAACCGCGACGGTTTCGTCATCGCTGGCGGCGGCGCGATGTTGGTGCTGGAATCACTGGACGGCGCGCTCGCCCGCGGCGCGAAAATCTATGCCGAAGTCACAGGTTTCGCAGCCACATCCGACGGTGCCGACATGGTCGCGCCAAGCGGTGAAGGCGGCGAACGCGCCATGCGCGGTGCGCTGAAAACCCTGCCCGAAGGTCGCAAAATCAGCTACATCAACGCCCACGGCACCTCCACACCCGTCGGCGACGTGGGCGAGGTCGAGGCCGTGCGTCGTGTATTCGGAACCGGATCGACGCCCCCGATCAGCTCAACAAAATCAATGACCGGCCACTCCCAAGGTGCGACAGGCGCCCATGAAGCGATCTATTGCCTGCTGGCCCTACAAAGTGATTACATCATCCCGAGCATCAATATCGAAACGCTGGATCCAACCATAAACGCCGGCGAAATCGCCACGTCCTTGGTCGAAAACGCCGGACTTGATACCGTCATGACGAACTCGTTCGGGTTTGGTGGCACCAACGGCTCCATGCTGTTGTCAAAGTATGAGGGCTAGACCATGACCATCGATATGAACGGCAAACGCGGCCTCATCATGGGCGTCGCCAACAACCGCTCTATTGCGTGGGGCATCGCATCAGCCATGCACAAGGCGGGCGCGGAACTGGCGTTTTCCTATCAAGGCGAAAGCCTGTTGAAACGCGTCGGGCCACTTGCGGAATCGGTCGGGTCAGACACGCTGGTTGAGGCCGATGTGATGGACGATGCATCACTAGATCGTTGTTTTGCAACCCTGAAAGAAAAGTGGGGCAAGATCGATTTTCTGGTCCACGCCATCGCTTATTCTGACAAAAACGAACTCACGGGCCGCGTGTCTGACACCAGTCGCGCGAACTTTAACACAACCATGGCGATCAGCTGTTTCAGCTTCATCGACGTGGCGCGGCGTGCTGCGGAAATCATGCCAGACGGCGGCACATTGCTGACACTGACCTACCAAGGCAGTCATGGCGTTACACCCAATTATAACGTCATGGGTGTCGCCAAGGCCGCGTTGGAATCAGCAACAATGTACCTCGCAGCCGACCTTGGCCCGCAACAAATCCGCGTCAATGCGATCAGTCCCGGTCCGATGAAAACCCTTGCGGGTGCCGCCATCGCAGGGGCACGGCGCACGTTCCGATACGCCGAACAAAACTCCCCCCTGCGCCACAACGCGACGCTTGATGCCGTCGGTGGCACAGCTGTCTATCTGGCGTCTGATGCGGGGGCTTGCACGACAGGCGAAATCATCCACGTGGATTCCGGACTGCACACGATCATGATGCCACCGCTTGAAAACCTTGGTTGATCCGAAGGTTATTTGAACGTGACACCCACTGTCCTGCTTTTGTGCGCGCTCATTGCCTGCCTCGCCACTGCTTATACATTGCGGGGCGGGCTGACGTTTGCGAACAAATTGACCGTGCTGGGGATGGACCCCAAAGGCATCGGCATCTCGATCCTGTCTGTTGCTGCGGCGGTCTGGTTGCTTGGCGCCACCTTCGGGCTGGCCTTGATCGCCGTTCTCGTGATCCATGAATTCGGCCACGTCGCCGCGTTTCGCGTGGCGGGGCATTCGGACGCGCGGTTCCGTTTGGTGCCATTGCTGGGCGGTTACGCAATTTCCAACCACCCAATCAAAACCCAAGAAGAACAGGTCTTCATCTCCCTGATGGGTCCGGCCATCGGCATCGCGCCGATGCTGCTTGCCTACGGCCTCACGCCCTTTGCCGCGCAGTATTACCCTGCGGCAATCTCTCCACTGTTGACCTTCGCCAGCATCTGCGGCGCGTTAAATTTCTTTAACCTGCTGCCGATCTGGCCACTGGATGGCGGCAAACTTACCGCATCGATCACGGCGGTGTTTCACGACCGCGCACCGTTCTACATATTTGTTGCGTCAACCGCGCTGGTTGGGCTGGTGGCGGTGCTGTCACAACGCCTCTTTTTGCTCTTTATCGTGGTCTTGGGCGTGCAACACCTGATGCAAACCGGCGGCAGCGATGGCCGCGCACCCCACGCCCAAATGTCCAAAAACCACGCCATCTTGTGCCTTGGCGCATGGCTGTTCACCGCAGCAACCCTGTTTATGGGCGGCGTGGCAACAATTCTGCGATTTGTTTGAAGAGCTGCTGGACGGATTTAGTTGCAGGTCGCTTTATGTGCGCCGCCGCAAAGACTTTTAGAAAATATACCTCACTGCCCTACTTGCGGCGTGACACTCCAGCGCTGACTTGAAGGTGAACAGCAGGCAATCCGCCCGCTCGAGGGATTGTCGTGGACTATTTATCTATCATGGCCGGTTTGGTCGGCCTATTCCTTGGAGGCGAAGCCCTTGTTCGAGGCAGCGTCAGCATCGCGCATAGGATGTCGATTTCGCCGTTCGTCATCGGCTTGACGGTGGTTGATTTCGGAACATCGACACCTGAACTTTTGGTGTCGGTGCAGGCCGCATTGAAGGGTGTTCCAGATATCGCAATTGGCAACATTGTTGGATCAAACATCGCTAATGTGGCTCTTCTCCGCTTTGTTGAGTTATTCTAGGATTTCAAATAGAACATAGATTGATTATCTGGGATGGATGATTGTCTAATTTTGAGTTTGAAGTATTCGGTATCCCTGATGCCCCTGGCTCGTTTGCGGATCATTCCTATACTGACATTACCAGCCTCTATCCTGGCGCTTGTCAGCTTGTGTTTCGCGTAGTTGCATATGCCCACACAATGTTTTCTTAGGGATTTTGCGAACTTTTTCAGATAGAGCATGTGTGACTGATCTGCGATCAGGCACCAATTTTCCAGTTGCTCTGACATCCCCTCAAATGATGGGGCGCTCCACAGAGCCTGAAGCTGTTCTTTTAAGACGTAAAGCGTATTCAGGTTGCTATTGCTCTCCAGCAACGTTTGCAGCTTGTTACTTTGTTTTTCATTCAACTTATCCGCATTTTTGAGCAACAGATAATGCGTGCCCTTCATCAACTCTTTACCACTTGGATCGGCCTTCCTGAACTCAAGGCGACGCTGATTATGGATAGCCTTGCTGTAGTTTTTCATGACGTGGAAACGGTCAAATACGATGTCGGCCATCGGCAAGGACTCCCTGACAGCCTTTTGGTAGGCAGGCCCCATATCCATCGACACGGCCTTTATTTTATGGGCTGTATCTGGCCGCAGCTGTTTCAAAAACCTTGAAAAAACTTCGGCAGTTCGACCGGCTTCCACCCAGATCAGATGCCCTCCGACCATATCGTAGACCACCGTCATATAGTCATGACCTTTCGCCCGGGCCACTTCATCGACACCAATGTATTCCAAGCCAGCAAGCTGTGCGGGATCAAGCGCAGGGAGCGTTTCCATCAGGTATGCCTTGTCGATATTCTTTACCGTCTCCCATCGTATACCTAAATGCCTGGAGACAGCCAGAATGGATAAATGACGGCACAATCCACTGATAAGATGGCAAAATCGATGGGTGAAACGGCACCCTTTATCAACAAAAGGACACGCCTCAATGCGGCGCTCACCCTTGCTAATAAAAACCTGCGCTAGCTCAATCTCAATCACACAAGGATACCCAAAAAACGGGATGTCGTTTACTTGTCGGCGAATATGTTGGTTGATGCTACCCTTCTTGCCGGTTGCAGGGTCTATAGCGCTCCTGCGGGCATCCCGACTGCACTGAACAATAACCTTCGCACAGTCTTCAGCCAGCTCAATTTCATTTACACGTTGCCCCTTCAGGCGTAAAATATGTTGCGAGATGTCGATGGTCATATACCTGCCCTATGTAAAGTTGTCAGAAACCTAACATATCAACAGGTTACTTGATGGTCGGCATCTTTTCTTACTCAACAAAGCGGAGAAGAGCCGCTAATGTTTTGTTGATTGTCGGGTTGACGGCTCTGGTATGGCCGATCCATGTCGCCGGCTCCGCGTTGCGGCGTGACACAACAATCATGATCTTGTCAGCGCTGGCACTGGTTCCACTTTTTGCGATGGGCGAAATTGGCCGTGTGGCAGGCCTCACATTGGTCGCGGGGCTGATTGCCTATCTGGTTTGGACGTTTCTGAAGCCACGACAAGAAGCCTCTGACGATGAAGCCGAAGCCGAAGCCGCGGCAACGCCGATCATGAATGCGCTGCTATGGGTCACACTCGGCCTCGTTGGGCTGTTGTTCGGCGCACGGTTCTTGGTCGATGGCGCTGTATCGGTTGCACAAGATTTTGGCGTGTCTGAGGCCTTCATCGGCCTCACCATCGTCGCCATCGGAACATCTCTTCTTGAACTTGCGACCTCACTGATCGCAGCGTTTCGCCACCAGTCAGATATCGCAATTGGCAATATCGTCGGATCCAACATTTTCAATGTTCTGGGTATTCTTGGTGTGACATCAATTGTTGCACCGATCCCAGTTGCGCCGCGTTTCCTGACATTTGATCTGCCAATCATGATTGTCGTATCTATTGTTTTGACCGGTTTGTTGCTGCTGCACCAAAAAATTGGTCGAAGAACTGGTGCGGTGATGTTGCTGGCCTATTGCGCCTACCTGTTAACCGCACATTAAGCGCAGCCCGATTCTGTTGAGGATGTGAGGATAGGATTTCGACAAGTGTTCTGGCCCAACGCGCTGACTTCGGCAAAGTGGCCCTTCTTTGAAATCCTTGGAACCAGTCGCCTGAGCGTAAACCATGCCTACCCATCCTGCTAAACGAAAAACGGGCGGCCTGCTGCCAGACCGCCCGTTCATTCTAAATATAAACTGCCTTACGCTACTTTGACCGAAACAACCTCAATCGCGAAGTTCAAATCTTTGCCTGCCAGCGCGTGGTTGGCATCCATCGTCACTTCGGTATCGCTGATCTCAACCACAGTCACTGGGATCACGTTTTGGCCATCCGGCGATTGCATCTGCAACGTCAGGCCAAGCTCCAACGGGATATCGTCAGGGATCTGCTCATGTGGAACGGACTGGCGGTTTTCGGGGTTGATCGCGCCGTAGGCTTCGTCACATGGAATTTCGACGACCTTCTTGTCGCCAACAACCATGCCCGGAATAGCCTTATCCAGCCCCGGAATGATCTGCCCGGACCCGACTTCAAATTCCAATGGATCGCGGCCGTCGCTGGAATCGAACGTCGTGCCGTCTGTCAGTGTACCCGTGTAATGAATGGCAACTGTGTCGCCTGCTTTAACTTCGCTCATGGAGATCTCCTTTGTCTTCTGTTGGCGTGAATTCGCGCGCTCCCTAACAATCGCGCGTCAAGATTGCAAATCGCTGTGCGTCGCGCCAAAATCACCCCCCATGACACAGGCTTTTACCTCCAGCCGCACGGGACGCCTTTGCCGCGTTTCCTCAGCCTGCGCGCACCACCTTGATGGCCGTGCGCGCGATGATCTTTGATATCGCCGCCACCCTGCCCCCGCATCACCACGTTGGCCGCGTTGAGGAATCAACCAAATGGGGCCAGCCATCCTACGCCACGCCCGACACCAAATCCGCGACTCCGATCCGGCTTGGCCTGTCCAAGGCGGGCGATCCGGCGATTTTCACCCATTGCCAATCGACCGTCATGCGCGATTTTCGTGACCTCGCCGCACCAAATCTGAACTTTGACGGCAATCGCGCCGTTTATTTGCCAAACAACTACCCACCAAAGCTGGACGAATTCGCGCCATTGATCCGCGCAGACCTGACCTATCGCCTTTGAGGCTTTCCAACGGTCTGCCTGCGTGCCAAGCTGTTTCCAACTGAAAGGTCTCACATGACAATCACCACCTGCATCTTCGATGCTTACGGCACACTGTTTGACGTGGGCGCCGCCGCGCGCGAAGTCGCCAAGGAACCCGGGCAGGCACAATTGGCCGCCGTTTGGGGCACCTTGTCCAAGGACTGGCGCACCAAGCAGCTGGAATATTCGTGGCTGCGCGCGATCAGCGGCACCTACATTCCGTTCTGGCAGGTCACACAGGACGCGCTTGATTGGGCGATGGACAACAACGGTTTGAACGACAACGCCCTGCGCGCCAAATTGCTGTCGGTCTACAAAGAACTGCCCGCCTTTCCCGAGGTCCCCGCCATGTTGAAAGCGCTGAAAGAAAAGGACGTGAACATCGCGATCCTGTCCAACGGCTCACCTGATATGCTGGTCAATGCGGTGCGCTCGGCTGGAATCGGTGAATACCTTGATGATGTGCTGTCGGTCGAAGAAGTGAATATCTACAAGCCGCACCGTCTGGTCTATGACATGGTCTGGGAACGCTTTGATGTGCCGCAAACCGAAGTCCTGTTCGCGTCGTCCAACGGCTGGGATGCTGCTGGTGCTGCTGGATACGGCTTCGGCACAGTCTGGGTGAACCGCGACGGCGCCCCGCAAGATCGTCTGTGGGCCGCACCGCACCGCACGCTCAAAGACCTCAGCACGATTCCCGATCTTGTCTGATGGGGACGTTTACAGCGGCTGACGGCAGCCAGCTCTATTATACCGACGAAGGGTTCGGGCTGCCCATCCTCGCGCTCGCGGGGCTGACCCGAAACACTGGCGATTTTGACCATGTCGCACCGCACCTGCTCAAGTCCGAGGCCGTCCGCCTGATCCGCATGGATTATCGCGGGCGCGGCCAGTCTGATTGGGCCGATCCCGCCAGCTACACGATCCTGCAAGAATCCGCCGACGCGATTGCCCTGCTAGATCATCTTTCCATCGACAAGGCGGCCATCATTGGCACGTCGCGCGGCGGTATCATCGCGATGATGCTGGCGGCCACCCACAAACACCGCCTGCTCGGCGTGGCGCTCAATGATATCGGCCCGCATATCGAAGCCGCAGGCCTCAGCGACATCAAAGACTATATCGGCCGCAATCCAACGCAGGCGACCCTTGCGGACGCTGCCGACTTTCGCGCCCGCGCATGGTCGCATTTCAACGGCGTGCCACAGGATCGCTGGCTGCACGAGGTCACAAACCACTACGTTGAAACCGCCAATGGCCTGATCATCAAATACGACCCGAAACTGCGCGACGCTGTGCTGGGGTCCGGAACCCAACTCGCGCCCGACCTCTGGCCGCTCTATGAGAAACTCGCGGACCTGCCGCTGGCCCTGCTGCGCGGCGATGCGTCCGATTTGCTGTCTGCGGTGACGTTCGATCAAATGCGCAACCTGCGCCCCGATGCCCACGCAGCCACCGTTTTGGGGCGCGGCCATGTCCCGTTCCTCGACGAACCTGAATCCCTCGCGGTTCTGAACGGCTGGATCCTGAGCTTATGAATATCGATCTGATCCGCGCCGCCGCCATACGTCTGCACGGCCACGCGCGGCGCACGCCGCTGCTGTCCTCACAGTTCCTTGACGACATCGCGGGCCGCAAGGTCTACGTCAAACCCGAATGCCTGCAACACACGGGATCGTTCAAATTTCGCGGCGGCTGGTCGGCACTATCCGGCATGGACCCCGAAAAACGCGCCAATGGCGTCATCGCCTATTCATCGGGCAATCACGCACAAGGCGTCGCTCTGGCGGCCCGGATGCACGGCGTGCCCTCCGTCATCGTCATGCCCTCCGACGCGCCCGCCCTCAAAATTGAAAACACCAAAGCCCTTGGCGCTCAGGTTGTCCTGTATGATCGCGACACAGAAGACCGCGACGAAATCGGCGCGCGCATCGCCGCCGATCGCGGCCTGACCTTGGTCAAACCCTTTGACGATCCACTGGTCATCGCAGGTCAAGGCACCGCAGGGCTTGAAATCGCCGAAGATGCCAACGCGCTTGGCCTTGAAAACATCGACGTTCTTGTCTGTTGCGGCGGCGGCGGCTTCACGTCCGGAATCGCTCTGGCCTGTGAGGCAGACGCCCCCACTCTGCGCGTCCGCCCCGTCGAACCGGACGGCTTTGACGACGTCGCACGCTCCTTGATCTCGGGCAAGATCGAACGCAACGCCGCCACCTCCGGCAATATCTGCGACGCAATCATCACCCCGCAACCCGGCGATCTGACCTTCCCGATCATGCACCGCCTGTGCGGACCCGGCCTTGTTATCCGCGAAAACGAAGCCCTTATGGCAATGGCACAGGCGTTCCTGCGCCTCAAACTCGTCGCTGAACCCGGCGGTGCCGCAGCCCTTGCTGCGGCCCTTTACCGACCCGACGACATCCGCGGCGTCGGCGTCATTGTCACCATCAGCGGCGGCAATGTTGACCCCGCCCAATTCGCGCAAGCCCTCGCCACACTGGACTGACAGCTCTTTCTGTCTACCGCATCTTTGCTTTCTAAATATCCCCGCCGGAGGCTCCTGAGATAACCGAAAGGCCCCAGCGCCATGACCCGTTTCACCATCGCCAGCTTCAATGTCAAAAACCTCATCGGCGCGGACAAGGTATATTATAAATTCCAGTCCTACACGCCAGAAGAATCCGCGTGGAAACAGGATTGGATGGCCGAACAACTGCTGACAATGGACGCCGACATTGTAGGTTTTCAGGAAATCTTCGAACAGGACGCTCTACGCGACGTGATCGCGCACGCCGACAGCTTGGGCCAAACCTCAAACGACGCCGCAATTCCCGACCCCTCCCAACGCTATCACCGCAAAGCGATTTTCCGCAAACTCGCCTACACCCCCTACGGCACAACGGGTTTGGCCTTCGCGCCCAATTCCGCCGATACGGGCGAGGCAGGCCAACGTCGCCCGGGAGTCGCGATCGTCTCGCGCTTCGGCTTCGTCGGAATGCCAGAAATCATCCAAGACCTGCCCGAACCTGTCGACATCCCGTTTTCGGCCCTGCGCGGCGCAGACAATCCGGATGACGCGGGCCACTACCGCCTGCGCCGCCTCTCCCGCCCGATCCTTAAGGCGCGCATTCCGGTTGATGGCCAGACAATCACCGTTTTCAACTGTCACCTGAAATCCAAATTGGGCGAACATGTCACCCCCGCTGGCGCGGAATTTTCGCCTGCCAGCGATTTGACGAACTATGACCCCGTCGCGCGCGCCCTCGGCTCCCTGCCTGCCGCATTGCGGCGCATGGCCGAAGCATGGGTGCTGCGCCGCGAAATCATTGCCGAACTCGACGCGGGGAACCCCGTCATGGTGCGGGGTGATTTCAACGACGGCGAACACGCAGTCTCCTCTGAAATCATCTCCGGCGAAACACCGTTCAAGAATTACGCATGGATGCTGCGCCACGATGCGAAAACCTCGCGCGACCGCTATTCGGACGCGCAAAACGAACAGATTACCGAAGACATCAATCGCGTCCGCCTGCACTCCGCCGAAAAGATGTTCGTGCGCAAATCCGCCCGCGACATGGTCTATACATCGGCCTTTGGCGGCACATTCGAATCCATCGACCAGATTTACATGTCGCGCCACTTTCACCCCGATTACGCAAACAAGATTGGCGAAATGGAATACTTTTCCGTGCTCAACGACCATCTAACCGATGGCTCCCACCCAGAAGCACCCTATAACAAACTCGCATCAGATCACGGCCAGATCATCGCGCATATGGTCATGGACGGGGTCGGATCATGATTGACAACATCGAGGTCAAAGGCGCAACGCTGAATGCCCAATTCATGGGTGAAGGTCCGCCCATCGTGTTTCTGCACGGCCTTGGCGCCGACATGTCGGTGTTTGATGGCCTTGCGCACCGCTTTCCAGACCACAAAATTATCCGCTTTGATCTGCGCGGCCAAGGCCAGTCCAGCGTACCGGACGGCCCCTATACAATGGGCGGCCTGATCGCCGACACCGAAGCCGTGCTTGATCATTACGGCGTACGCGACGCCGTTGTTTTTGGCCTATCGATGGGCGGCATGATCGCCCAAGGCCTCGCGGTGAAACGCCTTGATCTGGTGCGCGGGATGGTTTTGTGCGCCACCGCCGCCAAGTTCGGTCAGGCCGACCCGTGGCACGCCCGCGCCGTCACCGCGCGCACCAAAGGCATGGCAGCCCTTGTTGATGAAACACTGGCGCGGTGGAACGCCAAAGACGAAGACGCCCTCGCCCGCGCGCGATTTATCAACGCCAATCCCGAAGGCTACGCGGCCTCCTGCGAAGCGATTGCAGGCAGCGATTTTTACACGCCCACGGCCGGTCTGCGTCTGCCGACGCTTGGTCTGTGCGGTGATCGCGATAAATCGACGCCACCCGATCTGGTGCGTGAAAAAACCGACCTTATTCCCGGATCGACGTTCCAACTGATCCGTGGCGTGGGGCACCTCGTCCCCGAAACCCACGCAGATGTTGTGGCTGGGTATCTCTATGAATTTCTCGTCGGCATTGGCCACATGTGACCTCTTGCAGGCCGCGCCGCCTTGCGACTAAAATCGGCCGATGAACGCCCCACAGCGCAAACGCGCCTTCACCTTTATCCTGATCACACTCACGCTGGACGCCATGGGCATCGGGCTGATCATGCCGGTGATGCCCGACCTTATCCGCGCAGTGAATGGCGGCAGCCTTGGCACCGCTGCGATTTGGGGCGGCATTCTGGCAACAGCATTTGCAGTGATGCAATTCATCTTTGGCCCGATCCTCGGCTCGCTCTCTGATCGCTATGGTCGCCGCCCCGTGCTGCTGATCTCGCTGCTGGTCATGTCGCTCGATTATCTGGTCATGGCCGTGGCAGGCTCCATCTGGCTGTTGTTCGCAACCCGCATCATCGGCGGCATCACGGCGGCCACCATGGCAACAGCCTCCGCCTTTATCGCCGACATTTCCAAACCGGAAGAAAAATCCGCCAACTTCGGGCTGATCGGCGCGGCCTTCGGTCTCGGTTTCGTACTTGGCCCCGTGATCGGTGGCCTGCTGGGTGAATTCGGCGCCCGTGCGCCGTTCTATGCCGCAGCCGCACTGGGCACCGCAAACCTGATCTTCGGCTACTACGTGCTGCCCGAAACCGTCACAGATCGCATACGCCGCCCGTTCTCGCTGCGCCGCGCCAACCCGTTCGGCGCATTCAAAGCGCTGGGGCAACTTGACGGCGTGCGCCGCCTGGTCTTCCTCGTGTTTCTGTATGAATTCGCCTTTATCGTCTATCCTGCAACTTGGGCCTATTTCACCAAAGAAGCTTATGGATGGTCCCCCGGCATGGTCGGCGCGTCCCTTGCGCTGTTCGGCGTCGGCATGGCAATTGTCCAAGGGGCGTTAATCCGCCCTGCCCTGCGCCGCTTCGGTGAACGCGGCACAATCATCTATGGCATCACCTTTAACTTTCTAGCCTTCGCGGTGCTGACGCAGATCACCACGGGCTGGGTCGCGCTTGCCTTTATCCCGCTCACGTCCCTCGGCGCGGTGGTCACACCGGCACTGCAAGGCCTGATGTCACAGCGCGCGGGCGATGATCAACAAGGCGAACTTCAGGGCGTCATTTCATCAGCCAAATCCATGGCGATGATCTTTTCGCCACTGGTCATGACGCAAATCTTCTATGTCTTCACGACCGACACCGGCCCCTACTTTCCGGGCGCTGCTTTCGCGTTGTCCGCTGGCATCATGATCGCCTGTATGGTGGTCTTTCTGGGCCGTACCCGCCAAACCGCGACCTAAACGACCCCTTCGTCGTTTTCACGCTTGCACCATGTCGGCCACACCTCCACCTTGGCGCAAATTCACTCAACCAAAGGTGCCCTATGCCCCGCATCAAAGCCGCCGTTTGCCATGCCTTTGGCGAACCGTTCGTCATCGAAGACATTGAAATCCGCGCGCCGATTGACGGCGAAGTCGAAGTCACTCTCGCCGCCTGTGCAATCTGCCATTCAGACATCACCTACGCCGAAGGTCATTGGGGCGGCTCCCTTCCCGCCGTTTATGGCCATGAAGCTGCTGGAACCGTCACGGCGACCGGACCCAACGCCAAGGGCGTGGCGATCGGCGACAAGGTCGTCGTGACCCTGATCCGCTCTTGCGGCACCTGCCCAAGCTGTTCAGCCGCGCGGCCGACAAACTGCGAAGAACCCTATGACGGCGACCATGGCCCGATCAAAACGGCCGATGGTGGCAAACTGCACCAAGCCATGGCCTGCGGCGGTTTCGCCGAAAAGGTCGTCGTTGATGCCTCACAAGTCGTCACCCTACCCGACGGCATTTCAATGGAGGCCGCATCGCTTCTTGCCTGCGGCGTCATCACTGGCATCGGCGCAGTTGTGAACGCCGCCAAAGTCCGCCCCGGCCAAGACGTTGTTGTCATCGGCGCGGGCGGCGTCGGGCTAAACGCGATCCAAGGCGCGAAAATCGCTGGCGCACGCCGCATCGTCGCCGTTGACATGAAACCCTCAAAGCTCGCGATTGCACGTGAATTCGGCGCGACCGATGCGGTACTTGCCTCAACGGATGAACCGTGGCGGCAAGCCAAGTCGTTGATGGGGCGCGGCGCGGATGCGGTCCTCGTCACCGTCGGCGTCGCGGCCGTCTATGACCAAGCGCCCCGTTACCTCGCCAAAGGCGGCAACGTCGTCATGGTCGGCATGCCAGCCTCCGGCGCATTCTCCAGCTATGAGGCCGCCAATTTCGCCGCCTCAGGTCAAGGCATGATCGGTTCCAAAATGGGCGACGTGGTCATCAAACGCGACATCCCGTGGATGGTCGATCTCTACGCTCAAGGCCGTCTGAAACTGGACGAACTCATTTCCGGCACATGGTCCCTTGATCAGATCAACGAGGCAATCGCCGATACCAAAACAGGGGCCGCCAAACGCAATGTGATAGTCTTCTAGGGGGCACTTGGCTGCACACCTGTACATACACAGTGTGTACAGGTGTGTACAAGATGTGCCGCCGGTTTTTCGGTGAGAATCCAATCCTGTAAGACGTCATCCAAGTGCGCTATCGCGACCAAGCAGGCAAGGAACCGGACAAGCAAACAGCGGACTTCACCCCTTCGCCAAACGGGTCCAGCGCACCGTGGACCACCATCTGGATAGACCAACATGAAGCTGCAAGACCTCGACATCATCATAACATCCCCCCCCGCACCCGGTTGGGGCGGGCGCTATTGGATCTTGGTCAAAGTCACCACTGACACCGGCATCACAGGCTGGGGCGAATGCTACGCGTCCTCCGTGGGACCGGATGCAATGACGCATGTGATCCGCGACGTCTTTGAACGCCACATGGCCGATGAAAACCCTGAAAACATTGAACTTATGTTTCGCCGTGTCTACTCAAGCGGCTTCACCCAACGCCCCGATCTGACGGTTATGGGCGCGTTCTCCGGCCTTGAAATTGCCTGCTGGGACATCTTGGGCAAAGACCGCGACCGCCCTGTGCATGCCCTGATCGGCGGGCGACTGAACGACAAAATTCGCGCCTATACCTATCTTTACCCGCAAAAACACCATCCGCTGCCGGACTTCTGGGCCAGCGCTGACATGGCCGCAGAGGTCGCGGTCAGCTTGGTCGAGCAAGGCTATACAGCGGTCAAATTCGACCCCGCAGGCCCCTACACCATCCGCGCCGGCCACATGCCCTCGCTGCATGACATTGAAACATCCCAAGCGTTCTGCCGCAAAATCCGCGACGCCGTCGGCCCCCGCGCCGACCTGTTGTTCGGCACCCACGGCCAGTTTTCAACAGGCGGCGCGATCCGCATGGGGCAAGCCATCGAACAGTTCAGCCCGCTGTGGTTTGAGGAACCCATCCCACCAGACGCCGTCGAAGAAATGGCCAAAGTCGCGCGCGCCGTGCGCATCCCTGTGGCCACCGGCGAACGCCTGACGACAAAGGCAGAATTTGCGCAAGTTCTGCGCGCCGGAGCGGCCAATATCGTGCAACCCGCCCTCGGGCGTTCTGGTGGTATCTGGGAAACCAAAAAGATCGCGACCTTGGCCGAAGTCTATAATGCGCAAGTCGCGCCACACCTTTATGCAGGCCCGATCGAATGGGCCGCCAACGTGCAGCTCGCGGCGACGCTGCCAAATATCTTGATGTGCGAAACGATCGAGACGCCGTTTCACGACGCGCTTATCAAATCGTCCATCACAATCGAAAATGGCTATGTCAACGTCCCCACGGCCCCCGGCTTGGGTATTGATGTGGACGAAGCCCTCGCACGGGCCCACCCGCTTACGGACGACGGTCTGCACCTGCAAATGCAACAAGACCCGATCAGCTATCACGCGCAAAATCTATTTGCAGGCGGCGCTCCAGTGAAGGACCAAACCTGAACACACATTATGGTTAACGCGCCTGCTTCAACTTCATCTTGGCCAATACAACTCAAATCCCACCCTTGCGTCTTGATCCACAGCTGGTAATCTTGAACCAAGTTCACGAAGGATGTCCCATGGCCGGAAAAGTCGAAATTCGTCGCGCAGCACTGCGCGATGCCCTTATCCAACATGCGCAAACGCGGATTACAGCTGACGGGCTGAAAAACCTGCGCGCCCGCGATCTCGCCAAAGACGCAGGCTGTGCGCTCGGCGCGATCTATAATGTGTTCGGCGATCTCAACGACCTCGTGCTTGCCGTGAACGCCCGAACCTTAAAGCGGCTTGGCGCAGCGGTTGCGCAATCGTTAGCGGACGCTCCACAAGACGCAACACAGCAGCTTATCGTGATGTCGCACGCCTACCACCGCTTCGCCGCCGAAAACTTCAACACATGGCGCGCGCTGTTTGATATCGAACGCCCCCGCGGTGAAGCCGCGCACGGCTGGTACCTGCACGAAATGGGCCAATTGTTCGCCTACATCGACGCGCCGCTGTCTGTTATTTTCCCCCAACACACAGCCGAAATTCGCGCACTTTTAACCAAGGCCCTGTTTTCTAGCGTGCATGGAATCGTGCTTTTGGGCTTGGATGAGGGCTCTGTAGGGGTCCCAGCCGCACACCTTGAAGAAATGATTGCTCTTATTCTCGGGCACTTAGCCACATAATCCCAGATTATATGAACGTCGTTCAATAAAATACTTGATCACCACATCCACAGCTGCTAATTCTAATTCATGAACAGTGTTCACTTAATGGCGTGAACCGCGATACATGAAAGGAAGCGACATGTTCAAGACACTCTCAACCCTCATTGCAGGGGTCAACGCCCGCTCTGAAGACCGCGTTCGGGATGCCTTTGCCATTGAACTCATCGACCAGAAAATCCGCGAGGCTGAGCAGTCCCTGAAGGCCGCCAAGGCCACCCTCGCCTCCCTGATCCAGCGTCAACGGTCCGAAGAACGTCAACGTGACACCCTGAAAAACCGTATCAAAGACATGATGGGGCGGGCACAAGACGCCATGGACAAGCGTCGTGACGATTTGGCAGGCGAAGCCGCGTCCGTCGTCGCCCAAATGGAAAACGAACTCACCATCCGGATTGAGACCTGCGACCGCCTCTCCCAAAAGGTCATCCGCCTGCGAAATTCAATCGAAGCCGGTCACCGCCGCATCATCGACCTGAAACAGGGCGCAATACAGGCCCGCGCCGTGCGCCGTGAACAGGCGATCCAGACCAAGCTCAATTCGACCATCGGACGGACGTCATCCACCCAAGAAACCGAAGACCTCATCAGTCGCGTCATCGGCCAAGATGACCCGTTCGAACAGTCCGAAATCCTACGTGAAATCGACTGTGATCTGGGCCACGAAACCCTCACGGACCGCATGTCAGATCAAGGCATCGGCGTATCGACACGCACAACTGCTGACGATGTCCTTGCCCGCCTCACCCCCAAAAAAACTGCTTAAATTACTTAAAACATAAGGAATAGACCCATGACCAACCCCAATCGCAACGACAACGGCCTGATCATTCTGTTCAACGCCGCAGGTGTGGTGATCGCTTACGGGATGCTCGCGCTGTCGCTCTACATGTCCCCGGACGTGCCTTTATCAACGAAAGGCTACTGGGGTATCGGCATCCTCCTGCTCACCCTAAGTCTCGTGAATTTTGTCAAACTGCGCTTTGATGTGCGCCTGTCTGAGGACCGCGTGACACGGCTGGAGGAAGCCCGCAATGAACGCATCCTGTCCGAATATGTTGGCGGCGACGATCCCAAAGACTGAACCGCACGCTTAGCAACAACAACAATCCACCCCGCCACCTTCTCTCCCTCAAGGTGGCGGGGCACATCTCTTTGACACTCTGGTCAAACCCGCAATCCTGCGCCAAACTCGTAAAGTTGAGATCAATCATGTCCCTTCCCCGCAAGTTTGCAGCTAGATTTGTTGGCCTCGCGATTGCGCTGTTTGCGCGGTTCATCACGGCCGTGCGTGCAGATTGGCAGGGGATCGAGCCGATCAACAAACAGCGGGTCTATTTTGCCAATCACGTCAGCAACGCCGACATGCCGATGATCTGGTCCTGTATGCCCCCCAACATCCGCCGCGATGTACGCCCCGTGGCCGCCGCCGATTACTGGCTGAAAAACAAACTACGCGCCTTCGTCGGACCGGAGGTTTTCAACTGCGTCTTGGTCGATCGCCGCCCAGAGGCGCGCGACGCCAACCATGACCCGATGCAAAACATTCTGGATGCTTTGGACGATGGATCATCCTTGATTATTTCCCCCAAAGGCAACCGCAACATGACCAACGATCCGTTGCTACCGTTCAAATCAGGCCTTTATAACATGGGCAAAGCCCGCCCCGATGTTGATCTTGTTCCGACATGGATCGCAAATGTCACCGAAATCATGCCCAAAGGCGAGGTCATTCCTCTGCCGCTGATTTGCACCGTCACCTTCGGCGCCCCGATCCATGTCGCGCCCGACGAATCCAAAGACGACTTTCTCAAACGCGCATCAGCTGCGCTTGTCGGGTTGGCCCCAAAGGATGTGCGCCTATGACATCGACAAACACCGAAGTCCTCGGCCTGTTCATTGGCGTCTGCGGGCTTCTGACCCTGCTGACGGTTTTTGGCGAAGTTCTGCGCGCGCGACTGGATAAGGGCCACGAAAATCCGGTCATCGAAACCTTTATGACCCGTGTGCGCAGTTGGTGGGCCATCGTTATTTTGTTCACGCTGGCGCTGATCGCTGGCACGGGCGGTATCATCGTACTGTTCGCATTCGCGTCTTTCGCTGCCTTGCGCGAATTCCTGACACTGACCAACAAACGCCGCGCCGATCACCTCGCGCTGGCACTTGGTTTCTTTGTCGTGTTGCCGCTGCAATACCTGTTTGTCGGCCTTGGTTGGCAGGCGCTGTATACGGTATTCATCCCCGTTTACGTGTTCTTGATGCTGCCGATTGTCTCAGCGTTGCGCGGCAACTCTGACCGCTTTTTGATCCGCGTTGCCGAAACCCAATGGGCGCTGATGATCACCGTTTTCTGCATGTCCCACGTCCCTGCCCTGCTGATGATTGACGTTGCAGGCTACCCTGATGATCGCGGCGTGCTGCTGATCGCATTTCTTATCATGGTCGTTCAGATCGGGGATCTATTGGATTTCTTCTTTGGCCGTCGCATCGGCAAAACCCGCATCATTCCAAATCTGTCCGCAAAAACCTGGGAGGGCATGGCCTGCGGCGTTGCCTGCGCGGCCATTATCGGCGGGCTTTTGGCGTGGATGACACCTTTTGGCATTTTCGGCGCGGCAGCGATGGCAGGGCTGGCATCGACCGTTGGCATGTTCGGCAATCTGGTTTTTGCGGCGATCAAGGCAGATCGCGGCGTCAAAGACTGGTCACATCTGATCCCCGGTCAAGGCGGATTTGTCGATCAACTGGACAGCGTGATTTTCGCCGCCCCTATCTTTTATCACATCACACAACTGATCTGGGGCTAACGCTAGCGCTTATTGAACGGCGAAATCGCCGACGACAGGATAGTGATCCGTCGCCCATTCGCCATCAAACCGGCCCCGAACCGAAAACGTCTTTCCCACGGGCGAAATCCCGTCGGAGCCGCCGATGTGATCAATCGCCGGAAACAGGTTTAGCCCGCGATTGAAATGGAAAGTGGACCCCTGCACAGGCCAGAACGTCACATTTGCATCTTCAAGAACCCCAAGCGTCGTCGACCCGCGGATCGCATTGAAATCACCGATCACGAACACCGGCATCCGCGCTGCAGGCTCTGCTATCCGCGCGGCGACCAGAGCGACCGAAAGCTGCTTGTTCGACATGCTGCGGTATTCCGTGTGCAGATTGTAGACGCGGAATATCGTACCGTCTCGATCCTCAAATTCAGCCCAGCTGGTGAACGCAGGCCACGATCCGTTGAAGGTTCGCGAATAGATCACGTCCGGCGTGTCCGAAAAGAAGAACCACCCCTGATCGCGCAGCGTCAGGCGGTCTTTGCGGTAAAAAATTGGCTGGGTTGATGGAAAGACCGCCGGATCGCCCACGGCGGCGGCCGCGTAACCGGGGTTCTGCTCACGCAGCCAATCCAGCGTCAGGTTCTGCGGCGCCTGCCCGCGCCCGAAACTTTCCATTTCCTGAAACCCGACCACATCCGCATCAAGGCTCACAAATGCCGCTTGCAACGCGCCCTTGCGCCGCTCCCAATCACCTACCGACCAATCGCCCTGCGCGCGGCCCAGCCAGATATAATGCACATTATAGGTGGCAACGCGCAGCGTGTCACGGCTCGGAGATTGCACCGGTTGCGGCAGGCTGTTGCACGCGACCATACCAATCAACACGCCAACCAGCGCCGCGCACACCATGCCAAATCGCCTGAGCCAACGTCGCACAATCCGCACTACGGCAGCACCAATATCGCGCGAAAATCATTCACATTTGTCATCGTTGGACCCGTCACCACTTGCGCACCAATCGCGCCAAAAAACCCGTGTGCATCATTGTCACGCAAAGCCGCCGCAGCCGAAACCTGCATCGCATCGGATAACGCCAATGTGCTTGGGTCGCCAATTGCCCCCGCGACCTCAGCCGCGCCGTCAACGCCGTCGGTATCACAGGCGATCAGATATATTTTCGGATGACCCTTCAACGCCACGACTGCCGCCAAAACAAATTCCGCATTTGGCCCACCGACGCCATCGCCACGCCGCGTCACCGTGCATTCACCGCCCGACAACAACAGCACCGGATGATCCAGTCGTTGCGCGGCGATTTCAAGTGCCAGCGCCGCGTGTGCCTCTGCAACCTCACGCGCCTCGCCCTCAATCGCATCACCAAGCAGGCGAACCTCAACGCCCGCCGCAGTTGCGATGTCAGCCGCCGCTGCCAGCGATTGTGACGGGGCCGCGATGATCACATTCTGCACCCCCGCCAAACGCGGATCGTCGGCAACCATTGGGCTGCCGCCCGCCGCAAGAAACGCCGCTATTGCGTCGGGTGGCGTCACGCCCCACCTTGCCAAGGTCGCGACAGCGCGCGCAGCGTCGCCCGCGTATCCAACCGTTGGTCCGCTTGCGATGTCGCTGGGGTCATCGCCCGGCACGTCAGAGATCAGCAGAGCATACAATTTCGCGGGATAGATCGCCGCCGCCAACCGCCCGCCTTTGACGGCTGACACTTCTTTGCGGATGCTGTTGATGTCACCAATCGGCATGCCGCTGGCCAACATCGCAGCACTCAAAGCCTGTTTGTCGGCCAAAGTAATCCCGTCCGCGGGCGCACAAAGCAACGCTGATCCGCCCCCCGAAACAAGCATGACCACTGTGTCGTCCACGCCCAACCCACCGGCAATTTCCAACAGCCGCCGCGTCGCATTAACCCCGGAACGATCCGGCACAGGATGGGATGCTTCAACAATTTCAATACCCTGACACGGCCGCCCGTATCCATATCGCGTAATCACAAACCCGTCGCAGGGGCCCCAAGTCGCTTCAAGCGCCTCAGCCATCCGGGCCGATGCCTTGCCCGCACCAAGCACAAAGACACGACCGTCAGGTTTGGGCGGCAGGTGCGCGGGCACGCATAACATCGGGTCCGCCCGCGCAACGGCTGCCATAAACAAGTCGCGCAAAAATTCGTTGGGTCTTGTCAGATCTTTCATATCGTGTCGTCCTTGACCATGCCCGTTTCTAGGGCAATTCCACAATGCCAACCCGACTGCTCAATTGCCAGACGGACGCAAACTCGTCGCTTTGCGAAATCTCGCTCCAGCAGGCTTTCATATCGTCCGAAAAGTTAATGTCATCAAACAAGACAAGCGCACCCTTGTCCGCCACACTGCGCACAAGTTCAAACTGTTTCACAACGAAATCGCGGGTGTGGATGGCATCAATCAAAGCAATGTTCACTTTATCGGTGATCAGCCCGATATTGTCTTCAAACGTGCCAAGCGTCAGCACATGCCGGTCGCTGACCGTGTCGAAATTGGACTGCGCAATCGAATTCCAAATCTCATTGGGCTCAAAACTATACATCTTACCACGGTTGCAGATGTTCAGTCCGGCCAGCCAATACATGCCACTGGCCCCAAACGCGGCCCCGAATTCCAGAACCGCGTTCGGTTTCATTTGGCTCACCAGCCACGTGTAGAACTGACAAAATTCGGCCTTGGTGCGCACGTCCTGCATCCTGCGTTTAGGATTATCGTCAATCACACGGCCATAGTTTTCAACGTTCTTGTATTCCTCCCACAAAGGCAGCTTGCCAAGATCATTTGTGTGCTTGATCGTCGCCTCGATCTCTTCAAACACCGCAGCGTTGTCGGCCAGAAACGCCTCTTTTTGGCGCTCAAAGCGGGCAAAAACATCCGCGATCTGACTGTCACCGCGCACCCGCAGCTTTCGAATTCTGAATACCATCTGCCTCACCAAACCAAAAAATGCTTTTATTGCATTCTTACACAGGTGCGCCACGGCGACCAAGTCTATCGGATGGTGATGTAGATTTGGCATAAGCGTGCCGAATCACTATTCAGAGATCCTTTGGCGCAAGAAAGACTAATCTAAAACAATAGCTTACAAGATACCGATAAACGCGTTGGGTCATAAGTGCGCGCACCAACAGCATAAGCATGCATCTGCGCCGCAATAAAAAGGCCCGCCTTACGGCGAGCCTTTTTTACTTGTTATACTCCTGCGCCTGAATTGACCTGACGATTTTGGGCCTGCGATTCACTTCGTCGCATGGCCAAAGGCGGTTCAGTCTGTATTTTGAGTTTATGAGCAAGCAATACAAAACAGTCTCCTTATCCGACGAGCAGCGCATAGCACTTGAAGCGCTTTGCCGCCGCCGCAAAGTTGACGCCCTTGTTTGGAGACGGGCGCGCGCGTTTCTTCTTTTGGACGCAGGAGAAGACGCCGGAACGGTTTGCCGGATTTTGGATATTGGCCCGACAGTTTTGACGGAGTGGCGATTTGCCTTTGCCGGTGTGGGACTATCGTTTTTCGGTCTGAAGGACTACAGCCAGCGTCAGGGTCATTTGTCCGTCGTGCAAGAGCAGGCGGTGAGAGCCCATTTCACCGCGCAGCCTGCCCGCAATGCCGATGAGGTCTGTGCCTATGTTCTAGCCGAGTGCGACCAAAACTACAGCACGTCGGGAGCCGCCAAGCTGATGCGCCGCCTGGGGTTCGCGTATAAGAAACCACAATTGCTGCCTGCACAGGCCGATGAAGCCAAGCAGGCTGCGTTTATTGCCAAATATGAGGCCCTGATGAACGGGTTGGCCGCAGATGAGATGGTTGTCTTTTCGGACGCTGTCCACCCCGAACACCAGAGCCGCCCCGCCCATGGTTGGTTCCCCAAGGGACAAAAGACGGCCCTGAAGGCGACATCAGGGCGCAAGCGGCTCAACATTCAGGGCGCGCTTGACCTTGAGACTTTCCAGGTCACCTTTGTGGAAGGCGAGAAGATCAATGCCCAGACAACCCGACAGATGCTGGAAAAGTTGGAACGCAACAACCAAACCAAGACGGCCATCCACGTCTTTGTCGACAATGCCCGCTATCATCATGCCAAGATACTACAGCCATGGCTGGACAGCCCAGAACGTCGGGTGAAGTTGCATTTCTTGCCAGCATATGCCCCGCACCTCAACCCGATCGAGCGTCTTTGGGGTGTTATGCACAAATGGGTCACCCACAATCGGCACTATGCAACGTTCAACCAATTCACAGAGGCCATTTTCGACTTCTTCCGCAAGACCCTGCCAGAAAAATGGCCAGAGTCCCGCGACACCGTCACCGACAACTTCCGCGTCATATCGCTCAAGGAATACAAAGTGATTTGAGGGGAAAACCTCAGGTCAATTCAGGCGCGGGAGTATACAACGTATTAGGATTACGGACTTCTACCGCGTCAGGTCGAGAAGTCTCTGAGGATCAAACGCTTCTTGAAAGTCCGGAGCAGTGAAAGGTGAGTACTGTTTGGGGATGCCCTTGCTGATGGCAAACTGCTTCGCAAAGTCCTCAATAATCAGATGGGTTTTGCCCCCATTCTCGCGGTCACAAGCGTGTCAATCAAAAGCTCGATCACCAGTCCCCAGCGGCTGGAGTAGGCGTGGTCCAGTCGTGCCAGAAAATCCGGTGTAACAAGATGCTCAACCTCAATATTTGCTTCATCAGCAAATGCGAACACGAGCCGATTAAGCAAGTTTTTATCGCGCCCAAACTTAATCGTTTTGAAATGGACATGATCAACAAGTTCGTAAAGCTGCTCGTAGGACTGAATATATCCGGTCAGTGTATGCACACCAGAAAGGATCATCACCATCGGCCACCGCGGCTCTTTCATCATCGTCTTGAAGCTGTCCAGAAATACCTTGTTTGACTTTGCATTGTCGCCAAACACATGTTGGCATTCGTCATTTTGAATACCGATCACACCTTGCTCTTGAGCCTGATCGAGCACGCGTTCCCAGATATATTCCTGTGTTCTGTTTCTTTGAAGGTCGTAGCCAAGCGCCAAAAGAGTCTTTGTCCCGAGGTCTTTGAAAGTAACACGACCAGACAGAACACAGCTGACGATCTTCGCTGGTCGTCCATCTGGCATGAGGGTGCCACTTTCATTGAACTCTCGCCGTAGTTTCTTCAGTTCCAGAGACTTTCCAACCCTTGAATGCCCCGTAACGACCAAACCACGCACTTCGAGATCCTCAATCTGTCGGCTCAGATAATACTCTTCAACACATTTTCCGAATGCAGCTTTCAGTGCCTCTGCACGTGGCAGTTCAAAATGCGCGGCCTTCAATTTTGGTGCGACGCCAATCTTTTCCATATTCATAAATGTCATGAGAATTTCCCTTTTGTTTCTAGTCGCCCAATAGGCTGCTGGTTATCCGTGATTTTGGGGTCATCGGCCACAGTTTTGACCGGACCGGCATCGGCTCTCGAGTGATCCTCGCTTTCATCGCGAACACTCTTCCCCTCAATCATGACTTGTTCCTGATCTCCCGATTGGTGATCGATCACTGGTCCGCCATCACCAATCGGAAATACGTCAGGGCCGCCAGTTCTGGCGTTAATATCTCCAGGCCGAACAGTTTCAGCGATGTCAGAGCTTGGAATGATCCGTGCTCCACCGAAGACGTGACGCGCCTTGGTCTTGCACTCCTCAAAGGTCGAGTAACAGCGAGACAGTTTGGACCTGTTGCGGTTTGATGCCGCTCCTTTGATAGCATTTACTGCAACAAAGGAGATGAACTATGGGACTGAAACGGACGGACGAATTCCGCCAAGATGCGGTGCGCATAGCGCTGACCACCTGCTTACACGTAAGCAGGTGGCTGATGATCTTGGTGTCGGAATGTCGACGCTGAACAAATGGATCACAGCGCACCGAAACACGGATGTGGTCTCGAAAGAGGATTTAAGCCTCGCCCAAGAGAATGATCGGCTTCGGCGTGAGATACTTTTACCTGACAGCACATGCTTGCATGTGTGAGAGGGCGCATTCTCAAGGAGGAAAGGGAAATCCTAAAAAAGGCTACGGTGTTCTTCGCGAGCTAAAAGCCGTGAGGTTTAAGTTTATTGAAGAGCACCGGTTCATATTTTCTACTGGACGGATGTGTCGTGTCATGAACGTCAGTTCGCGTGGCTTGCGGGCATTCCGAAGCCGTCCTGCTAGCAGCAGGCAGCGATCTGATATGGTGACGTTGGTCCACATCAAAGAACAATCTCGTCTCAGTCTGGACAGCTATGCACTGCACGGCAGGGTATTGCGCAGCAATGTCCCGAAAGTGGCAGGCCACGGATGACCGAAGAGTTGAAAGAGATCGGATTGGATATCGGTCACCGCCGCGTTGGTCGTTTGATGCGCCAGAACGGCATATCCGTGGTTAGAACCCACAAACACAAGGTCACCACAGACAGCAATCACAAGTTCAACATTGCGCCAAACTTGTTGGATCGAAACTTCATTGCAGATCAACCAAGCCAAAAATGGGCTGGGGACATTACCTATATCTGGACGCGTGAGGGTTGGCTTTACCTGGCTGTGATCGTGGATTTACATTCCAGGCGCGTGATTGGATGGGCTGTCAGCAATCGGATGAAGCGTGCCCTGGCAATCAGGGCGTTGAAGATGGCTATCGCCTTCCGGTCACCGCCAAAGGGCTGCATCCATCACACGGATCGCGGCAGCCAATACTGTTCGCATGACTACCAAAAGATCCTGCGCCAGAACGGCTTCAAAGTATCGATGAGTGGCAAAGGCAATTGCTATGATAATGCGGCAGTTGAGACGTTCTTCAAAACCATCAAGGCCGAGCTGATCTGGCGTCATACTTGGGAGACATGCCAGTCGGCTAAAATAGCAGTCTTTGAATATATCAACGGCTTCTACAATCCACGCCGAAGGCACTCAACGTTGGGCTGGAAAAGTCCTGTCGCCTTCGAACGGAAGGTGGCTTAAACGAACACTTGGGGCGGAATTGAAGCCCGACAGGTCCAAGATGCGGTTCTTCAAAGTCTGATGCCATCGCTCCACTGCCCAGTAGTGGTTTGCTTGCAAGCCATGAGAGGGATCTTGCCTTGGGTTTGTGGGTGATACGGCGCACCACGAGAATGCTTCATACCCTTGCCTTGCAGCCATTTTGCCAAGTCGCCTGAGACATAGCTGGAGCCGTTGTCCACTGCCCGGCAGTTGATACGCAGTATCAATGAGAAGGGACTAAGCAGGCGAGGCTTGTGGACAACATGAACCTGGCCACATCCCGACGCGGCTAAGGCCAGATCCAATGTATCAGTGACGTCTTGGGTCCTCATGTTTGTACAGAGATTCCATGAGATGATGTAGCTGCTGTAATCGTCTAGGCCTCTCGTGGCTTGCGAGCAAACCACTGCCAGCTAATAGATCGTGCTGAGATAGAACCAGCCCCAGCCCAGAACCTTGAGGTATGCGCAGAGTCGAAGGTAGCGGCCGATGTCCGGTCTGGGCCGTACGCCGCCATACCCAACATTCCACGTTGATGCCCTTTTTGACGACCAAATATGATTTACTAATAGGCAGTTGAAGGGAAAAGCAATGAAACACAGGCTAACCACAGCAATCACCCTTGGGGACTATGCAAGTTCGATCCTGTGGCAAACTAGGAACGTGAACCATTTCTCCAGAACGTGTCGATTGAAAAGCGTTCCCATATGGGCGTCGAACCCATGCTCCTGGCTCTCGCAATGGAGTTCGCATTAAAAGCTTGGTTCGTGTTTGACTACGATGACCCCAAAGTTAAGAAGACGCACAACCTGCTTAAACTGTTTAAAGTTCTCCTGCCCGAAAGCCAAGAACGCCTCGAAATAGAATTTTAAAAGTCGGTTGAGTCGCAGTGTGGACCGGGTTGGTTCATGGAATATTCCCTTACAGATATTTTGAGCCATCACGCCAACGCGTTCGTAGAATGGCGATATTTGCACGAACGCAAAGGAACACTTGGCTTTGACCAAAGCACCTTCATCGCAACACTTGAGATGATCTTGGTTGAGTTCAGGACGCGCTACCGAACTGAAAAATGTGAAAAGTTCTTTGGCACATCTTTATGAAGTTAGTTTGAATAAGTCGTTCCCACTGCTGGACGGCGAAACCGTTATAGGCATCTCATCGTTGATTCCAATGCTTGACTGTGATTCCGTTACAACACCCGCATCTATGCGCGCGCCCTGCTTCCTTCATGCTTCCTCCCATTCTTTGCAAGAAAGAATCAGAAAACAGCCTTAACGTAACTAATTGATTTAAAAAAATTAAATGGTGATCCCGGAAGGAATCGAACCTTCAACATCCTCATTAGAAGTGAGGTGCTCTATCCAGTTGAGCTACGGGACCGCTCACGACCTTCTAGCTGGCGTCGCATATAGATTTCAAGCGGCGCTTTGGGGTTTAGGCATGCGGTCGTGTGGTTTTCCTTGGAAATGGAACCCGCCTTTGACCAGCGGCCTGTAAAAGGCGGAGCAATATTAGACCACAGAAACAGCTGCGTGATGCGATTGTAGCGTGGCTTTGTTGGTGGCGTGGATACCCCCACCAACCGGCATCGTAATGTGCCATTGTGATGTTTCAGAAAGCATCATTCAAAGGGAGAGCAGACAGTTTTCCGACCGAAACTTCCACGCGCGACTTTGCCTCTCTGGCGGAGACGTTAGCGTATATCAGGCCCCGAGCGATCAGAACGGGCGTTTTGGAAATATCACTCTTTTTCATGATGTTTGGTCTTTGTGTCAGTCGTTATATAATTTCGGCACATTTGAGCTTGTTTCTTACTGCAGGCTCTGGTCCTTCGTTGATTGCGTTTAAGCGTTTAAGCTTGATGGCCACAAGTGCAGGTTGAGTATGATTTTGCGTTTGATCTGCTCTCACTGTTTCAGGATCTGCTGAGTCCGCCCGAAGTAGACGTCAGCGGAGCTTTGTTGAACTGATCAATGCGCTAGAACAAGAATAGCTTTATGAAGTGGTTCCACTTATTTCGAGAGGTTTGCGGATGGGCTAGGATGTAATCTGGAAACACCACAAGCCTGCTGTTCCAGACAGGATTTTCGGGGCGGGCGGAAATGGGCACCACGGGCATGGATAATTTCACAATCAAAGCTTTGCCGGACGGGGCGGCTTTTTGGGATGTGGCTAAGTTCGACAAGCAAACCGGACGGGTCAGTTTTTCCAACGGCAGTCCAGATTTTCGAGAACGTCTGACCGGCAATCAGACCTATTATGTGCGCCCGGATGCCTGATACGCAATTCTTTACATCAACGCAAAATATCATCGAGGCGCACCAGATGACGCGCCACCAGATCAGCGGCTTTCCCAGCACTTCCTGCTTCAGCGTAGCATCTGAATTCAGGTGCATTGCCGGACGGACGCAGGTGGATTACGTCGCCGCCGACAAACGTCACGCGCAGGCCGTCGGTGGTGTCGATTCTCGTTTCACCACCACCGACGTCAAAAAACGCGGTACGCACCATTGGGTCTGTTGTCAGGCGGTCAAGGAAAGGTTCACTGACCTGCGGCGCGATGCCCTGCAGTCGGCCGGCCGCGGTGAACACACGCGGCAGGTCGGCGACCAGATCCGCTACGGCGCACCCGTTCCGGCCGGCAGCAACCAACGGCGCGATCATCGGCAATAAGCTGTTGCGGGTCATCAGCGGCGCGAGCGGGGCATGTTGCATCTGCGCGGTGAACCCCAGCAGAAACCCACCGTTCGCCTCATATCCTGCGACCTTTGCGGCAGGGTCCAAGGCCAGAACATCCTCCATCGCCGCAATCACAAAGGGCGAGCCGATGCGGGTCAGCTTGATCTGCTTGAAATCCACCATTTGCAACACCATCGAATTGGACGACACTGGCGTGCAGATCACGTCCGCGCCGAGATACCGTGCGGTCAGCACGCCCAGAACATCGCCCACGACGATGGCGCCCGTGTGATCCGCTAGCATTGGGCGGTCTGAATCGCCGTCCGTGGATATGATCGCATCAAGGCCATAGTCCTTACACCACCCCGCCAGCAGGTCGCGCGTGTCAAGATCAAGCGCTTCGGTATCAACGGGAATGAACACATCAGAGCGCCCAAGCGTGACCGGCTGCGCCCCCAGCGCCTGCACCACACGCACTATAACATCACGACCAACGGCGCTGTGTTGATAAACCCCGACGCGCAACCCGTGCAGCGCATCCGCACCGAAGGCATCTGTGTAGCGGCGTTCATAAGTGTCGATAACGTCCGGCGCGGTCTTCAAGGTGCCTGTCTCGTCCGCCACAGGACGCCCCAAATGCGCGATAATCGCCTGTTCATCCACCTTGGTGATTTCGCCACCCGGCACATAGAATTTCAGCCCGTTGCGGTCTGCGGGAATATGGCTGCCGGTGACCATCACCGCCCCCGCGTTTGTCTGCATCGACGCCAGCGCCAGCGCAGGTGTCGGCAACGCGCCACAATCGACGACCGCGACGCCTTCGGCACGCGCCACCGACATCACAGCATCGGCGATATCAGGCGACGAAGGGCGCAGATCACGCCCGACATAAAGCGTCACATTACAATTGCACGCCGCCAGAAAGGCGCGGGTATAATCCGCGACCAGGCTTTCGGTCAGCTCGATTACAAGGCCGCGCAGGCCGCTGGTTCCGAATTTGGGCGCCATGGGATTTTCCTCATTTAACCGTGAGACAGATAATCAAAAGTCGGTGTCGCTACAAACCAAACTTTTCGAACACAACCGCACGGCGCCCCCTCACAGTTGCTGGCAGATTGCGCGGGCCAGCACAAAAAGATATCGAACTGCTGGACGCCGAGGGTTCTTTGCAAGGTCTCAACAGGGCAAGATGCCGAAGTGCAGAGTAAAAGGTAAATTGTTCCATGCCAATCGTGAAAATATCGGGAAAAATTGTCTATTTTGCCCACGTCCCCAAATGTGCCGGGACTGCGATGGAGATTTACCTGACCAAAGCATTTGGCACCTTGGCGTTTCGCGACACAAAATTCCATGCCCGTACGCCCGGCACACGCTGGACGAAAGGCTCTCCGCAGCATGTTGATGCCAACGCCATATCGACACTCTTTCCGTCTGAATTCTTTGATGAAAGCTTTGCAGTGGTACGCAGTCCCGTGACACGCCTCGTGTCAGCATTCCGCTTTCAACGCGATGTCGAAGCCTTAATCGGTCCCGATGTTACCCTCGCAGAGTGGCTGACGCGTGTCCATCGCACACGAAATCGCGCGCCCTGGCAGTTTGATAACCACACCCGTTTGATGGATGATATCGTGCCGCAGAGCGCACGTATCTTTCGACTGGAAGACGGACTCGATGCGGTTGTGCCACGGCTTCAAGACATTGCCGGTGCTGAATATTCACTGCCGCAGACTATCACGCCACACAACGTGACGGACAAACGGCTTGTCTTTGAAAGAAAGGCGATACGCCCGTCATCCCAACGCAAAATGAAATCGCGCTGATCCACCGTTACTACCGCGACGATTTCGAACGATTTCACTACCATCCCTTGACCGGAGACCCAATTCAACACCCCGTCTGAATCCCGTCAAACCGTTGCTGAGTTGCAATGCCCGAATACGGTGACGGAGCCTTGTTTAACCCTTGGCCCCCTGCCCGCGTGCGTAAACGTCCTTATAGCGTATGATATCGTCTTCGCCGAGGTAGGTTCCTGTCTGCACCTCAATCAATTCCATCGCGACCTTGCCGGGGTTTTCCATGCGATGCACCACGCCAAGCGGGACATAGACAGACTGGTTTTCGGACACCAGTTTCACCTCGTCATCCACCGTCACCCGCGCCGTGCCCGCCACCACGATCCAGTGTTCGGAACGGTGAACGTGGCTTTGCAGGCTCAGCGCGGCACCGGGGTTGACGACGATCCGCTTGACCTGAAAGCGGTCCCGTAGGGTCAGGGTCTCGAAAAATCCCCAAGGACGGAAATCGCGCGGGGACGTGTCGGCCTGCGCGATCTGTTGCACGCGCATCTGTTTCACGACCTCGCCCAGATCCGCAACGTGGTTTCGATCGGCGACCAGCACCGCATCCTTCATTGCGACGACGACGATGTTATCAAGCCCAAGGCCGACCAGTTGTAGGCTATCGTTTTCGCTGCGTAACAGTGTTTCGCGACACTCGACCGCAAGGGCCGCACCGTGGGTGCCAACACCAGCGTCGTCAAGGTCCATATGCTGGCGCACAGCCTCCCAACCGCCAAGGTCGGACCAGTCGCCGGGGTGGGTCACAACGGACAGGTTATCGGCTCTTTCCATGATTGCAAAATCGACGGAAACGTCATCACAGCGTGCCCAAGCTTGCGCATCCAGCCGCAAAAACCCAAGATCCGAGCGCGCCTGAGTCACTGCCGATTGCACATTCTCGAACAATTCGGGTGCATGGGTGCGAAATGCATCCATCAAGGTGCGCGCGGAATAAAGGAACACACCGGAGTTCCACAAGAACCGGCCTTCGGCGATCATTCGGGCCGCATTCTGGGAATCGGGTTTCTCGACAAACCCTTTCAACGGAGTAGCATCGGCGTCAGTTGCGGCACCCTCGTCCAATTCAAGATACCCGTATCCGGTTTCAGGCCGCGTCGGAGTGATGCCGAAGGTGACAATCTGTCCGGCGGCGGCAGCCGTGGCCCCCTTGCGCACACTGTCGCGAAACTGCGACGCATCCTGAATATAGTGATCAGACGGAGAGGCAAGGATCAGCGCATCGGGATTTTGGGCGATGACGATGGCCGCAGCCAGTAAGGCGGGCGCGGTGTTGCGCGCCTCAGGTTCGATCAGAACTGTTCCGGGATCAATGCCGATAGCGGACAATTGCTGCGTGACGATGAACCGGAAATCAGAATTGGTGACGATCACCGGCGCCACGAACCCCTCACACGTCAGCCGCGCAGCTGCTTGTTGGTAAAGGCTGTGATCCCCGATCAGTTGCGTGAACTGTTTCGGATAGCTTTTTCGCGACAGAGGCCACAGGCGAGTGCCTGAACCACCACAAAGAATGACCGGGACAATATCAGGATGAGACATGAAAATTCGTTCAGAAGTATACTTTTACTCATAACTTGAACAACCAGGAACTTATCGTAACCATTTTGAAGCTTCAAAACACCCGCGGTGCGATATCTACGTCAGGATACGCAGGCCCTAGTGGGACCAATCTGCGCAGATTGATGACCATGGGTCAATCAAGATGTAGTCGCGGAAATTTGGGCCAGTTGTTAAAGTGGATCGCCTGAAGAGAGAAGTAATCCAAAATGAAGACACGCAAGAACGGTGCTGTCAGACAAATGCGAACCAGTCTCAGTTCTTCTACAATCTCAATGCCTTAGGCTGCTCAGAGGCCGCGCCACTCGGTCAGAGCGGCGGCACGGTTCAGCTCAAAATCTGATCGGTTGTAGAGATGGCGGTCCGCGTAGAAATGGTCATGGACTGAGCCGTAAACGGCTGCGAATTTTTGCAAACTTCGCATGCGCCTAAAGCGCGGAATTGCCTTCGCCTTTGCCAAGGCAACCGACAGAATAACATACACCGATCCCAAGTGGCAGACAAACCGCACCGCCAGCGCCAAGGCAGGGATCGCGTTTGGCGGCTACCACTTTTACGAACCCAATGATGAACCGGCCCCGCAAGCCGCAAACTTTCTGGCTGCATTGGGTGATGTAGAAAACATGCTTCCGCCTGTCGTCGATCTGGAGAGAACCCCAGAAGCGGGCGACGAAGCCGAGTACCTGCGCGATGTGCAGGCGTTCCTGTCTATGATCGAAGATAGCACAGGATGCACACCGATGATCTATGCCAGCCCTTCTTTCTATACGCAGTATCTCGGCACAGGGCTTGGGCAGTATCCACTTTGGTTGGCTGAATACAGCCACACAGCAAAGCCACCACAGGGCAGGGATTGGTACTTCTGGCAGCACCAACAAAACGGAACCGTCGATGGCATTTCAGGGTCCGTCGATCTGGATTGGTTTGCGGGGGATGCAGACGCACTTGCATCCCTGCAATGTTAGGAGATTGGCGATGATGACATTTGTTGAACATAAATGGCGCGAAATTCTGATTGCGCTTGGCGCGTTGATTTTCGTTATTCTTGTGCCTGCTTCGGACTTGCTAAACCTTGGGGAACAAACGGGCGCGGGGCGCATTACGCTGGCCAATGACGCCTGCCTTACAGATGCGGCCAATGAAGGGCTAAAAGAAACATTGCTATTGGGCGAAGTTGCCGACTTAGTCGAAGTCTTAAGCAGCACCGATATTGGCATCGAATTGATCGTATCTGTCGATGTGCAAGCGGGCGGGCATTGATGATGTAACCGCCGCCCGACGGCATCGATGTACCAAGGTGGGTCTGCAATGATCCACAAAAACCGTGCACGTCATGCACTCTTTGACCCGTTGTCTCACCCCGATTTCCTGAAATGACACCCAATGAGAACGCACATTCAAGATGGTGTTCTCATGCGACAAAGATCATAAAAAATGGCTCAATTCGCATTAGCTATGCACTCCCCAATGATATAGAACAAAAAGTGAACGCAGGAGGCGCGCATGGACCATCACGACTATCTGGCCTGGCTATCTGAGATTGATGATCTGTCCTCGTACCAGCGGATTGCAACGGTTCGGTTGCTGGCTGGTCAGCCGTCGCTGGAAGCCGTGATCGGACTGTTGGAGGAGCGGATCGGGACGGCACGAAACTGTCCGCATTGTGCGGCGGGCGGGGCTGTGATCCGAGGCCGCTCTAACGGGCTGAAGCGGTATTTTTGCAAGATCTGCAGCAAAACCTTCAACGCCCTAACTGGGACGCCGTTAGCTCGGCTGCGACACAAAGATTGCTGGACAGAATTTGCTGGGTCATTAAGCGATGGCGACACGGTGAAGACCTCGGCGGCGCGCTGCGGGGTGGCCAGCAGCACGGCTTTTCGCTGGCGTCACCGCTTCCTGCGGGCTGTGACGGCTGGCGCGATCAAACTGCGCGGTATCGTCGAGGCCGATGAGACGTTTGTCTTGAGCAGTCGTAAAGGCGAACGGAACCTCGATCGCAAGGCCCGCAGGCGCGGCGGCAAGGCGTCCAAACGGGGGGTATCGCATGAGCAAGTTCCAGTTTTGGTGGCCGCCGACCGCTCCGGCGCGACCGTCAGCGCCATATTGCCGGCGGTGTCTGCCGCTCATTTGCAAGCGGTTTTGCAGCCAGTTCTTGACCAGGACGCCCTGCTGGTCACTGACGGCTGCACCAGTTATCCGCCCTGCGCCGCCGCGATGGGCATCAGCCATGAGGCGCTCAACCAAACCGCTGGCGAGCGCGTCCGGGGAGAACTGCACATCCAGACCGTCAACAGCCGCCATGAGCGGCTCAAGTCCTTTCTTCGTCGCCATCGTGGCGTCGCCACCAAGTATCTCGACAGCTATCTCAGATGGTTTCATCTCGCAGTGCTTCCAAGGCAGCCAACACCACGCGCAGTCCTCGCCGCAGCAGCAGGTATCCTGCCGGTTAGACCATGTGCATAGCTAATGCGAATTGAGCCTAAAAAATATATGATTCAACTTAATTTGCTCGAATCTTCACTACAATTTGGCGGTAATTGAATCGCGATTCACATCGCCTAGTGCGTCCACGCACCGCGACGGTTCGTCGCAAAATTCTCACCATAACCGCCAACTCGAATATTGGCGCGCCGCTTCTTGGGCTCTTGTACGGACGCATCGATGCTGTTTGCGGCAGCATAGTCTAGCGCCGCGTCCTTGGTCTCAAACGTCATTTTGACTTGGGTTTGCGTATCAGACGACGACGTCCAGCCCATCAACGGATCAACTTCACGTGCAAACGCTTGCGCAAATTCCAAAACCCAATGCTTGGTCTTCGCGGTGCCCGACGACATCGCAGTTCGGGCTGGCTGATAAATACGTGCGCGCATGGGGGCTCCTATTGGTTGATCGTTATATCGGGGATTCCGTCGCGCCGCGCAAGGGTTGCGTGGCCAATCACACCCCCCACGACCACCCTGCTGACACACCCCTGTCAGCAGCCGCTGCGTCATACCCCTTGAACAACCCCGCATCGGTGTCACATTGAACCTTAACAGGAGTACCCATGCCCTACGCCCAAACCGACAAATCCGACAAATCAGACCCTGAACAATTCCTCGCAAATCCAGCGCCGGACGTGAAAACCCGCGAAAAACTGGAAGGCGGGCGGGCGTTTGTGCTGAAGACAGATTTTGAGCCCGCCGGCGATCAGCCGACGGCGATCAAGGAGTTGTGCGAAGGCATCCGAAACGGTGAACGCGACCAAGTCCTGCTCGGCGCAACGGGCACTGGCAAAACTTTCACCATGGCCAAAATGATTGAGAAAACCCAACGCCCCGCAATCATCCTTGCGCCAAACAAAACCCTCGCCGCACAGCTATACGGCGAATTCAAAGGCTTCTTTCCTGACGCCTCGGTGGAATATTTCGTCAGCTTCTATGACTACTACCAGCCCGAAGCCTACGTCGCACGGTCCGACACATTCATCGAAAAAGAATCCCAGATCAACGAACAAATTGATCGGATGCGCCATTCGGCGACACGCGCCCTGCTTGAACGTGATGATGTGATTATCGTGGCGTCCGTGTCGTGCATTTACGGTATCGGTAGCGTCGAAACCTACGGCGCGATGACGCAGGATCTGCACGCGGGTGAGGAATACAACCAACGCCAAATCATGACCGACCTCATTGCGCAGGCTTACAAACGCAACGACGCGGGCTTTCAGCGCGGCACATTCCGCGTGCGCGGCGACAGCCTTGAGGTCTGGCCCGCCCACCTTGATGATCGCGCCTGGAAACTGTCGTTCTTTGGCGAAGAACTCGAAGCGATCACAGAATTTGACCCGCTGACGGGCGAAAAAACCGACACCTTTGAAAAGGTCCGCATCTACGCCAACTCCCACTACGTGACGCCGAAACCGACGATGAAACAGGCGATTGTCGGTATCAAAAAAGAACTGAAAATGCGGCTTGATCAACTGGTCAACGAAGGCAAACTGCTCGAAGCCCAGCGCCTTGAGCAGCGCTGCAATTTCGACCTTGAAATGCTCGAAGCGACGGGCGTGTGCAACGGAATCGAGAACTATTCGCGCTACCTGACAGGGCGTATGCCAGGTGAGCCGCCGCCCACATTGTTTGAATTTATCCCTGACAACGCCATCGTGTTCGCCGATGAATCCCACGTGTCCGTGCCCCAGATCGGCGGCATGTATAAGGGTGACTTCAGGCGCAAAATGACGCTGGCCGAACACGGGTTCCGCCTGCCGTCGTGCATGGACAACCGGCCGCTGAAATTTGAGGAATGGGACGCCATGCGCCCGCAATCGGTGTTCGTGTCCGCGACCCCCGCCGCGTGGGAAATGGAACAAACCGGCGGCGTGTTCACCGAACAGATTATCCGCCCGACCGGTCTGCTGGACCCGATGATTGAAATCCGCCCTGTGGACACGCAAGTCGATGATGTCATGGACGAAATCCGCCGTGTGTCCGCCAAAGGGTTCCGCACCTTGGTCACGACACTGACCAAACGCATGGCCGAAGACCTGACCGAATATCTGCACGAAAACGGCATCAAAGTCCGCTATATGCACTCAGATATCGACACGATTGAACGCATCGAAATCCTGCGCGATCTGCGCCTTGGGGCGTTTGATGTACTGATCGGCATCAACCTGCTGCGCGAAGGTTTGGACATTCCCGAATGTGGTCTCGTCGCGATTCTGGACGCAGACAAAGAAGGCTTCTTGCGGTCTGAAACCTCGCTGATCCAGACCATCGGGCGCGCCGCACGAAACGCCGAAGGCCGCGTCATCATGTATGCGGACCGGATCACTGGCAGCATGGAACGCGCCATCGGCGAAACCGACCGTCGCCGCGACCGCCAGATCGCCTACAACGAAAAGCACGGCATCACCCCGACAACGGTGAAGAAGAACGTCGATGATATTTTGGCGGGTCTGTACAAAGGCGACGTCGACATGAACCGCGTCACCGCGACCATCGACGCACCGCTGGCGGGCGCCAACCTGAAAACCGTGTTGCAGGGTCTACGAACCGACATGCGCAAAGCCGCCGAGAATTTGGAATTCGAGGAAGCCGCCAGACTGCGTGACGAGGTCAAACGCTTGGAGACCGTAGAACTCACGGTGTCCGACGACCCGATGGCACGGCAATATCAGGTGGATAAAGCCGTGGCAGAGAGTGAGAAAATGGCAGGGCGGAGTAAGGCTGGTCAACCGGGACAACGCGGTGGGATTAAACCGAGGAAGAAAAGGGGTGTCTAAACCTTTGATTTAGGTTATAATTTTCTTTGGGATTTATTTTGATCGGACCTTACTGCTATGCAGAAAATTACTTTGGTATACTCCCGCGCCTGAATTGACCTGAGGTTTTCCCCTCAAATCACTTTGTATTCCTTGAGCGATATGACGCGGAAGTTGTCGGTGACGGTGTCGCGGAACTCTGGCTATTTTTCTGGCAGGGTCTTGCGGAAGAAGTCGAAAATGGCCTCTGTGAATTGGTTGAACGTTGCATAGTGCCGATTGTGGGTGACCCATTTGTGCATAACACCCCAAAGACGCTCGATCGGGTTGAGGTGCGGGGCATATGCTGGCAAGAAATGCAACTTCACCCGACGTTCTGGGCTGTCCAGCCATGGCTGTAGTATCTTGGCATGATGATAGCGGGCATTGTCGACAAAGACGTGGATGGCCGTCTTGGTTTGGTTGTTGCGTTCCAACTTTTCCAGCATCTGTCGGGTTGTCTGGGCATTGATCTTCTCGCCTTCCACAAAGGTGAACTGGAAAGTCTCAAGGTCAAGCGCGCCCTGAATGTTGAGCCGCTTGCGCCCTGATGTCGCCTTCAGGGCCGTCTTTTGTCCCTTGGGGAACCAACCATGGGCGGGGCGGCTCTGGTGTTCGGGGTGGACAGCGTCCGAAAAGACAACCATCTCATCTGCGGCCAACCCGTTCATCAGGGCCTCATATTTGGCAATAAACGCAGCCTGCTTGGCTTCATCGGCCTGTGCAGGAGTTATTGTCAAATCTGGTGTTTGAGTATTGTTGGTCATGCGGTGATCTGGTCGGGGTTTGTGGTTTCGATTCCGTCTTTGAACGTGACGCCTGTGATGACTTTTGCGAGGTAGTCAAAGCCGCGTAGCTTCCTCCAATTTTGCTCAGCACATTGCCCCAGTTTGAACATCATGTGCAGCATGCCATCGCGTGACAGGCAGCCCTTTGAACGCTTGGTACGATGCCGGATCGTCGCGAAGGCCGATTCAATTGGATTGCTAGTGCGGATGCTTTGCCAATGCTGCGCCGGGAAGTCGAAGAATGCCATGAGTTCCTCACGATCTTTTTGCAGGCATAGTGTGGCCTTGGGGTATTTGGGTTCGTAGGTTTTGATGAACAGATCGAACGCCTTTTCTGCATCGACTTTGGTCTCGGCCTGCCAGATGTCGTGCAGCGCGGCCTTGGCTTTTGGCTGAGACAGCTTGGGTAAACAATTGAGCACGTTCATCGTTTTGTGTTGCCAACAGCGTTGATGGCGGGTCTCAGGATAGACTTCGTCCATGGCCGCCCAAAACCCCATGGCACCGTCCCCGATGGCCAGTTTGGGCGCATTCATGCCTCGGCTTTTGAGGTTAAGCAGAACCTCGCGCCAGCTCTGCGTGGACTCGCGCACCCCATCCTCAATTGCCAGAAATCGCTTCTTGCCACGGGCAGTTACCCCAATAATAACAAGGGCACAGAGCTTGTCATCCTCGCCCCGAAGGCCGCTGTGAACGCCGTCGGCCCAGATATAGACGATGGGCTCGTCATCTAACTCAGCGCCTTTCCAAGCCTCGTATTCATTGGCCCAATCGCGTTTTAAACGCGAAACCGTATTAGCCGACAAGCCAACGGCATCTGGGCCCAGAAGAACCTTGAGGGCGGGAGCCATCTCGCCGCTGGAGATCCCTTTGAGGTAAAGCCATGGCAAGGCCGCTTCCAGCGTCTTCGTGCGGCGCACATAGGGCGGCACCAGGGCAGACCGGAATGTCACCGGTGTGCCGTCCTTGGACCGAACCTTTGGAATGCGCACGCTCACAGGGCCAATGCCCGTTTGAAACGGGCGGGCCGGATGATGTCCATTACGCACGACTGCCGCGTGACCGGCATCGGTGCGTAAGCCGGTAAATTGCGCCAAATAACTGACAAGCTCAGCCTCAACTGCTGTCGCGATCAATTGTTGTGCTCCCGTTTTCAGCAACTCCGTCAACGCGTCCGTCATCTCGTCTCGACGCGCAAAATCAACAATGTTAGTAGTTCCCATGGTGGTGTATCTCCTTTGGTTGGGCTGCTGTCTTCCAACAACAATTCAACCAGATACGCCGCCAACCTTCAAACCACTCAAACACCAGATTCAGTCATAGCTCCCTGTGCAGGCAGCAATTGTGGTTTCTTATACGCGAACCCCAGGCGGCGCATCAGCTTGGCGGCTCCCGACGTGCTGTAGTTTTGGTCGCACTCGGCTAGAACATAGGCACAGACCTCATCAGCATTGCGGGCAGGCTGCGCAGTGAAATGGGCTCTCACCGCCTGCTCTTGCACGACGGACAAATGACCCTGACGCTGGCTGTAGTCCTTCAGACCGAAAAACGATAGTCCCGCACCGGCAAAGGCAAATCGCCACTCCGTCAAAACTGTCGGGCCAATATCCAAAATCCGGCAAACCGTTCCGGCGTCTTCTCCTGCGTCCAAAAGAAGAAACGCGCGCGCCCGTTTCCAAACAAGGGCGTCAACTTTGCGGCGGCGGCAAAGCGCTTCAAGTGCTATGCGCTGCTCGTCGGATAAGGAGACTGTTTTGTATTGCTTGCTCATAAACTCAAAATACAGACTGAACCGCCTTTGGCCATGCGACGAAGTGAATCGCAGGCCCAAAATCGTCAGGTCAATTCAGGCGCAGGAGTATAGCTACAATTTTCTCGTTTACTTTTGCCACTCTTTTTTTATGGCATTCAAATTCTCTGAGAACACTTACGAGTATTTGGTTAGAGGTTCTGTCGCGGGCGCACACAGCTGTGTCGAAATTTATGCTTCACCGCTTTTTACCGATGAACAGCTGCAAATATTCTGCATTGCAAAACATGAAGAAGACATCTCAATATTCAGAGCTGATCTAAGTGGACGCGGTTCAGCAAACACACGATCTGAAATTAATAGTAATTTTTCCGGCACATTAACAAGCCAGACCGCTGACTACATCATTACATGGGTTGCCGTTAGCTTTGTCGCATATGACGAGGACGGGGAAATTACGGAGCATCTAGCCACAGCACATACTTGGGCAGTTCCATTTGAAGAAGTAAATTTCAATGCCAGATTCGGAACCGCACTGCCCGAACCCGTTCGAGACTACAATGGATGCGACCTTGAAGAGGCCCCATCCGAGTTTAGATCTTGTTGGGTTTGGGAATTTCAGTCAATAAAGGGCCTCAGTTCTTAAGCTGATAATTAACCATTCATTAACAACATCTTATCCGCGGATAAGGCCCGCAGACATCACTCCACCTTACCCCCAGCCTCAACCCAATCCTTGAACCCGCCTGCGTTCCGCACATCCGCGAACCCTAGCGATTTCAACGTGGCACCCGCGAGTGCTGCCCGCCCGCCTGCGGCGCAATAGACCACGACGGTCTTTGCCCCCTCCAGCGCTTCGGTCTGCCATTCCAAAACCCCGCGCGGGATCGCCACGGCGCCGGCAACCTTGCCGCCCGCAAGCTCAGCAGGTTCGCGCACGTCTAAAAACACAACGCCGTCCTGCCCGTGCAACGCCTTAGCGTCGTCAATGGAAATGGTCGCAATGCCTGCATTGGCAACGAGGTCAGATGGGGTCTGTGTCATTGTACGCTCCTATGGTTTGACGCATTATATATGTTGGACCACACAGGGTTAAACTCCTCCCCCATACTACACGACTCTTGTGATTATGGGTGGAATTAGTAGCCACGGTGAGACAGCGGCGTTTGGGTCTGACCTGAGCAGTTTACGGAGCTGATCGAAGCCAATTCGAAAGAATGACTTTGCAAAATATCCGTGTTTTTTCCGCTTCATTTTCCCGCCTCCAATAAGCTTTGTGGCGGTTTTAGATGCCCATGCAACCGCGAGCGCAACGAGACCTAAAAGAAGCTCAAGTTTTTTGGAGATGGTCAGTCGTGTGTCTTCAAGATTGAAGCCGCGTGTCTTTGTGTCGCCAAAGAGGCTCTCAATGGCCCATCTTTTCTTGTAGGTGGCGAGGGCCCGATGTGCGGGCCGGTTAGAGACGACGATCAAAAGCTCACCCCCCTTGATGCGCTTTGCAGCAAAGCTAAACCACGTGGCCTCCCCCAAATTGTTGCCTCCAAATCGGGCATCAAAGTTGCGCTTACCGCGACAGGTGCGCAACAAGGTGCTTAGATTTTGCGTTTTCCCGTCCTGTGTGGTCACAAGTTGGTTTGCTTTGATACGGATGACAAATGGGACGTTGTTTTTATGAAGAAAATCCAACCATTGTGCTCCAATGAATTCCCGGTCCGCTAACAAGAACTTGATGGTGGAGACCTCAAACACCGACAGATAACGTTTCATCAAGGCAATGCGCTGAGCAGTATCGCTGTTCCCTGCACGCCCCAAAACGCTCCACATCAACGGAATACGGTGGCGGCGTGTGACAATGGCTAAGACCAAGAAGTTGACATGGCGTTAGCCAATTTTCCAATTTGTTCGGTCCAAGCATAAATGCCAGGTGGGGCCAGAACCAATCATTTTAACAAGCAAGGGGGCCGCCCAATCCGAGCCAAGATCAACATGCTGGAAAAAAGCGTTGTAGGCGACGGTAGGTGCTTTCAACCTTGCTATCGGTAGGAAACTCACAGGCCAGATGGCTCAAATTTACCGTCCGGGCATTCACCATTCCCATGATCAAGAGGCACATCGTTTCAAGGCGACTGTTGCTCAACTCTAAATGGGGGGATAACCTCTTCTTGCGGGTCGTCAGGGCTTTCGTGATCATCAGTGGAACCTTTTTTAGCGATAAGAGTCCGCTCCTAAATCACCTTCTGGCACCCTCAACCACCCTACTGTCGTGTAGTATGCCCCTCCCCACACCGTGAAAGGACCACGCTTTGGCGATTGGCATCATCCTCGGTGCAGCTGTTTGGCGCGAAGGTCCGTCACCGACATTGCGGCGCCGCACGTTGCATGCGGCGGCCCTTTATCAAAGCGGGCATATCACGTCGCTGGTGCTGTGTGGTGGCGTCGGGCAACACCCACCAAGCGAAGCGGCTGTTATGCAGGACATTCTGCTGGGCGCAGGTGTTCCGATGGATGCCATGGTACTGGAAGATCACTCGACGACAACGGGCGAAAACATCCGCTTTGCACGGGATCTCATCCATGAAACCGACGTCGCAATCATCGAGGTCGTGATCATCACCGATTGGTACCATGCCCCACGCGCAAAACTGATCGCGCGACGTGCGGGGTTGCATGCAACAAGCAGTTCGCCGTCGTTGCGCGGGGCCAAATTCTGGCCGCAAACCAAATCGGCGTTGCGCGAAATTCCTGCATATATCGCCTATGCGATCAGGCTTAGAACCTAGCGGACCACATCAACCTCGACACGATTGCCCGTTGATCCGGTGCCATAGATGCGAACCACAACCATCGCGCCACCATTTACCAAATTGCGCGCCGCGCCTGGATCTATGCGGCCGTTCATCACCATGCGTTCCATGATCGCGCGATTGTCGATGGATCCGAAAAAACCGTCCCATTCATCACCCGGTTGCGACACGCCAAAGCGGTGGTAATTCGCTCGATCTTGGCGCAACACCTGCCAAGGCTCCGTCAGGCGCACGCCGTTTGAATTGTACAAATCATCCTGCCCGATATAGGCGACGTAGCGCCCCACAAGACTTTCTGCCAGTGCCGGTGAACTCATCAGTAGGGGCGCGCTCATCATCACGGCTAAAGCAAATTTTCTCATAATAAACTCCCTCATTACGGACTGAGTAGGGCGCGATTGCCCCCGCAAGTCAAGTTCACTCAGATGAAAAGGGGCACCCGAAGGCACCCCCCCCTCATCTCAGCTGGCACAGACCCCGCTAAGCTGGATTGTCCATCCGCACCGAAAATCGCACTTGCCCCGTTACAGGTTCCGGCCAAAGGACACGAAATTCATCATCATTCGCGCCTTGACGCGGGCTGACGTAGGGGTTGGCGAACACAGCATCCCTTGCGGCGTTTCGCACAGCAAAGATCGGCACAAGTGCGTCAATCGTGCGCGCATGCCCATCGAACGGCAGATAGTTTTGTGTGTCCACGGTCCACGTCTGATCGGGCGAACTTTGGACATGGACATCAATGTGCGGATTGCGCGTCGGATTGCTCACGCCGTTGAACGCATTGCCCTCAAAGATGATGTTACGCATCCGGCTTTGATCCAGATCGGCATAGGTTGTGTCGATCATTTCAACCCGTTCAATAGTGCCGCTGAACGTGCGGAAAATATTGCCCTGCACATTCAACCCATTGATATAATGCCCCACGCCATAAGGTTTGATCACGATCCAGCGAAAGGACGCCTGCACATCAATCGCGAGGAACACGTTCCCCGTGATCGACAACCCGCCAAACGAATAGCCCGACACATCCGGTGTCGCGTCATGTTCGTCCGTCCATTCGATGAAATTATTGTCGATGTAATTGCCCGTCACCGTGGTGGCGCAATTCGGCTTGGTCAGGATCAACCCGCCCAAACGCACACCGGACGCCTGATCGTCGCCGTTAAACCAGTGATTGTTCGCGATAATGCTTTGGCCACCATTCATCACCCCGAAATGGCGGAACCGCGCAGCGCGATTGTTGCGGATTTTCACATCGTTCGCGTTGGAATTGTAACACATGGATTTGCGCAATTGCGTCGGGATATCGGATTCATCAGATTCGAAATTACAGCGGTCAATGACCATGCCCTGACAGCCATCCCCGGGCGACGACACGCCGCGATCTTTGGGGCGGATGAATTGGCAATCATGGATTTGGAACAATAGCCCCTGTGGAGCCAGCAAAATCGCACTGCAAACACCATCACAGCGCAATTCCAACTGGTCCAACACAAGGTCGGACATCTTATCAAACCCACTGAAATCCATAAGGTATTTAAACCGCGTAAAGGTGAACTGCTGGGTGCCTTCGGCGTCAAACAACTGCTGGCTGAGCGTGATCTGGGACGCAGCAATATCGACACTGCGCACGTAGACTTCACGCCCTACGCCGTTGCCTGTCACCAGTGATCCCACCTGAATAGCCGCAATATTGGCAACATTGCTAAGGCGCACAGAACTTGCGGCATCGTACGTCGCCTGCGCAACAACAACATCGTCATCCCACGCAGGACCGGCAATGGGTTGCAACTGACCGTTGCGAATGGCGCGACGTGTCTCAAAACTGGTGCGATTGTTCACGGCCTCCCTCATATCAATCGGACCGGACCGGACAGCGAAATGCGCCGCCCGCCAAGGTCCAGCGATTCATGATCCGAAAAGTTCAGCAGGGCCTGAAACGCCTTTTTGAACGCCAACTCCTCGTCGCCAAAGGCATCCACATAGGTGGGGAAGTCGAAATTCTTCTGAAAGATCAGGCGGTGTTCTGCGCCCATCGTCACTGTGCCCTCAAACCGCACTTGGCTTTGAAACGTGACAGATCCGCCCAGAAAATAGGTGCCCGCAGTGACCAACACCTCACGTCCGTCGGCGTCGTTGTCTGCCCGCTCAAACGCTGCGGAATCGTCTGTGACACCGTCACCAATCGCGCCGTAATCGCGCACGTCCACAATGCCAAGCATGTCGCGCAGAAACGCACCTGTGACGTCTTCGATTGAGAAATCATCCACCCGCACGACGCCGCCGTTGGGTCCGGTCAAATCAAGCCCGATGTGACCATAGCTGGCATTCGCCCAAACCATATCCACGCCGTTGCGCTGGCCTGTGCCGATGATCGCCGACACCTCAATCACATCGCCGTAGCCGTTGATCGACAAGCTTGGCCCGACTTCGATCACGCCGTTCAGCTGCGCGCCGCCCGCTGTGCCAGCCCATGCCGCGATGCGCACATCAGGCAGTGCCCCCGCCACGCATTTAACCCGCGCCGTCACCCGCAGATAACAGCCCGGCAAAAGCGGGGTTTCACCCATATAGCGCAGCTTCGTCACGCTTTGGGTTTTCACAATCTCAAGGCAACCGAAAAAGTCCTGATCTGCTGGCACAAATGTCCCGTTGCCAGAACCGTCGTAGGTGTCAGACCCCGGCGTGCCATCGCCGCTTGACCAGACATCCAGACCATCCGCGAAAGGTGGCGGTGTCAGCACCAATCCGTCGGTAATTACCTTGTTCATATGAAAACCCCTCATAGGAGGCAGACAGCCCTGCCCCATCAAAATCCAGAACTGTGGCGCACATGGGCGCACGGATCACCGGCTCAAAGAGGTAAATGTTTGGGGTAAATGACGTCTGACAGCACCGTGACGATAGGGTCGCCCGCAGCGCAACAGATGCGGCAGCAGATTAGGAAAAAACATCCGGTGTCGGGATCACCTGAACAGAATTGATCCACCAGCCGTCTGTTGTTTCAATCATTTGATAATCAAGGATATAAAACAAGCCCTGCGGACCTTGAATCTGGACCTCTTGGCGGGTCCAGCTTTGGAATTCCGTGCGATCCAGAAACCGCACATCAGAATTGTCCCAAACCATCGGATAGCCATTGCGCACCATCATGCCAAAATTTTCAGGCGTGCCGAACATGCCTTGGATCATCGGGCTGGCATGTTCCCACGCACCTGCAATGTCGCGATCAACAAAAGCCTGCAATTGATCGGTTATGACATCCTCAATAGTGGCATCTTGCGCCTGCGCGGCGGTTCCAAGAACGACAAGTGCTGCAACAATCTTAACAGTTCGAAACATGGTAAAATCCCTTGTGGCTATGCCTTAACAGTAGGCCACAAGGGGTCGGTGTCAAATCACGCCGTCGGTTTTATCAGGTCGCCCGCCAAGCCTGCCTCGATCAACGCAATGGATTCTTCCACACCATAGAGCGCGATGAACCCACCAAAACGTGGCCCTTGCTTTGCGCCAAGCAGAACTTCGTACAGGCATGAGAACCACGCCCGCAGCGGATCAAACCCATGCACCTTGCCCACCGCGAACACGATGGATTGCAGGAATTCGTCATCTGACCAATTCACCTCAGGCAACGCGACGTCCTTGCCCTCTTGCGCATTTTTTTGCGCAATCACAGCCAACGCCGCCTCGTCCGATTTGAGCGACACAACAAGCGCTTCAAGCGCTGCGCGTTCTTGCTCATCCGCCAAACGGAACACTTTTTGCGGTTCAACGAAGTCTTTGTAATACCGCACAGCAAACCCTGCCGCCGCGTCCAGATCAGGGTTCGCCTCAGCCGACGCGTCGGGCGCATAGCGCTGGATAAAGCCCCACAACTTGTCCTTATCGCTCGCCTGCGAAACGGACGCGAGGTTCAACAGCATCGCAAACGGCACAACCATCGTCGACACAGGCACATCCGCACCGTGGATGTGGAACACAGGATTGTTCAGCTTTTGCGTGTCGTCCTGCGTTGGATAGGCCCGCAACTGCTGGTGATATTCATCAACCGCCTTGGGAATCACATCAAAATGCATCCGCTTGGCGGTCTTTGGCTTGAGGTACATGAAATACGACAGGCTTTCCGTGCTTGCATAGGTCAGCCAATCATCAATCGACACGCCATTGCCAGACGTCTTGGAAATCTTGTGGCCTTGGTCATCAAGGAACAATTCATAGCTGAAATGCTCTGGTTTTTTGCCGCCAAGAATTTCGCAAATGCGGTCGTAGATCGGCGTGTTGGTAGAATGGTCTTTGCCATACATTTCAAAATCAACGCCAAGCGCGGCCCAGCGCGCGCCAAAATCTGGCTTCCATTGCAGCTTTACGCGGCCTCCCGTCACCGGCACGGTCCACTCCTTGCCGGTCTCGTCGTCAAACGTCACAGTGCCCGCTTTGGCGTCCACATGCTTCATCGGCACATACATCACGCGACCCGTTTCAGGGTGCATTGGCAGGAAAATCGAATAGGTCTCGCGGCGTTCTTCACGCAGCGATTTTAACATCACCGCCATGACGTCATCGTAGCGTTCAACTGCACGCAGCAAAATTTCATCAAACGCGCCGGATTCGTAGTATTCCTTGCCCGAAATGAACTCATACTCAAACCCGAATGTGTCCAGGAACCGGCGCAGCATAGCGTTGTTATGATGGCCAAAGCTCTCAAACTCGCCAAACGGGTCCGGCACCGATGTCAGCGGCAACTGCATATATTGCTCAAGACGTTCCGGATTGGGCACATTGCTTGGCACTTTGCGCATGCCGTCCAGATCATCCGAAAAACAGATCAACCTTGTCGGGATATCTGAAATCACCTCAAACGCGCGGCGCACCATTGTCGTGCGGCTGACTTCACCGAATGTGCCGATATGGGGCAGACCCGACGGGCCATAGCCCGTTTCAAACAACACATGGTCCTTGCCCGATACTTCGATGCGTTTGAGCAGCCTGCGCGCTTCTTCAAAGGGCCAAGCCTTGGACGTCATCGCCGCCGCACGCATATTGCTCATGGGTTTTATCCGTTCAAAATGGCCCGAACCCCAACGGTCCAAGCGCCTGCGCGTCCTATGCCACACAGCACAAAGGGTCAATAAATCAAAGCGCCCGCCAGATCATGCCACCATAACACTTCCCGTAACCTGTTGAATTTCTTACGCTCAACCCATAGATAATTACCAACAGAACAGGAGCCACGCGCATGTCCGAAACCCCTTCCCTGACCGCCCAAGACGCGCTTTGCGCCGTAATGATTGCAGTGTCGGCGAGTGACGAAAACATTCGCACCGCAGAATTGGTGAAAATCACCAACATCATCAACAACCTGCCGGTCTTTGCAGACTACGATTCAGATCACGTGCCGCGCGTGTCCCAGACCGTGTTCGACCTGTTTGATCAAGAAGACGGGCTTGATGCCTTGTTCGGCTTGATCCGCGAAACGCTGCCGGAACGGTTGAACGAAACAGCCTATGCGCTGGCCTGTGATGTGGCTGCGGCAGACGGTGAAATCGCGCAATCCGAACTGCGGATGCTCGAAGAAATGCGATATGAGTTGAACATTGACCGCCTGCACGCCGCTGCAATTGAACGCGGCGCGCGCGCCCGTCACATGACGCTTTAGTCCGTCACCAGCACCTGATCGGTCGTGTCTTGCAAATCGTCATTGCGATACACCAGCCCCCAGCGTTGCAACAATCGCTGTTGCAACCGCTTGGCGCGGCGGTTCCACGCGATGGACCCTTCAGGCACTTCATCGCCTGATGCCTTGCCCTGCGCCCGACGCTCCAAATTCACCGCGAAGATTGTGAACACCAGATCGGACCCTTCGGCCGTTTTGATATAGCCAGCCAAGGCGCTGACAAAATTCAGCGTTCCAGTTTTGGCCCTGACTTCAATGGGGTAGTCTTCAAGGCGGTTGTTGTCCTGATCCGTCATTGCAATGCGACGCATGATCGGGCGCAGCGGTCCGTCAGGACCCACGGCCAACAAAATTTTGACCATGTCACCGCCACTGATCCGGTTCTGATCACTTAGCCCCGAATGATCGACAAAATCGCAGGTGATCCCGTATTTCTGACCAAGCCAACGGGTCATCTGCGCCGCTGACGCGTTGATATCCAGTGACGTGGCGAATTTGGCTTGCGTGGCCGCCAGCCCGCAAACCTCTGCTGTGAGGTTGGTGGAATACAGCAGCATTTCCTGCAAAATTGTGCGCAATGTCGCACTGGCATGCTGCGCCAACTCCGCACGATCTTGTGGCAGATCATCAATCACGTCAGGCGCGGGCAGCGTTAAGCCAGCCCTGCCCGCCAGCGTTTGGAACACATCGCCCGCATAAAGTGCGGGCTGGCGCACCGGCATCCGCCGCGATCCACCATTTCCAAGGGCAGACCGCGCAACCGTCCAACTGTCCGGCGCGTCCGTGGCAAAGACCGGCGACCCACGGTCAACGATCCGCACCCGCGCCATGCTGACAGGCGGTCCGGGATTTTCCGTGCGCGCATCCAGGGTCACACGCCAGTCACCACCGGACTGCGCCCATTCAAAATACACACGATTATAGTTCAGGTTCAGCCCGCTGACCGCCGGATTATAACCCAGATGGTCCAATTGCGACGGCTCAATCTCTTCGGCGTAGGGCAGCGCACCGCGCCAACACAAAAAACGCCCCGTTACCTCGGTCACGCCAGACGCCTTCAGTGCGTCCGCCAACTCCGCCAAATGATCGGCAGACAATGTCGGATCGCCACCACCCGCCAAAATCAAATCACCACGCAAAATACCGCCTTCTACTGGAGCAGTGGCATATATCCGCGTTACAAACCGAAACGCCCCACCTAGCGCGTCCAGCGCATAAAGTGCGGTCACTGCTTTGGTGACACTGGCCGGCGGCAACGCAACCCCCGCATCGATCTGTTCCAACATCTCCCCTGTGTCGGCGTCCGCCAAAACACAGCCAACCGTTCCGTCCAGATCGGCAGCCGCAATCATTTCTTCGATGGTTGCCCGCACCCGCGGCGCAATCCTTGGGATAGGGCTGGTTTCGGGGGCAACGTCCACGGCTCCCGTCCGCCCGTTGGGGCGCGGCGACACAAGAGGTGCCTCTGCCAAGGCGACCCCAGCGGCGCTGGATAACAAACCGGTCAAAATAGCTCTGCGTGAAAACGTCACTGACATCTCGAAACCCTATTCACCCATCGGGCGGTCATCAACCGCACCAGCACTCCATTTGCCCGTTTCGCGGATCGCAGTCGATGACAATTGCGACATCGGCAGGTTGGCAAAGGCCCACTTAGGCGCATCTGCCTGTCCCAACAGCACCGAAGCCCGCCCGATCAGACGATCCGCACGGAAAATGCGCGCGGCACGTGACATGCAGGCCGAAATCCGATCCCCCGGTCGCGCCAGGACGCCCACAGGAACCCGCGCCATAATCTCGCGCCAGTCCTGCCAGCGGTGAAATTGTGCCAGATTATCCGCGCCCATCAGCCACACAAACCGCACGCCCGGGTAATAATCCTGCAACGCCGCAATCGTCTGGGCAGTGTAGCGCGTGCCAAGCCGTGCTTCGATGTCTGTCACCGTCACGCGGGGATGCTGCATGACCGCTTGCGCCCGCGCAACACGATCCAAAATCGGCGCAGGGCCACGGATTTTCAACGGGTTAGCGGGGCTCACCAGCCACCACACGCGGTCCAACCCGAACCGCGTCAAAGCCGCCTTTGTAATGTGCGCATGCCCCTCGTGGGCCGGATCAAACGATCCACCCAACAATCCCACCACCTGTCCGGCGCGGGCAAATGGCATCCCATCCCGTTGCATGGTGTGTCCATACGCAGCCGCCCTGCCAAAGGCAATTCCTTGGCGCCAGCATGCAACACCATCAAAAAAATCCAACGGCCATTAACCTCCGCAAAACTCTTGGGCGTTAACGTCGGGACGTGAAGCAAGTCGGGCGATATCAATGACCACCTTCGTGGTACTATTTATAGGTCTTTTGGCCGTGGTGCTTATCTTGACACCACTCATTATTCACCTCTCTCGCGAGGTCGGTATACTGCGCCTGACCCTGCACGACGCCCGATTGGAATTGGTCACGGCGGTGCGCGACGCCGATTATCACCGTATGGCCAGTGAACACGCGTCAGACGGCTTGGTCGTTCAGGATATGAAGGCCCGTATCTTGTGGGCCAATCCTGCCTACCTGAAGATTTTTGGCGTCACGTTTGATGAAATTGTTGGGCGCAATCCGCTGGAATTTGCGCTCCCACCCAACGACGCCGTCTCGCCAGACGAAATAGAAGCCTTTCGGTATTGCGCCGACGACCCACAGGATTGGTCACTTCACGAACGACTGAACCGGCACAATGACGGGCGTGAATTCTGGAACCAGATGAATTCATCATACAACCTCGCTCCAGATGGCACCCAAAACGCCATCGTCGTATGCCGCGACGTGACAGAACAGATGGAACAGAAGCAGAAACTGCATGAAACCAGCAATAAACTTCAGCACGAGGCGACCCATGACGGCCTAACCGGCGTGCCCAATCGCGCGGCCTTCAAAACGTTCATCGGCGACGCCCTGCGCTCGGGTGACGGCACGCCAGTCGGGCTTTTGCATATCGATCTCGATAATTTCAAGGCTGTGAACGACACTCACGGCCATTCCGGTGGTGACGCCGTGCTCACCCACACCGCAGACGTCATCCGCCAAAACATACGCGACAGCGATCTGTTGGCACGCGTAGGTGGCGATGAATTTGTCGTAGTCTGCCCGCAAACCAGCGACTTGGCCTTGTTGGATGACTTGAGCACGCGACTGCTCGACGTCACTTCAAAACCGTTCGCGTGGTCCAATCGGCTTCTTAAGATCGAGGCAAGCATTGGCGCTGCGATATCTCAATCCGAAAAAACAACCGCCGAAACCTTGCTCGTTCAGGCCGACTTTGCACTTTATGAGGCAAAGCGCACCGGTCGCAACCGGGTCGCTCTCTATGACGAAGACCTGCACGATCGTCACGCCTTCCAAAGCCGCCGCGCCATCGAACTTGCCAATGCCATCGACACTGGAACCCTGGATTATTGGTTCCAACCGACAATGTCGCTTGAGACGGGCCAGATCATCGGTTTGGAAACGCTTGTACGCTGGGTTCACCCCGTTGATGGTGTGATTGCACCTGATGAATTCCTGCCTATGGTCAAAGAGTTAGGGCTAATGGGTGCCCTTGATTTGTTGTCGATGACCGCTGCCCTGACCGAGAAACGAAACCTCAACCACGCCGGATTTGGTGACATTGGCATTGCGTTCAACGCCTCCCCCGAATTGCTGAGCCATCCAGACTTTATCCGACGCCTCATCTGGGGGGTTGAAGCCGCGGGAATCGAGCGCGCGCATGTCACCATCAAAGTGTTGGAAACCACCAATTTCGGCGACGCATCCGAAACGCAATCCCATGCCGCGATCATCCGCGATCTGCATGACGGCGGATTTCAGGTCCACCTCGACGATTTCGGCGTTGGCTTTGCGGGCCTGTCACACCTCGCGAAACTTGATGTCACAGGGGTGAAAATTGACCGCGGTTTGGTGACAAACCTGCTCAGCGATGCGATCAGGGGCAAAATCGTGCGCAAAATCGTAGTACTGTCCAACGATCTTGGGCTCAATGTGATTGCCGAAGGTGTGGAGGATCAGGCCACCGCCACAGCGCTTGCGGGCATGGGCTGTGGTGTGATCCAAGGCTACTGGCTGTCACGCCCCCTGCCGCGCGACGACCTGCTTGACTGGTTGCATGATCGCCAACGGCAACAGCGCCCCAAGCGCGCGTAACACCCCCCATTGCGCCGACCTGACCACACGCGTATTCACTGCACAAATACTCGCATTATCAGGGGAAACAACACATGGCCGCCTATCAATATGTTTACTTCATGGACGGCGTGTCCAAAACCTACCCTGGTGGTAAAAAGGTATTCGAAAACATCCGCCTGAACTTCCTCCCCGGCGTTAAAATCGGCGTCGTCGGCGTCAACGGCACCGGTAAATCAACCCTGATGCGGATCATGGCCGGCCAAGACAAAGAATTTCAGGGCGAAGCATGGGCGGCAGAGGGCGCAACTGTCGGCTATCTGCCACAGGAGCCAGAACTCGACGCGACATTGACTGTGCGCGAAAACGTCATGCTGGGTGTGAAGGCCAAAAAGGATATTCTTGATCGCTACAACGAATTGGCGATGAATTATTCCGAAGAAACCGCCGATGAAATGGCCCAGCTGCAAGACGAAATCGACGCCCAGAACCTCTGGGACCTCGACGCGCAGATCGATGTCTCGATGGAGGCTTTGCGCTGCCCCCCCGATGACGCAGATGTCACGACGCTCTCGGGCGGTGAAAAACGTCGCGTCGCCCTGTGCCAACTTCTACTCGACGCGCCAGATATGTTGCTGCTCGATGAGCCGACAAACCACTTGGACGCCGAAACAATCGCATGGCTGCAACAGCACCTCATTGATTACAAAGGCACAATCCTGATCGTCACCCACGATCGGTACTTCCTTGATGCAATCACCAGCTGGATTCTTGAACTCGACCGTGGCTCGGGCGTTCCGCACGAAGGAAACTATTCCAGCTGGTTGGAGGCAAAGGCGAAACGCCTGTCCAAGGAAGCCAAGGAAGACAAATCCAAGCAGCGCACGCTGGAACGCGAACTCGAATGGATGCGCCAAGGCGCCAAGGCCCGTCAGGCCAAATCCAAGGCCCGTATCTCTGCCTACAACGACCTCGCCAACCAGTCGGAACGCGAAAAGATGGGCCGCGCCCAGATCATCATTCCCAACGGCCAGCGTCTTGGCAACAAGGTAATCGAAGTCGAAAACATGACCAAAGCGATGGGCGACAAGCTGCTGATCGAAAACCTGTCGTTTGAACTGCCCCCCGGCGGTATCGTCGGTGTGATCGGGCCAAACGGCGCGGGTAAATCGACGCTGTTTTCCATGCTCACCGGGCAGGCCGAACCAGATTCCGGCACGGTTAGTTTTGGCGACACTGTGCAGATGTCCTACGTCGATCAATCGCGCGACGCGCTGGATGGTGATGTCACCGTCTGGGAAGAAATCACCGGCGGCGCTGAGGTTATCAAACTCGGCGATGCGGAAATGAATTCCCGCGCCTACTGCTCTGCGTTTAACTTCAAAGGTGGCGATCAGCAGAAAAAGGTCGGCATCCTGTCGGGCGGTGAACGCAACCGCGTCCACATGGCCAAGCTTTTGAAATCAGGTGGAAACGTTCTTCTGCTTGACGAACCGACCAACGACCTCGACGTCGAAACACTGCGCGCACTTGAAGATGCCATCGTCGACTTTGCAGGCTGCGCCGTGGTCATCTCCCACGACCGTTTCTTCCTCGACCGTATCTGTACCCACATTCTCGCATTTGAAGGCGACGCCCACGTCGAATTCTTCAATGGCAATTTTGGCGATTACGAAGAAGACAAGAAAAAGCGTCTTGGAACGGACGCGATGGAACCAAAACGGATGAAGCATAAGAAGTTTGTGCGGTAACCACTGAGACTATTACGGTTATCAGCTGCAGCTGCCTCTAGCTTCAGCCCAAACAGTGATTGAGGTGACTATGGATTTGGAAGAACTCGTAAAGAAGATTACCGAAAGCAGGCAACATTGCCACGTCTATCATTTCACCGATGAATGCAATTTTCCCCTAATAAAGAAACACGGACTTTTGTCCAAAAACCGAATGCGTGAGCTCGAAATTTGGCCAGAAGCGCCGTCTGGAAATCAGTGGAGTTGGGATGCAGACGACAACAAAGGCATATCTGACTATGTTTCCCTATGCATGACGCGGAACCATCCAATGAATTACATAGCAAAAAAGAAGAGCGAATTGAAACCCCTAGGTACCTTTGCATTTCACCGGATGTCTTGCTGGAAGACGGTGTCCTATTTGCTACTGATATTGCGAATAAAACTAGTGTAGCACTGAATGAATTACGCTCTTCAATAAATACTATCGATGTCGAAGTTCTCTATGATCGTACCGATTGGAAAGACGCAACTATTCAATCGCGGCTGAAGGTTGTTGAGCGGTATGAGATATTGGTCCCCCACGGGATCGCGTTGTCTCGCATTCCAAAGGTTCATTGACTTGGCAACACGACCCATATTCATTCCTAGAGCCGACAGAGGTCCTTTAGTTGAAGTGCTTCCTGTAGATATTCAGTGGCATGGTGGGTTTTCGGTTTTGCAGAAGCAAAAGAATATTTTGGAGCTCCATGACAAGGCCAAACGGCTTGGAATCCACCCTATTCTTGAGATTTCAACAAAGTCGTTGGTTGAGGTTGGTCGGCGCCTGAGCGCCTTTAACCTGAAAATCGACGTGAATGGGACATTGAAGAGTCTCGAGAGCGTTTATCAGAGTTCAAAAGTATTTGCCCATTCTGGACAGCACGAACATCTAATGGACTTAGAACCTTTTATGGCTAAGAGGGAAGTTCACAGCCTTGGGCAGGGACCAATTGTAGCATTCCGGCTCCTAGGGGAAGAATTCCCAACAGAGCCAAAGAATGCATTCTATGACTGGCTCTACCTCAAAGCGATCACGCCTCATGAGGAATGGATAAAGAAGAATTTACACTACGCAGCGTATTCGGACATTGAATTCAATCCAAGTAAATCAATTAATTGCCAAGGAAGGGCAGTTGCAGAATTTCACGCATTATCTTTACGGAACTCTACCATGGATTGTGTGAACGATTTTGAGAAATTCAAAAATTTACTCCAGTATTCTCAACGTGACGAATGAGGCAAACGAAACACCCCCCACTTCCGCTTCACAAACTCTGTCAAGATCACAATCCGCTGCCACTCGACCTTAACTTCAATATGCGCCGCATTCTCTGGCAAGAGCGAGATATTACGCAGAGCCCCGTGCACCGTTTAGCCGCCTTTTCGCGCGGCGTGACGCAGGCCCCCTCTGTCAGGGATGTTGTCCGCTGCTCTATTTTTCTCTAATTTTCAGGTGGGCGGATTAGGACAATGACATGGGATATTCACTGGAACGAAAAGCAGCTGTGCTGAAACGGATGCTTCCGCCGAACAACGTGGCCATTCGGCAGCTTTCGCAGGAGGAAGGGATTTCGGAGGCGACGCTTTTCTCTTGGCGTGCTCAGGCGCGCAACAAGGGGCAGCTTTTGCCTGACGCTGATGCGAGCCCTGAGGGCTGGTCTTCACGTGACAAGTTTGCGGCGGTGTTGGAAACTGCTGCGCTGAACGAGGCTGACCTAGCAGAATACTGCCGCAAACGCGGCCTTTACCCGGCGCAGATTGCCATGTGGCGAGTTGCTTGCGAGCAGGCCAACGACTGGGACCGCACGAGTGCAGCACGTCTTGTGCGTGCGACCAAGGAAGACAAGAAACGGATGAAAGATTTGGAACGCGAGCTTGCTCGCAAGGATCGCGCACTGGCCGAAACTGCAGCACTGCTTGTTCTGCGAAAAAAGGCCTCAGCGATCTGGGGGGACGGAGAGGACGCATGATCAGCACCCCAGATCGCCAAACCGCAGTTGCTCTGATCAATGAGGCCGTAACCGCAGGAGCGCGGCGCGCCAAAGCCTGTTCCGAGTTGGAAATCAGCGAACGCACTCTGCGGCGCTGGACAAAAGACGGCGAGGTTCGCCCTGATAAGCGCCCCCTCGTGCCGCGTGCGGAACCAGCAAACGCGTTGAGTACGGCAGAACGCGCGGCTGTTCTAGATGTCTGTAATTCAAAGGAGTTCTCTAGCCTTCCCCCAAGTCAGATTGTGCCAAAGCTAGCCGATCAGGGTCGATATCTGGCCTCGGAATCGAGTTTCTACCGCATTTTGCGCGCCAATGGATTGCAGCATCACCGGGGTCGAGCCAAGTCCCCAGTCAAGCGTAAGAAGCCCACAAGCTATCAGGCCAGTGCGCCCTGTGAGGTCTGGACCTGGGACATTACCTGAATGCCGGGACCTGTCGCAGGCATGTTCTTCTATCTGTATCTGATCGTGGACATCTTCAGCCGGAAGATCGTGGGCTGTACATCCATGAGCGTGAAAGTGCGGATCTGGCTGCCATTCTGATCCGGCAAGCAGTGCTAGCGGAGGGCTGTCAGATGCGCCCCTTGGTTCTGCACGCTGACAACGGCAGTCCTATGAAGGGCGCCACGATGAAGGTGACGATGGAAAAACTAGGGATCACGGCCTCCTACAGTCGCCCTCGCGTAAGCAACGACAACCCTTTCTCAGAGGCGTTGTTCCGAACCTGCAAATACCGCCCGGACTGGCCGACCAAGGGCTTTGCCACCAAGGCGGATGCTCAAACCTGGGTCCAAACCTTCGCTGGTTGGTACAATAGTGAACACCTGCACAGCGCCATCCGCTTCGTCACGCCGAATGCGCGCCACGCAGGTCATGATCGTGCAACGCTCACAAATCGTGCCAATCTCTATGCCACTGCTCGCGCGCAAAACCCGCAACGCTGGTCAGGAAAAACCCGAAGCTGGCAACCAGCAGGACCCGTCTGGCTGAACCCAGAAAACGAAATCAGCGCCTCTGAAATCAGAGACGCTGCATGAAATCGGCGGACAACACCTTTGACAAACACCGCAGGCATCTGTCTGTGGATCACACTGACTTAAGGGCACCTCTATTAATACCATAGATGGTCAATGATCGCCCCGTAAGTGGTTGTTTTAATTGTGGTTCTATTTGGCAGTTTTGAATTAATAGAGGTGCCCTTAAGTGATCTAGATTTTTGGCGGCACCTGCGTTTCAGAAGACCCCATCTCGCTTTCGTCGCCACCTGCCAAAAAGCTGTTAATCGCAATCACGGCAGACCGGCCGGTCCACAGCCTACACTCATCGATTTTCTGCAATGTCAGCTGGGGCGCAGTTTGCTGCCCAGTCTTGGCCGCATTCCATGTTTGGGCCAAGGCGACACTCGCCTCCGACTCAAGCACGTTGGTATTTATGCGGTCACGTCGATAAGCCACGGCGACAAACGTGCCCTTGCCGACATAGGCAAAAATCATCGAATCCTCACTGAACACATTCGACAGACTGGCCGCCGTCATTTCGATGCTCTGGCGAAACTGTGCCGGGGTCGAATCCAGAAACAGCGTGTCGGCGCTCTCGATCTTGATGCTGAACAAGGTCATCGCAAATAAAGCATCCGTCATGCGCAGCAGTTCATTCACCAGCTGCAAAAGACCCCGCCCACTGCGGCTGCTCTTGATATCAAATGGTTCTGCGAATGAAATGGCCGTCGTACTGCTGAATTCCAACATCTTGTGCTGGGCCAGCTTCTCACGGAACAAACTTTCACTCAGCATCGCGGCCATATTGATGCGCGATCCCAGCTCCAGCCCTTCAAAAGGCTTGCTGACAAAATCGGTCGCCCCGGCCCCGAATGCTTGGGCCATAATGTCATGGGCCTTGCTCGAGGTAATCATGATGATTGGCGCGACGCGGTAGCTTTTCAGACCCCGAATTTGCGCACACAGCTCAATCCCGCTGGTACCAGGGAGCATGATGTCCAGCAGGAACGCATCGAATGGAACAGACGTCGCATGGATTAGATCAATCGCGGACTCGGCGCAGGATGCATAGGTCACCTTGCTGAAACCGCATTGCTCCAACGTCACCGCAAGTAAGTCCAAGATGAGAGGATCATCGTCGACCGCAAGAATTCGCATAGCCAGATACCTCAATCTGCCCCAGACGGGGCTTGAACGCACCTTAGGTGTGCGATTGGATTACGGATAGCCCGCAAGCGCGGCAAATTTGTGGCTTTTTCGGGGTTTAGGCAAGCTTACACGTGTAAAGGCAGGAATTAAGTTAAACCGTAGAGGAGCGCAGCCGCTTCACTTCCGCTTCACTTCCGCTTCACTTCCGCTTCACAAACTCCGTCAAGATCACAATCCGTTGTCCTTCGACCTTGCCCTCAATATGCGCCGCATTATTTGGCACGAGCGAGATGTTGCGCACAGCCGTGCCGCGTTTGGCCGTGAACCCTGCGCCCTTCACCACCAAATCTTTCACAAGAACAACTGTATCACCGTGTTCCAGCCGCATACCGTTGGAATCAAAGTGTTCGACCACCAGCGCACTCGCCTCGGCCCGCGCCTGAACTTCTGGCTCCATCATCATGCTCTCGCGCGCATCGGTCGCCCACATCTCGTCGATCTCGCCAAGCTTGCGCCAAACGGCGATCTGGACGGACGGTTCTGCGGACCACATCGCCCCTTCCAGACTGCGCCAATGGGCGGCAGGCACATCACCCTCACCGCGACAGGCCGGACACAACAACACCTGATCCTCGGTCGGGACGTCAACACTCGTCAGTCCGTCCGCCGCACCGCAAAATTCACATGCGCTACCAGCGCGGTCCATCAGTTCATCCCAGCGCATCGTAATATCCTTCGGCATTTTTCGGTGGTAATTTCGCAACCGTCAGATACCTATGCTGGACTGACTGCAACCCCTTACAGCCTTGGCGAGAATTTGCCGACAACGGTAATATACAGCCTTAGCCCTTGCCAAACGGCTTGCACTACCCCATATGCTTCTTTGCAAACGTTATTCTATCTCGACCTACTGTCTTCCTTCATCGGCGACATTCGATCTAGCACTAACTTCGCCAAGCTGCCGCATTTCGCGGGCAGAGCTACAAAAGGAAGACATGACATGGCCAACGGTACAGTCAAATGGTTCAACACAACAAAAGGCTTCGGCTTTATCGCTCCTGAAACTGGCGGCAAGGACGTTTTCGTTCACATCTCCGCAGTTGAGCGTTCCGGCCTCACAGGCTTGGCAGACGATCAAAAGGTAACTTTTGACGTTGAAGCCGGCCGCGACGGTCGTGAGTCCGCGGTTAACCTCGCACTTGCATAAATTTCAAGTCTTCGGACTTAACGAAGGGCGGTTCCTACGGGAGCCGCCCTTTTTTGTGTTTGCCTCTCGGCCCTAAGGTTTAATCAGCCAACACGAACGTGACCTTCAGAACGACGCGGTACTCGTCGATCTTGCCATTGTTCACAGTGACTTTCTGGTCGGCAAGTCAAGCGCCTGTAATTCCCTTAAGCGATTTGGACTCCCGTTCGATCCCATTTTCGACCGCGTCATCAAACGACTTGGACGACGAACAGATGATCTCGGTGACTTTCGCGACTGAACTAGACATACTCCCAGTTGGTTAGGAGCACAGGCTAGCCGTGTGGATTGCGAAGGCCCTCACAGCCCCTAAAGTTCACTGCGCAATCAGGCTTAGCACCGCAGGCCCGATGCCATCCACGATTTTTCCCACGCCGACAGCGCTGGGGTGAATGCCATCGCTTTGCATATACAATACGCGCACGCCCATCAGATCTGTGCCATCCTGCAACGATGCAAAGAAATTTGCATATAGATCAAGCCCGTAGGTCTGCGCCAATTCCGGATACATCGCATCAAATGCAGCCTTATACGCAGGGCCATAATTGCTCGGCGCATCCAACCCTACCAACAACACATCGACACCCGCATCCTGCGCTGTGCGCAAAATACCGTCCAAATTCGCGCGGCTCACGGCGGGATCAATACCGCGCAGCAGATCATTGCCACCCAAATTGACAATCATCGCATCGACATCCGGCGTCAGCGTCCACGCCACACGGCTAAGGCCGCCCGCCGTGGTATCGCCAGATACACCTGCGTTGATCACGTCGACATCCGCCCCGCTTGCGCGCAACCATGCCTGCAACTGCGGCACGAACCCGTCCTCCATCGGCAATCCATAGCCTTGGGTCAAAGAATCCCCCAATGCCGCAAGGGTCACGCTTTGCGCCTGCGCCGCTCCAACCAACCCGCCGATGCCCAAAATCAAAGCCAATCCAAGGTTGCGGCCAGCGCGTAACACCCCATATAAAACTGATCCGACCAAGCCAAAGGCGACCCCGATGACTGATGCTCTCTCGCTCACCAATGTCTCCATGTCGCTGTCTGGCAACGCCGGCACGGTCGACATCCTGCACGACATTTCGTTGACCGTCGCCAAGGGCGAAACGCTTGGGCTCGTCGGGCCGAGTGGATCTGGCAAATCATCTCTCCTGATGTTGATGGGCGGGCTGGAAACCGCGTCGTCTGGGTCTATCATAGCGCTCGGAACGGACATTACACACTTGGGTGAAGACGACCTTGCGCGGTTTCGTCAGGGTAATATAGGTGTTGTGTTCCAATCCTTCCACCTCATTCCCACGATGACCGCGCTGGAAAACGTCGCGACACCGCTGGAACTTGCTGGCGTGCGCGATGCCTACGAACGCGCGAGCGCCGAACTCGCCGCCGTCGGGCTGGACAATCGCGCCGCGCATTACCCTGCGCAGTTGTCAGGCGGTGAACAACAGCGTGTTGCCCTTGCCCGCGCGTCCGTCACTCGCCCGAAACTGCTTTTGGCAGATGAACCGACTGGAAACCTTGATGAAACCAACGGAGCCGCCATCATCGATATGTTGTTTGGTCTGCGTGAACAGCACGGCGCGACATTAATCATGGTCACCCATTCCAATGAACTCGCCGCGCGCTGTGACCGCGTAATCCGCCTGCGCGACGGGCGCATTGATACGTTGCAGGCTGCCGCCGAATGAACGCGCCGTCGTTGTTCATCGCTTGGACATTCGCCAAACGTGAACTGCGCGGCGGGCTGCATGGCTTTCGCATCTTCCTAGCGTGCCTCGCCCTCGGCGTCGCGGCCATCGCTGCCGTGGGCACCGTGCGCGCGTCTATTCAAGCGGGCCTCGCCGCCAATGGTGCGGCACTTCTCGGTGGGGACGCTGCCGTGCGGTTTACTTACCGTTTTGCCGAACCCGATGAACGCGCGTGGATGGCCAGTATTGCGGAAAAAGTCTCTGAAACCACCGATTTCCGCTCCATGGTCGTCGTTGAGCGCGACACTGTCGAACGCGGCCTGACCCAAGTGCAGGCTGTGGATGACCTCTACCCGCTGATCGGCGAAACCGTCCTCGACCCGCCGATGCCGCTGGCTGACGCCTTCGCAGGCGACGCCACGTTCCCGGGCGGCGTGATGGAACGCGCCCTTGCCGACCGCCTTGCGCTTAGCGCTGGCGACACGTTCAGCTTGGGCGAACAGATCTTCATCCTCTCCGCGATCCTTGTGTCTTATCCGGATAACTCTGGGGGCGGCTTCGGTCTTGGCCCACGCAGCCTCGTGCTGCTCGACGACCTTGCAAATTCCGGTCTTTTGGCGACCGGAACTCTGATGGAAACCAATTATCGTCTCGATCTGCCCGACGGCGCTGACCTCAACGCCTTTGAGACCCAAGCCGAAACTCTTTTTGAAAACGGGGGCCTGCGTTGGCGCGACGCCCGCGAAGGGGCCCCCGGTATCGCGCGTTTTGTTGATCGCATTGCCGCCTTTTTGATCCTGATCGGACTGTCGGGCCTTGCCGTTGGTGGCGTCGGTGTGTCCGCCGCCGTGCGCTCCTACCTCAGCGGCAAATCCAACGTCATCGCGATCCTCAAAACCCTCGGCGCAACACGGCGCACAATCTTCTTGACGTATTTCCTACAAATCGGCGTCCTGACCATCGTCGGTGTCGCAATCGGGGTGGCCTTGGGGGCCACGATCCCGCTCGCATTCGCCCCTCTCATCGAATCCCGTCTGCCGATCCCCGCCAATTTCACCCTACACGCCGCCCCCTTGTTTGAGGCCGCAATCTACGGTGTTCTCGCCGCGCTGATCTTTACCCTCTGGCCGCTGGCGCGCACCGAAGACATCAAGCCCGCAACCCTGTTTCGCGACGCATTCGGCGCAGGAAAAACCCTGCCCTCGGCCAAATATCTCGTTATAACGCTGTTGTTGCTCGCCACCCTCATCGGCACGGCGATTGTCTTCTCCGGCACAGTGTTCCTAACGCTCTGGACGGCGGGCGGCATCCTGTGCGCCCTCGCCCTGTTGGTCATCGCCGCCGCCATCGCGCGGTTCACAGCCCAAAAATTCCGCCGCCTATCACGTGGGTTTCCCGCGCTGCGCTTTGCCCTCGCCTCTATTGGCGCGCGGGGCGGTGAAACCACATCCGTGGTCCTGTCCCTCGGCCTCGGCCTCGCGGTCCTTGCCGCTGTCGGGCAAATCGACGGTAACTTGCGCGGCTCCATCTCCGATGAACTGCCAGACGTCGCCCCGTCCTACTTTTTTGTCGACATCCAGCCCGATCAAATCGACGGTTTCCGCACCCGCCTCGACAGCGATCCGCAAGTCACCCGCTATGAGGCCGCGCCGATGTTGCGCGGCATCATCACTCAGATCAACGGCATCCCTGCGCGCGACTTTGCCGACCACTGGGTCCTGAACGGCGATCGCGGCCTGACCTATTCCGCCCTGCCATCAGACGGGACAATCATCACCGAAGGCGATTGGTGGCCCGCAGATTACGCAGGCCCGCCACTGATGAGTTTCGCCGCAGAAGAAGCCGCAGAAATCGGCCTTAAGATCGGCGACACCATCACCACCAACATCCTCGGGCGCGACATACAAGCGACCGTCGCCAACTTCCGCGAGGTGTCATTTGAGGACGCAGGCATCGGCTTTATCATGTCGATGAACCCCACCGCGCTGCAGGGCGCGCCACATTCGTGGATCAGCACGGTTTACAGCGACCCAAGCGCCGAAGCCGCCATTCTGCGCGACCTTGCCACCGCCTACCCCAACGTCACCGCGATCCGCGTGCGCGACGCGATTGACCAAGTTGTGCAACTGCTCGGCGGGATTTCTGCGGCCACCCGCTACGGCGCACTCGCGACCCTGCTCACCGGATTTCTTGTGCTGATCGGCGCTGCCGCAGCAGGAATGCCCGCCCGCACATTTGAGGCCGCAGTCCTGAAAACCCTAGGTGCGTCGCGCGCCACCATCCTACGCAGCTTTGCTTTGCGCTCCGCGCTTCTCGGCCTCGCCGCAGGACTTGTCGCACTCGCGGCGGGGATGTTGGGCGGTTGGGCGGTTTCTACGTTCATTATGGAAACCGGCTACACCCCGATCTGGACATCGGCGGGCGCGATTATCTTGGGCGGCATGGCGGCCACGATGCTTGCGGGACTTGCGTTTGCATGGCGATCCCTTGCTGCAAAACCCGCGCACATCCTCAGATCACGCGAATGACAGATTCATTCGATTTGGGAGCGCGCTTTTTTGGCTACGGCAGCCTCGTCAATCTCAGGGCAATCGCGTTTGGCTCATGTTGTTGCCAAGTCACTGAGAATGCTGCGTAAGAAGGTGGTGTCCCAGCCTGCACGTTTGATTTTTATGGAGAGAGAGCCCTTGGATGTGTCACGCCGGAGGACGTCGAGTGCGCGGCGACGTAGAACGGCGATGTTGCCGGGACCGTTGTCTTTCCGATTGCGTGCGGCGTCCTCGCGGAAAGACACATCCAACTGCCAATGAAGGGCATTTTCGATGGCCCAATGGTCGCGGACAGCGGCCAACAGCACCTCAGGTGTGGGAACCCAAGACAGCGCGAAGTAGCGGGTCTCTGAGGTCACCTTTCCGCCCGTCTCTCTGGTCGCCTCGATGCGACCGAACCCCTTGAGGCCAGGGAATTCGTGGTATTCTGCCAATGCCTTAGCCGATACCACAACCGCCTTACGGGTTTCTTTTCTTCCATGGCCGGTATTTTCCGTAACGGCTGTTGGATCGCTTTTGTGCCCCTTGCTGAAACATCCACGGGCGTCAGACAACAGGGATTCCTGGTTACCCTTGAGGGCGAGGCACCAATCACCGCCGCCTGCGTTGATTGCGGCAACCGTGCGGCGGTTGCAATGTAATGCATCACCGGTGACCACCTTGCCCCGCAGATCGATCAACCCAAGCGCCTCTATGGCCGCGCTGAGTTCTGTGCCTCGGTCGGCAGGTACTGTCGCCAACGTCAGGCGCAGCCGCGAGGCATAGGCTGAGACCATCATGCGGGTCCGTGCGCTTTCGCCCGGGTCGCGCGCACCCCGTAACGCTTTGCCGTCAATCGCGATGATATCACCGTCTTTGAGGAGCTTGGTCACATCGGCAAGTACCTTACTGAAGGCCGCATCGAGTGCCTTCGGGTCGATGATCCGGAAGACCTCCGAGAAGGTATCATGCGATGGAATGGCATGCTTGAGTTTCAGGAAGTTCCTGAAAAGGCTCTCTTTTGCACGGCCAAATGCGGCCATCTCGGCGCAGGAGGTCGATCCACATAAGACCGACACGAAGGCGATAACGAGCAGTTCACCAAGGTCGTGGCGCACGTTACTGGCGCGCGGATCAGGAACTTCGTCGAAGGCGGATAGAAAAATATGCATGGCGATGAGCACCCGATGAGAACAACCACCCATCCAGAATCCATCCCGCCATCACCTGCAAGAGCAATCCTTTACTCACTCAGTTCCAAACGCGATTCCCCTGACGTCAATCTGGCGACCCATGATTATCCCGACCCGACGGGCGCGACCCTAACCGGATGGCAGCGGGTGTGGCGGCACGCATTGGCGCGCCCCGTCGCATTTTGTCTGTTGAACCTTGCGCGCACACGACGTTGCACGGCATCACCGCGCAGGTTCCACGCGGCGACTGGGCTGCACTGGATTTACGCGAACACGCCTACCTGCGCCGCGATGTCAGTGCGCAATTTCACACCCCCACCGCCGTTTTTGAGGCAAACCCCAGCCACACGGCACCGCCCAGCACGGGCCATCCGATCCTGCTCAGCTATCTTGATGTGGTTGTCGCAGGCTTCGTCACGCTGATGGGCGACGACCCAAACTCCGGTGGTGCCGCGCATTTCTTCGCCACCACGACAGGTTGGGGCCCAGTTCTTGATGACCGCGCAGCACCACTTTATCCGCGCGCGCAGCCGCTTCATCCCGACACCCGCGCAACCGTAGACGCCGCACTCGCGGCCCTAGCGGTTCCGGTGCAGCCAGCCCAAAGTGCGCGCCTGCTTGTCAATGCCATCCGCGCAAGTGGTCCCGCCGCGGCCACCAGTCTGCATGACACGGTAGGCCACAACCAACGCGATCAGCCCGAATAAAATTCCGCCCACAGCCTGCCCGATCAACACGCCGCCAGCCCCAAACCATGCCGAAAAGACGATCACAAACGGCACCGTGCCAATCGTATGGCGACCCCAGTTCACCACGGTCGAATAAAACGGGTGGCCCATGTTGTTGCACGCCGCATTGGACACAAAGATCATGCCGTTGAAAAACCACAGCAGGCTAAGCGGTCCGGCGAAGAGAAACACCAGCGTGCGCGCGGGGCCGTCCAGCAGGAACAACATCTCAAGCAGTGGGCGCGCCGCGAACAGCAGACCGGACACGACCACAACAACAATTCCGGTAAAAATCAGCCCTTCACGGAACGCGCGTTTCACGCGGTCTTGCTTGCCTGCGCCAAAATTTTGACCAATCACGGGTCCGATTGCGCCGGACAGCGCGAAAATAATTGCGAATGCTACTGGCGTCAGACGGCCCACAATCGCCATGCCCGCGACGGCATCTTCACCAAATTCTGCCATGGACCGCGTCACATAGGCCTGCCCGATGGGCGTGGCCAACTGCGTCAGGATCGCCGGAAATGCGATGATCAGAACCGGTCGCAAATCCGGCAGCATGTTTGACAGATCAGGACGGCCAAAGCCGCCATAATACCGCACAATCGGCACCAGCGCGCTGACACCAATTGCCACCCGCGCCGCAACACTGGCCCAGGCCGCACCCTGCAATTCCATGCCGAACCCGAAGATCAGGATCGGATCCAAAACCGCATTCACACAGGCGCCAATGATCGTGGCCATCATCGATCGGCGCGCGTCACCGTGCGCACGCAAAATCGCGCCACCGACCATTCCGACCAGCAACAACGGCAGGGACGGGATGATGATTGTCAGGTAAGTCACGGCCAGTTCCGCCGTCGACCCTGTCGCGCCGACCAAGCCGACAATCGGGTCCAGATTGAACCAGACGACGCCGGCAAAAATCGCGCCGAACACGGCGCCAAAGATCAGCACATTTGTCGCACGCCGCTGGGCCAAAACCGTGTCACCCTCACCCAAGGATCGCGCGACCAACGCGCCCCCCGCGATCGACATGCCGATGCCAAAGGATGATGTGAAAAACAAAATTGCGCCCGCATATCCGACCGCCGCCGCCAATTCCGCCTTGCCGAGCATTGAGATGAAAATCATGTCGATGAAATCGACCATGAACACCGCCATCAACCCCACCGACGACGTGAACGCCATCACCGAGATGTGGCGCATCAATGATCCGCTCAGGAATTTTGCATGTGCGTTTTCGGCGCGCGTCGCCATTACGCTTTAGGTTTTGTCTGCAACAGCGGCATCACGTCCGCCATTTCCGGACCGCGCGTCGCGCCTGTGACGGCATGGCGCAAAGGCATAAACAGCCCCTTACCCTTGCGGCCCGTCGCGTGCTTAACGGCCGCTGTCCACGTGCCCCAAGTATCATCGGCGTAGGGCGGCTCCCCCAAAAGAGCTAGGGCCTGCGGGATAAATTCCGCGTCCTCATCGGCTATCTGCGGCGCGGCACCATCGCGAAACACAGCCCACCAGTCGCCCATTTGATCCAACGATGCGATGTTTTCACGCACGACATTCCAGAACCGCTCACCCAAGTCTTCAGGCACACCTAACGCTGCAACCGCATCGGCAACTGCAGAATATGGCCGCGCCGCCAACCAACGGGCGGTCAATGGACCCAGATCATCGGCATCAAATTTCGTCGGGGCGGATCCGAATTTTGACATCTCGAAACCTGCCACAACCTCGCCAATGGTTTCGCGCAATTCAACAGGATCAGACGACCCCAATCGTGCCATCAGCGACAGGATCGCCATCGGCGCAATGCCGTTTTTGCGCAAATCACGCAAAGCCAATGTGCCAAGACGTTTGGAAAGCGCCTCACCCTGCGGCCCCGTCAAAAGGGAGTGGTGCGCGAACGTCGGAACAGTGCCGCCCAGCGCTTGAATCATCTGGATTTGCGTCGCCGTGTTCGTCACGTGGTCCGACCCGCGCACTACATCCGTGACCTGCATCTCCGTGTCATCGACAACAGATGCCAGCGTGTACAAATACTGCCCGTCGCCACGGATCAACACAGGGTCAGACACCGACGCGGCATCAATCGAAATCGCGCCCAAGATACCATCAACCCATTCGATGCGCTTCTGGTCGAGCTTGAAACGCCAATGCCCTGTGCGCCCCTCAGCGCGGTAAGCCGCGATCTGATCGGCGGTTAAATTCAACGCAGCGCGGTCATAAACCGGCGGTTTACCCATATTAAGCTGCTTTTTACGCTTCAGATCCAGCTCAACCGGTGTCTCGAAACATTCATACAACCGACCCGACGCGATCAACGCATCGCGCGCCGCGTCATAGCGGTCCATACGTTTGGATTGATATTCAATCTGGTCCCACGAAATCCCCAACCACGTCAGGTCTGACATGATACCGTCGACATATTCCTGTTTTGAGCGTTCAGGATCAGTGTCGTCGATCCGCAAAATAAACGTGCCACCGGCGCGCCGTGCAATCGCGTGGTTAAACAACGCCGCCCGCAGGTTACCAATGTGCAAATAGCCTGTGGGGGACGGGGCGAAACGGGTCGTTGTCATGGAGATACTGTCCGGTATGAAAGGTTGCGTCAGGCTTTTCACAGCGTGGCCGGAATGTCCATATTTCCTACGGCGTCAGCTGGCTTTTACGGGCCAACGCGCCGCCAGATCGTCCAAGCCAGCACGCACATTTTCTTCAACCACGGCGATATCCACATCGGCCAACGTGTTGATATAAAAACACGCCTTCGCCTTTTTGTACTTGTCAAACCGATCCAAAATTGACCCAGAATCCTTATACCACAGCATGATATAAAGGCTCAGCCGTGCTTTTTGCGCCGAAAGTCCTGTCACCGGACCATCCCCCTCACGACCGCTGGCGTAGGTGTAATGAGATGGACTAAAGCCGCACTTGCGTCAGGTGTCATCCCGCCAGCGGTTCACAATCGGATACCTGCGATCCAGCCAAAATGCTTTCATCGACAAACGTGGCCCCGGTGCAGACTGGAACCGTTTGTATTCACTGATATAAAGCAAATGTTCGATCTTTTTGACCACAGCGCGATCATAGCCTGCCGCGACGCAGTCCGCGACGCTGGCGTCATCATCCACCAACAGCGTTAAAATGCCATCTAACACGTCATATTCCGGCAGGCTGTCACTGTCTTTCTGGTCATCGCGCAATTCCGCACTTGGCGGTTTGTCGATGATCGCCACAGGAATCATTTCACCGGCGGGGGCGTTCATCCATGGGCGATGATTGGCATTCCGCCAGCGGCAAATATCGAAGACCCGCGTCTTATAAAGGTCTTTGATAGGGTTATATCCACCCGCCATATCGCCATAGATCGTGGCATAGCCCACGGCGACCTCTGATTTGTTGCCTGTCGTCAGCAGCATTTCACCAAACTTGTTGGACTGCGCCATCAACAACAGCCCACGAATACGCGACTGGATATTTTCTTCGGTCAGCCCGTCGTCCAGTCCCGCAAACAGCGGTGCCAATGTCTGCGTCACCGCCGCACGGGTCGCACCGATCGCCACAACGTCATACCGCACACCCAGCGCCGCAGCCGCAGCCTTGGCGTCATCCAAAGACGCATCCGACGTATATTCAGACGGCATCATCACGCAGCGCACATTGTCCGGCCCCAACGCATCCGCCGCAATCGCAGCAACAATCGCCGAATCTACACCGCCGGACAGGCCCAGCAACACCTTTTTAAATCCGGTCTTCGCCATATAGTCGCGCAGCGCCATCACCATCGCCGCGTAATCGGTTTCCATCGTGTCCGGTTCAAGATTTTTGTCGCCATCCTCGGCGACCCAACCCGCATCGGTGCGCACGAAATCGACATGGGCAACAGCCTCCTCGAACCATGGCATCTGCACAGCCAGCGCGCCGTGGCGGTTCAACACAAACGATCCCCCGTCAAACACCTGATCGTCTTGTCCGCCAACCATGTTCAAATAGACCAGCGGCACATCGCATTCCGTCACCCGCGCAACCATCTGGTTCAAACGCACGCTGAATTTGTCGCGAAAGTACGGGCTGCCGTTTGGCACCAGCAACATCTCCGCACCGCTTTCAACCATCGCCTCGCACACGTCCGGATACCATGCGTCCTCGCAAATCGGCGTGCCAATCCGCAACGACCCTGCGTCTCCGCCGGTGCTAAATGGCCCCTGCATATCTGCGCGACTGAACAGACGGACCTCGTCGAAGACATTGAAATTGGGCAGGAAAAATTTGCGCGTGGTGGAAATAATCTTACCGGCCTTCAGCACAAAATACGCATTGCGCAGCTTGTCGCCCTCGCGCAGCGGCCCGCCAATCCCCAGCATCGGACCATCCGCACAGGCCGCAGCCAACTGCGCCAACTGTGCCGCAGCATCGCGTTCAAATGCGGGCTTCATGATCAAATCTTGCGTCTGGTAACCGACCAGAAACATCTCCGGCAACATGACCATATCGGCCCCCGCCGCGCGCCCCTGCTCCCAAGCAACGCGCGCCTTTTCGGCATTGCCTGCAATGTCGCCAACAGTGGGGTTCAGTTGCGCCATCGTCAGCCGGAAACGGTCGCTCATAGGATCACCTTTCATCGCTCTTACCCCCACATAATCGCACAAACCGGCAAGGGGAAGCCGAAGACGAAAAAGCCACATAGAACCACAGTTGTCACGGCGCGCCCTTCCCCCTATCCTGTCTCAAATTCCGCATGAAAGATGTTTGAAATGATGCGCTTTACGTCCTACCTAATCGCCGCCCTCTTGATGGCAACACCTGCTTTGGCGCAATCGGTTCAAACCAAACAATACGACGACGGCGGCATCTATGAAGGCCAGTTCTTGGGTGGCTTGCAGCACGGACAAGGCACATACAGTCTGCCGAACGGGTACCAGTACGACGGCGAATGGTTTGAAGGCGAAATTCGCGGCAATGGCACGGCGCGATTCCCCAACGGATCGCTGTATGAGGGTCAATTCGCCGCCGGAAAGCCCGAAGGCTTCGGCGTTATCAATTTTGCCGATGGCGGCACCTATGAGGGTGACTGGCTTGATGGTAAAATCACCGGACGCGGCATCGCGCGCTACGCCAATGGCGTCGTCTATGAGGGCGACTTTCGAAATGCCATGCACCACGGCCAAGGCACTATGACCAGCCCAGGCGGCTACATCTACGCTGGCCCGTGGGTCAATGGCGTCAAAGAGGGCGAAGGGTCTATCACCTACCCCGACGGCGCGCTGTACAATGGCACTCTGGTCAGCGGCGAACGCCAAGGCGTGGGAACCCTGACCATGCCCGACGGTCTGGTTTATGAAGGCACATGGGCCGCTGGCCAGATTGAGGGCACAGGCCAATTGATCCAACCCAACGGCGATATCTATGAGGGCGACCTCGTGGCAGGCCAACGCCAAGGCGTCGGCACAGTTACTTTCGCGAACGGTGACGTTTATGTGGGCGGCTTTATGAATGATCTGCGCAACGGTAACGGCATATTCACCGGCGTAGACGGCTACCGCTACACAGGCGAATGGGTCAACGGCAAGAATGAGGGCACCGGCGAAGTCACTTATCCGGACGGGTCCATCTATGTTGGCAGCTTCGTGGGCGACCTCGCCGATGGCACTGGCAAGATCACCTACCCCGATGGCTCCACCTATGAAGGCGGCTGGGAGGCTGGCGTAATCAACGGGACCGGTATCGCAACCTACGCCAATGGCCTCGTCTATGAGGGCGATTTCCTCAACGCGAAAAACCACGGCATGGGCACGATGCGCTACGTTGACGGTTACACCTATGTCGGCGCTTGGGACGACGGACAGCGCAGCGGGTTCGGCACTGCGACCTACGCCGATGGCACAATCTATGAAGGCGATTTTGCCAACGGCCAACGCGACGGGGCCGGAAAAATCACGATGGCTGATGGATTCACCTACGAAGGCCGATGGTCCATCGGCGAAATCTCAGGCCTCGGCGTCGCGACCTACACCAATGGCGACGTCTACTCCGGTGAATTCCGCTCAGGTCGACGCCAAGGCGACGGCACCATGACCTACGCCGCCTCCGGTCAAGTCGCAGACGGCGAATGGCAAGACGGCGCACTGGTCACACAAGGTGCAAACAATCCATCAACGGATGGCGTATCCGCGCCAGAACCCGCAACGGAGTGAAGGGCGGCTTTGCGGACTTTATGGCCATTCAATTTCGTCGTGCGAATGTCCGCTGCTCACAAAGCGCACCCAATTTCTGAGGCAGTATACCGCTCGCACTTCTGACCACCCCAGCGGGTGGCGCCGTGGCGTTTGTCACGGCATGGCTGGAGAGGAAGTACGACGGCAAACCCGTTCTGTTTTCGCGCCTATGAAACTGAGAGAGCCCCCGATTGGGGGCTCTTTTGTTTAAATAGAGGTAACTCCCAAGGACCCCATCGGATATCGGGTTTTGTGTTGCCCTTGCGACGTTAGAGCCGAGCGATGATCTGTTGTGGTGATAGGGTGAGTGTTTCGAGGATATTGCCCCCGTGTTTTCTGACCGTCGAGATGACGGATCTGATGTCAGCGAAGACCTGCGCGCCCTCGAGGGTGCGGAAAGTTCCCGAGATTTTCATGCGCAACTTCATCATGCGCAGGTCCCGTTCGGCCTGATTGTTGGTGAAGGGAACTGTGAAGTCCGTAAGGAACCTTAGGACGTCATCACGGTAGTCGCGCAAGCGGACCAGAAGGTTATGGCCTGGCCGCCTGGCTTTTCGGCCTCGCGCACCAGTGCGTCTAGCCAGTGGGTCTTGTCGCTCATGGAAGGCGAGGCCCTCGGTGAGGATCGCCATGTATTTGGTGAGGATGCCGTGGTGAACCGACGTGGGGAGTTCGGTCTCGCCTCGCCCCTGAGCCGCGCACTTGAGCTGATTGGCGCTGTTGAGCAGCACGCTCATCGCGCACGCCCACGGCTCCTTTTCGATTTCTTCGATGGCCTTGAGTTCCCGTAAATGATGCGCCCCGCACAGGGCGTGCGCGTCCACCCCACTCATATGGGCGTAATAGGACTTCCAGTGGTCATGAACAATTGTCCCGCCGGTCAGGAAGGATGGAACAGCACCGCGCTTGGCGCTGATGCGATAATGCGTGAAGGCGAGATCGCTGATTGAGTGCAGCCAGTGCAGCTTACCATCAACACGAAGTCCGGTCTCATCCAGATGCCGAACGCCGCCTTCATTGAGCCGGGCCAGAATGTGTTCGACGACGCCACCCAAGGTACGCGCTGTGCCGTTCACCCAGTTGGTCACGCTGGCCGCGCATAGGCTGGTGGCACCAAACAAATCACGCAGGAGTTGGCAGACCCGATCCTCGGGGATCAGCTGCTGAACATTGCAGTAGACCGCCGCCGCCCGAATGCGCTTACCGTATTGCACGTGTGCATTCACGCCATCGGGAAAGGTGGCTGTCGTCGTGGCTCGGCAATGGCCACAACAATAAATCGCTGCCTGATGCTCTGTGACCTCCAGACGCGGCACCGGTATGTCATAAACCTGACGCCTCTCCACCGCCTTGATCATCCCAGCCGTCAAGCCATGCTGACAGGTGCCACAGGCCTCAGCCTCATGTCGCTCCACAAAGTCAGGCGTTGCTGTCTGACGTAGGGTGTCGCCTCGGTGGCCAACTTGGCCACCACTTTTCTTACCGGACTTACCACGCAGGCTACGCGGTACCGGCTTCTTCAACCCATCACTCGAAGGCGGCTTGCTGCTATTACTGCTGTTCTTGGCCAACTGACGCCGCAGATCCGCATTCTCTTGCGCCATGCTCGCCAACGCGGCTTCCAACTCGGCGATCCTGCGCAGAGCCGTGGCGAGGAGTTGTTCAAGAGCAGTAACTTGGTCCATTCCACCAATGATTCAGAGAAATCGTCACAGCGCCACGAAATTCAGACCACAACAGAAAATTCATGCGCCTAATGGCCAAGGAGACTCACATCAAAACTGACAAACCCGTTATCGGCTGGGGTGCTTGGGAGTTATGCTCCCGCGCCTGAATTGACCTGAGGTTTTCCCCTCAAATCACTTTGTATTCCTTGAGCGATATGACGCGGAAGTTGTCGGTGACGGTGTCGCGGGACTCTGGCCATTTTTCTGGCAGGGTCTTGCGGAAGAAGTCGAAAATGGCCTCTGTGAATTGGTTGAACGTTGCATAGTGCCGATTGTGGGTGACCCATTTGTGCATAACACCCCAAAGACGCTCGATCGGGTTGAGGTGCGGGGCATATGCTGGCAAGAAATGCAACTTCACCCGACGTTCTGGGCTGTCCAGCCATGGCTGTAGTATCTTGGCATGATGATAGCGGGCATTGTCGACAAAGACGTGGATGGCCGTCTTGGTTTGGTTGTTGCGTTCCAACTTTTCCAGCATCTGTCGGGTTGTCTGGGCATTGATCTTCTCGCCTTCCACAAAGGTGAACTGGAAAGTCTCAAGGTCAAGCGCGCCCTGAATGTTGAGCCGCTTGCGCCCTGATGTCGCCTTCAGGGCCGTCTTTTGTCCCTTGGGGAACCAACCATGGGCGGGGCGGCTCTGGTGTTCGGGGTGGACAGCGTCCGAAAAGACAACCATCTCATCTGCGGCCAACCCGTTCATCAGGGCCTCATATTTGGCAATAAACGCAGCCTGCTTGGCTTCATCGGCCTGTGCAGGCAGCAATTGTGGTTTCTTATACGCGAACCCCAGGCGGCGCATCAGCTTGGCGGCTCCCGACGTGCTGTAGTTTTGGTCGCACTCGGCTAGAACATAGGCACAGACCTCATCGGCATTGCGGGCAGGCTGCGCAGTGAAATGGGCTCTCACCGCCTGCTCTTGCACGACGGACAAATGACCCTGTGAATAAGTTCAGATAGATGTGAGACAAAATTTTGTTGCCAAGATTTAGGCGACCTCGGAGACTGAGAATTGAAAGAAACCAGCTCACGAGGCCAATATGCAAATCATCGGACTGCACAAGAACGTTTATAAACTTTATGCTTGGGCGCGGACACAAGAATGTTTGGACGTGTACCGTATCAAATACGAAGGTCAGGTTCGGCAATGGGACGACTTACGTACAGAGGGCGTTTCTCTATCAAAGTGCGCTGAATTCGTCGGCATCTCGCGCGCGACATATTACCGTCACAAGCGTATTTTGAAGGTTTTGGCGCAGGCAATCATACCGCCTTCAAAGGCTCCCAAACGCTGCAACAAGTCACAGTGGGGCGAGGCAGAAAAGCAATTGGTGCTTGAGGCCCGCCGCGACAATGAAACCTACGGTAAGGAGAAAATAGGGGCCATCTTGCGTCGCGACAAAAAGCAAACCATGAGCGATAGCACCGTGGGGCGCATTTTGAGCTTTCTAAGGAAAAAAGGCCTGATCACACGATCAAGATCTGCGCCCCAAAAGCGCAAGCGTAATTTTTCCAAGGGGCATGCCAAGGGATGGAAATATAGGGATTACAAAGATATTGTGGTTGGCGAGCGTGTGCAGATCGATCATATGACTGCCACGAAGAACGGCGTCACGTGCAAACACTTTCAAGCCTGGGAGAGGTGTAGCAAGCATATCCACGCGCAAGTTTATTCGAATGCCACGGCACGCTCTGCCAAACGGTTTTTGCAAGAACTCGTGGAAATAGCTCCCTATAAGATCATCTCAATTCAAGTCGATGGCGGGTCTGAGTTTATGGCCGATTTTGAGACAGCGTGCGAACAGATGGAGATCCCGCTCATTGTGCTGCCGCCAGCAAGGCCAAAATACAACGGTGGTGTCGAGCGCGGTAACCGCACCTTCCGCGAAGAGTTCTATGCATGTCGTGATCTCATTGCCGACAGCATAGGAGCGATGCGGTTTGAACTTCGAAAAGCCGTCAATAAATACAACACATTCAGGCCTCATCATGCCTTGAAAGGCAAGACACCAATGGACTGAACGACTACCGGCTGACGCCGGTAGGTTCCCTTTTTGAATGTAATTCAAGATACTGAAGTATGACAGCGTCAGTGACATTGCCGCTGGTTGTTGAGAAAAATCCGCGAGCCCAAAACCGCTGGCCCCAGTACCGTTTGCGCAGTTCGGGAAACTCGCGCTGTATCTTATAAGACGAGCGTCCCTTGATCCGCATCATCACCTTTGACAATGCTATCTGAGGCGGGACCGATATGAACATGTGGACGTGATCGGTCGACAATACGCCCTTCTCAATATGCACGCCAAGTTCTTGGCATGTTTGGATAATGATTTCACGGATACGCTCACGCATTTCACCGCGCATAACTTTGTATCGGTATTTTGTTGTCCAGACGACGTGAAACCGGTGATAAAATTTGGTATGGCTTCCTGTGGAATAGATCATAATCTTCCCTCTCATTTTTAAGACCCTTACCGCTTCGCGGGGTCTTAAAAATGAGAGGGAAGATTATAGTACATTACGCTAAAGCGGACCGGCTGGAAGCCGGTGGCTTTAATCCCGTTTGTGGAAAGTAAATTCGAATCACTCAGGCCAAAGTCGTGTGAGTCTCAAAACACCTGAACCTATACACCTGACGCTGGCTGTAGTCCTTCAGACCGAAAAACGATAGTCCCGCACCGGCAAAGGCAAATCGCCACTCCGTCAAAACTGTCGGGCCAATATCCAAAATCCGTCAAGCCGTTCCGGCGTCTTCTCCTGCGTCCAAAAGAAGAAACGCGCGCGCCCGTTTCCAAACAAGGGCGTCAACTTTGCGGCGGCGGCAAAGCGCTTCAAGTGCTATGCGCTGCTCGTCGGATAAGGAGACTGTTTTGTATTGCTTGCTCATAAACTCAAAATACAGACTGAATCGCCTTTGGCCATGCGACGAAGTGAATCGCAGGCCCAAAATCGTCAGGTCAATTCAGGCGCAGGAGTATAACTCCGGAATTCCCAACGCAGGACCACATGTCCCGGAAATTTCGTAAGGTGTGGCGGTTCGGTGCCTCAAAACGACTAGTGCAGCCGTTCGATAGTAAGATGGTATCCAAAGTTTTAGGGAAAACTCCATTCTGCACCCATTTATATCCATAAGATACTGCGACATATACTTTCGATAGTAATCGACATGGCTTTGGGTGGCATCCCCGCCATGCGTGGTCCGCGAAGACCTCAGTCACAGTGACCGCCCATCCCATTTGGCTCGATGCTATGTCCAAAGCAAAATATAACCTGAACCTATGCGACATCCGCGTCGCTTACCGTTTTCCAGCTAAAGTATTGGCTTTCAACCTGTTGGCACAGAATTTAAAGCCACGACGAAGGTTCTGCTTCAGCGCAACGCGCGCGAATTTAGGTGGTTGATTTTAACCCGTACAACGCCATCTCAAACTCCATGAAAAGCAACGACAAACACGCGCCTATACACAGAACTTCTAGCAACCCCTTTCGACGGAGGCGGGCCAACCCATGAAGCTGCGTTTGATCCTTGGCGACCAGTTAACGATGTCGCTTTCCAGTCTCAACGATGCCACAGACGGCGACGTACTGCTAATGTGCGAGGTCCGCACAGAGGCCACCTACGTCAAACACCACAAGAAAAAGATCGTCTTCTTGTTCTCGGCAATGCGCCATTTCGCGCAGCTGCTGTCGAACCAAGGCACCCCCGTCCAATACGTCAAATACGACGACCCGGAAAACTCGGGGTCGTTGCTGGGCGAAGTGACCCGAATGGCAACCCAGCACGACATATCCGAAGTGATCGTCACCGCCCCTGCAGAGCACCGTTTACAGGTTGAAATGGCCCTTTGGTCAGACGCGCTCGGCCTTCCGGTCACGATCCGCGAGGATGACCGTTTTCTCTGCTCCCCCGCTGATTTCGCGGCCTGGGCCGAGGGGCGCAAACAATTGCGAATGGAATATTTCTACCGCGACATGCGCCGCAAATACTCAGTTTTGATGGACCCCGATGGGCCAATTGGTGGCCAGTGGAACTTTGATGCTGAAAACCGCAAACCACCCGCCACAGGGCTGACCGTTCCAGACACGTATCACGCGCCCCCAGATGCGATCACACAAGATGTCATCGCCCTCGTGGAGACACAGTTCGCCGATCACTTCGGCGACCTGTTGCCGTTTCATTTTGCGGTAACGCGCGAGCAGGCGTTTCTGGCATTGGACACCTTCTTAACAGACCGCCTGCCGCTGTTCGGGGATTATCAAGACGCGATGATCCAAGATGAACCTTGGATGTATCACAGTCATATCGGGCTGTACCTGAACTGCGGTCTGCTCGCGCCGCTTGAATGCATCCAACGCGCTGAAGCTGCGTATCATGACGGCACCGCGCCGCTGAACGCGGTTGAAGGGTTCATCAGACAAATCCTCGGCTGGCGGGAATACGTGCGCGGGATCTACTGGCTCAAAATGCCGGACTATAAGGCGTTGAATTTCCTTGATGCCAAACGTCCGCTGCCCGCATTTTACTGGACCGCCGATACGCAAATGAACTGCATGCGCCAATGCATCACCGAAACCAAACAAAACGCCTACGCGCATCATATCCAGCGGCTCATGGTGCTGGGGAACTTTGCCCTGATCGCGGGGCTTGATCCGGACGCGGTCAATGAATGGTACCTGCTAGTCTACGCCGACGCTTATGAATGGGTCGAATTGCCGAACGTCACAGGCATGGTTCTGTTCGCCGATGGCGGGACCATGGGCAGCAAACCCTATGCTGCCAGCGGGACATATATCAACAAGATGTCGAATTATTGCGGGTCTTGCCGCTACAAACCGACCGTCAAGAACGGCCCGACCGCCTGCCCGTTCAATTACCTGTACTGGGATTTTATGGACCGCAACGCAGCCAAACTGAACCGCAATCCGCGCATGGGCATGACCTATAGAACCTACGCCGGCATGGACGATGAAAAACGCGCCGCGATCAGCGACGATGCGCAGCGGTTCTTCAAAGCCATTGATCGGGGCGAAAATGTTTGACCGCTCAGACCGCGGGGCTAACTGAACATTATGCAGAAAATATCCGACCTCAGCCCAGAACATATCAGCGATATCGTGCATATGGCGCTGTCCGATCACGTCAGCTTTGCCACCATTCAGGCGGAATACGGACTTGGTGAAAAAGACGTCAAAGCCCTGATGCGCGACACGCTGAAAGCAGGAAGTTACAAGACATGGCGCAAGCGGGTGCGCGATTTTGGCGACCGGCGGGAAACCTACAAATAGGGACCCAAATGGGTGACAAACATGAACGATAAACCAGACGATGATCGCTCAATCGTCATTCCGTCGGGGCGGCTGTCGCGGCTTGGCCATATGGGTGCGATGACGTTTGGCGTCATGGGAAACATGGTGGTGAATGGTGCCGCGCAGCTTGGCAAAGGCCAGCGCCCCGTGATGAAGGATCTCTTCCTCACGCCAAAAAACATCACCCGCGTCACCGATCAGCTGTCGAAAATGCGCGGTGCGGCAATGAAAATCGGCCAACTGGTGTCGATGGATTCAGGCGATTTTTTACCGCCGGAACTGGCACAGATCATGACAAGGCTGCGCAACGACGCACACCCGATGCCCCCCGCGCAGCTTAAACAGGTTTTGAATGCGCAGTGGCCCAACGGGTGGTTGAAATCGTTCACCAAATTTGATGTGCGGCCCATAGCTGCGGCGTCAATCGGGCAGGTCCATCGCGCCCAGCTGAAAGACGGGCGCGATCTGGCGATGAAAATCCAGTATCCCGGCGTGGCCAACAGCATCGACAGTGACGTGGCCAACGTCGGCGCGCTGATCCGCATGTCGGGTCTGCTGCCAAAGGGGTTTGAACTGGCGCCCTACCTGCAAGAAGGGCGCAAACAACTGCACGATGAAACCGATTATGACCGTGAAGGCGCGCAATTGATGCGGTTTCAATCCCTGCTGGGCGCGGCACCGCAGTTCGTTGTCCCGACGCGGCACTCAGACTGGTCCACGCCACAAATCCTCGCGATGGACTACGTGACTGGCATCCCGATTGAGGATGCAGAAAACGACAGCCAAACTGTCCGCGACCAGATCATCACCAACCTTCTGGATCTGACATTTCGCGAATTGTTTGAATTCGGCTTGATGCAAACCGACCCCAATTTCGCCAATTATTTGTACCAGACCGACACACATCAGATCGTTCTGCTCGACTTCGGGGCAGTGCGCGCCATTGATCCGGCCGTCACCGACCAATATCGCGCGTTGATCCGCGCGGGGTTGGACGATGATCTGGATGACATCCTGAAAGCCGCACAAGACATCGGGCTATTCGATTCCGCCACCCGCAACGCCCACAGCATCATAATTGCCCAAATGATCCGTCGCGCGTTTGGCGTAATCAAAGATGGAATGGCAATTGATTTCAGTCAAGATGACTTGCCCCAACAGCTTCAAAGGGATGGCTTTGCGCTGTTTGAGGACGGGTTCGTACCGCCTGTCTTGCCGATGGATGTGCTTTTGATCCAGCGGAAATTTGCGGGAATTTTTCTGCTGGCCGCGCGACTTCGGGCGCGAATTGATCTGGCAGGCATGTTGCACCGCCATGTCCGCGCACCGGACCCGCCCGCGCACTAATCCCTGTCCGAATGCACCTCGCCCCTTGCGGCGCCGCGTGCCCTCGCCAATACTCGCCCCATGACTGACCTTGCCCCCCTTCTTGCGCGGATCACGGACAAACGCGATGACCTGATCGCTTTGACGCAGGATCTGATCCGCATCCCGACGCTCAATCCCCCAGGCGATAATTATCGCGACATTTGTGACTATCTGGACCGCCGCTTGTCCGCACACGGCTTCACAACCGAACTGATCCGCGCCCATGACACCCCCGGCGACAGTGAAAAATACCCCCGTTGGAATATCGTGGCACGCCGCGACGGCGCGCAAAAAGGCGACTGCGTGCATTTTAACAGCCACACCGACGTGGTCGAGGTCGGCAATGGCTGGACGCAAGACCCGTTCGGCGGCGATCTGATTGACGGCAAAATCTACGGACGCGGTGCATGCGACATGAAAGGCGGACTTGCAGCATCGATCATCGCGGCTGAAGCATTTATCGAGACCTACCCCGACTTTCACGGCGCGATTGAGATTTCAGGCACAGCGGATGAAGAATCCGGCGGCTATGGCGGCGTCGCCTACCTTGCCGAAAAGGGCTTTTTCGATCCAGCGAAAGTCCAGCACGTCATCATCCCCGAACCCCTGAACAAAGACCGCGTTTGCCTTGGCCATCGCGGCGGTTGGTGGGCGGAAATTGAAACATTCGGCGAAATTGCACATGGATCAATGCCGTTTCTTGGCGATTGCGCCGTGCGCCACATGGGCGCTGTTTTGAACAAATTCGAAACCGATTTGTTTCCCGCAATGGCGCTGCGGCGCACCGACATGCCTGTCGTTCCCGAAGGCGCACGACAATCGACGATGAACATCAATTCGATTCACGGCGGTCAAAAAGAACAGGCGGACGATTTCACCGGCCTGCCCGCACACTGCGTGCCAGATTCGTGCCGCATCGTCATTGATCGCCGCTTCTTGGATGAAGAACCGCTCGATATGGTGCGCGATGAGGTGACTGGTATTCTTGACGGCCTCAAATCCAGCCGCGCCAAATTCGACTACGCGCTGACGGAGCTTAACCACGTGTTGCCATCAATGACCGACCGCAACGCACCGATCGCCGCCACGATTGCGGGACAAATTCAAAAAGTGCTCGGAAAGCCCGCACAATTTGTTGCCAGCCCCGGCACCTATGATCAAAAACACATCGACCGGATCGGCAAATTAAAGAACTGTGTCGCTTACGGACCGGGCATTCTGGAACTGGCCCACAAACCCGATGAATATATCGGGGTTGATGATATGATGGTGAGTGTAGAGGTTATGGTCAGAAGTCTGGCCGCACTGCTACTGCCAAAAGACTAATCAAGGAGGAATCGATATGACCCATTTTACCAAACTTCTATCTGCCAGCGTGCTTGCTCTGACGGCCAGCATCGCGTCGGCGCAAACCAGCATCACTGTCGCCATCCAGTTGGAACCACCGAACCTTGACCCCACGGGTGGTGCAGCGCAAGCCATTGATTCCGTGCTGTATTCAAATGTGTTTGAGGGCCTGACGCGGTTCATGGCCGACGGATCCGTTGTCGCGGGCCTCGCACAAAGCTGGGACATTTCCGAAGACGGGCTGACCTATACCTTCATGCTCCACGATGGCGTGACGTTCCATGACGGCACCACCATGGATGCCGAAGATGTAAAATTCTCACTTGATCGTGCCCGCAGCGAAGAAAGCATCAATGCGCAAAAAGGCCTGTTTGCCGATATCGCTGATGTCACTGTCGTTGATCCGCTGACGGTCGCTGTCACGCTGTCCCAACCCAACGGCATGATCTTGTTCAACATGGCATGGGGTGACGCCGTGATCGTTGCGCCAGAAAGCATTGACACCATTGCCTCAAACCCGATTGGCACCGGCGCGTTCACCTTCACCGACTGGGTCCAAGGCGACCGCTTGGAACTGACACGCAATAAGAGCTATTGGGGACAGCCCGCCGCGCTCGAAACCGCGACGTTCCGCTTTATCTCCGACCCCACAGCCGCGTTTGCCGCTGTGATGGCCGAAGACGTCGACGCCTTTGTCGGCTTCCCTGCCCCCGAAAACCTGCCACAATTTGAGGCTGATCCACGGTTCCAGGTCCTCGTTGGCAACACCGAGGGCGAAACGATCTTGTCGATGAACAACAAAATGCCACCCTTCGATAATGTCTTGGTGCGCCAAGCCGTGTCACTGGCCATCGACCGTCAATCAATCATTGATGGCGCAATGTTCGGCTATGGCACACCCATCGGCACGCACTTTGCGCCGCACAACCCCGACTACGTCGACCTGATCGCCAACAGCACCTACAACCCTCAACGCGCCCGTGAATTACTTGCCGAGGCTGGCTTTGCGGACGGGTTCACAACGACGCTGAAACTGCCGCCGCCCTCCTACGCACGGCGCGGCGGTGAAATCATCGCAAGCCAACTGCGCGAGGTCGGGATCACGGCCGAAATCAGCAATCTCGAATGGGCGCAATGGATCGAAGAGGTCTTTAACGGGAATGACTTTGGCCTGTCGATCGTGTCCCACACCGAACCGATGGACATCGGCATCTACGCTGATCCTAAGTATTACTTCCAATACGACAATCCGGAATTTCAGGCTTTGATGGACACGCTGAACGCCACCACCGACCCTGCCACACGCAGCGCATTGCTCGCAGACGCCCAAACGATAATCTCTGAGGATTACGTCAACGGCTACCTGTTCCAGCTTGCTGTGCCGACAGTCGCAAAGGCGGGTCTGAACGGCCTCTGGCTTAATCAGCCGACAGCCGCCGTGGACCTCACCGGCGTCACTTGGTCCGAATGATACGCACCAAAGGGGGGCACAGCGTTTGCCCCCCACACCCGTTGTCTTCCCCAGTCTTTGACTCCCCCGTCTTTGCTTCGAAAATATCTCGGGGAGTCCGAAGGACGGGGCAGCGCGCCCTCATCTGCGGCGCAGACGTCGCATGATCCGCTACATCGCGTCGCGCCTCCTCTCGCTCACCCTCAGCCTCATCGCAGCTAGCATCGTTATTTTTGCAGTGATCGAAGTCATTCCCGGTGATCCCGCGGCCTTCATGCTTGGCGTCAATGCCCGCCCTGACACGCTGTTGGCGCTGCGCGATCAAATGGGCCTCAACGACCCGCTACCCTTGCGCTATTTCACTTGGGTCACAGGGATGCTGACGGGCGATTTTGGTATCTCATGGACCTATAAAACCCCTGTTGCCGAACTGGTAAATGACCGCATTTGGGTCTCCCTGCCCCTTGCGATCTACGCGCTGTTCCTCTCCACGATCATTGCCTTCCCCGCTGGCATAATTGCCGCCAGCCGTCGCGGTGGCATGGGCGATGTGTCGATCATGGGCGCGACGCAACTTGGTGTTGCGATCCCGAATTTCTGGTTCGCCATGATCCTTGTGCTGATCTTCGCGATCAAGCTGCGCTGGTTTTCAGCTGGCGGGTTTCCCGGCTGGGACACGCCCCTGCTCGCGATTAAATCCCTGACCCTTCCCGCAATCGCATTGGCGCTGCCACAAGCGGCAATTCTTGCGCGTGTCATGCGCTCCTCGCTCCTCGATAATCTTGGGGAAGATTACATTCGCACCGCCCGCGCCAAGGGGCTGACCCGCCGCCAGGCCCTATGGCGGCACGCGGTACGCAACGCCCTGATCCCAGTCCTCACGATTATTGGATTGCAGTTCTCGTTCCTTCTGGCCGGCGGCATTATCATCGAACAAATTTTCTTCCTCCCCGGTCTTGGTCGCCTGATTTTTCAATCCATTTCTGCCCGCGATTTGATCGTTGTAGAAAGTGTGGTGATGCTGTTGGTTTTTGTCGTCATCGTGGTGAATTTCGCTGTGGATCTGGCCTATGCCGTCGTTGATCCACGATTGCGCAGCCGCGCATGAGCCGGAGCATCGCCATAGGAGCAACCTTAACGCTGGTCTTCCTCGGCCTCGCCGCACTGTCGTTTATATATACGCCCTACGACATACAGTCGTTTGATATTCCAAACAAACTTCATCGACCTGATGCCGCGAACTGGCTCGGCACAGATCACTTTGGCCGCGATATACTTTCAATGATCATGTTGGGCGCGCGCACGTCTATCGCCGTCGCCGTCCTCGCGGTGGGTATCGGCATCTGCATCGGCGTCCCGCTTGGCCTTCTGGCCGCCGCGCGGCGCGGATCGCTGCTGGACGAGCTGATCATGCGCGGCAACGACCTCGTGTTTGCCTTTCCCAGCCTTGTGATCGCAATCCTGATCACTGCCATCTTTGGCCCTTCCGCGATCAACGCTATCATCGCCATCGGAATTTTCAACATCCCCGTGTTTGCGCGGCTGTCGCGCGGCGCGGCCCTGCCGATCTGGGAACGCGATTTCATCCTCGCGGCGCGCGTTGCGGGCAAATCCAGCCTGCGCATCTCAATCGAACACATCCTGCCCAACATCACCAACCTGATGATCGTCCAAGGCACGATCCAGTTTTCCCTCGGCATTCTCGCCGAAGCCGCATTGTCCTACATCGGCCTCGGCGCGCAGCCCCCCACCGCAAGCTGGGGGCGCATGTTGGCAGACGCGCAAACGCTCACCTCAATTGCGCCGCACACGGCCCTGATACCCGGAATGGCGATCGTCTTGATGGTGCTGGGCCTCAACCTGCTGGGTGACGGGCTGCGCGACTGGCTCGACCCACGGATCAGGATTGCCAGAACATGACCCTGCTTCACATCCGCGATCTGATATTAACCATCGGGACCACAGACATTCTGCACGACGTCGATTTGCAGCTACAGCGCGGGGAAATCGTCGCGATCACGGGCGAAAGCGGGTCGGGCAAATCGATGACCGCCCTGTCGATCATGGGCTTGCTGCCGCGCGGTGCGCGCAGCTCAGGGCAAATCCTGCTGGATGGAACCGATATCCTGACCACGTCGGAACCCGACCTGTGCAAAATGCGCGGCAACACCATGGGCATGGTATTTCAAGAACCGATGACCGCGCTCAATCCAGTCCAAACCATCGGCGATCAGGTGGCCGAAACGATCCTCATTCATGAGAATACGAGCAAGAAACAGGCGCACAAACGCGCCGCCGATATGTTGCAACGCGTCGGGCTTGATGTTGCACCTTTGCGGTTTCCCCATGAATTATCCGGCGGCCAACGCCAACGCGTCGTCATCGCGATGGCCATCGTGAAACACCCCAGACTGCTGATCGCGGATGAACCGACAACGGCGCTGGATGTAACGACGCAGGCCAACATTCTGACGCTTCTCAAAGACCTCGTGCGCGAATTTGACATGGGGCTTTTGCTGATCACCCACGATCTGGCTGTGGTCGCGGACGTTGCCGACCACATCGTCGTCATGCAAAAAGGCCGCGTCGTGGAATCCGCGCCGACGCACGATCTTTTGGCGAATATGCGCCACCCTTACACCCGCGCGCTCTTTGATGCGTCGAGCCATCAAGTTGACCTGCCTGTACATACAGGTTGTGTACAGCTTGTGCACGCAAGTCACATCGTGCGTGACTACCCAGCGCGGCGCAAAACGCTGTTCGGTCCGCGCCCTAAATTTCGCGCACTCGACGACGTCAGCTTTACAATTGATCGCGGTGAAAGGGTCGGATTGGTCGGCGAAAGCGGCTGTGGAAAATCCACCTTAACCCGCGCGCTGCTAGGTCTTGAAGACGTACAAGGCGGCACCATCACGCTAGACGGCGCACCTGTCTTTGCGGGCAAGAAACCCAACCTGCCCGTGCGGCGAAAAATGCAGGTGGTGTTTCAAGATCCCTACGGGTCTTTCAACCCGCGCCACCGCGTTTCGCGTTTGGTATCAGAACCTTGGCACCTGCTTGATCACCCCCCCGACAACCCAGAAGCACGCATTGCCGCCGCATTGGAAGACGTCGGTTTGTCGGCGTCTGATGCATCCAAATACATCCATGAATTTTCTGGTGGCCAACGCCAGCGCATCGCAATCGCGCGCGCCCTGATCGTGGAACCCGACTTGATCATTTTTGACGAAGCGGTGTCAGCACTGGACGTATCGGTTCGCGCACAAGTTCTTGATTTAATTGCGGACCTATGTCGAAAACGCCCGCTTGCCTATCTGTTCATAAGCCATGATCTGACAGTTGTGCGCAGCGTCACAGATCGCGTTCTGGTGATGAAATTCGGTCAAATCGTCGAACAGGGCGCAACTGAATCCGTCTTCAACAACCCCCAACACCCCTACACACAAACCCTATTGGCCGCCGCCCCCAAGCTGCCTGATTTTGAGGAAGCCTGACATGCCACTGACGCCCTTTGACATCCCCGTCGCCCACCATCTGATCGGTGGTAAATGGACACCGGCCAAAGCGACAATCCCTGTGACGGACCCCTCCACGGGCGACCCGCTCAACTCCATCGCGCGCGGCACTCCAGCCGATATAGACGCCGCCGTGACCGCCGCACACACCGCGCTGAACGGTGCATGGGGTGCAATGACGGCGCTGGATCGTGGCCGCATCCTAAGCCGCATCGGGCAGGTCGTTTTGACACATGTTGATGCGCTTGCGGAGCTGGAATCCCGCGACGTCGGCAAACCCCTGACGCAGGCCCGCGCCGATGCCGTGGCACTGGCACGGTATTTTGAATTTTACGGCGGTGCGGCGGATAAAATCACAGGCGAAACAATACCTTATCAGGCTGGATATACCGTTTATACTCTGCGCGAACCGCATGGCGTCACGGGCCATATCATCCCTTGGAACTACCCAATGCAGATCATCGGGCGCTCGGTGGGGGCGGCACTTGCGATGGGCAATGCTTGCGTTTTGAAACCTGCCGAAGACGCCTGTCTCACGGCACTGGCGTTTGCGCAAATAGCGACGGACGCGGGTCTTCCGGCCGGGGCGTTAAACGTCGTCACGGGCCTCGGCGCTGAAGCTGGCGCAGCTCTGTCGTCACATACTGGCATAGCGCATATGTCGTTCACCGGATCAGTCCGCACGGGCGAAATGATCCAGGCAGCGGCTGCAAAAAACGTCATACCCGTAACGCTAGAACTTGGCGGGAAATCCCCGCAGCTTGTGTTTGACGACGCGGACCTCGACCGCGCACTGCCGTTCTTGGTGAAAGCGGGCATCCAGAATGCTGGCCAAACCTGTTCGGCTTCCAGCCGCATCTTGGTGCAGCGCGGCGTTTACGACACCGTGCGCGACCGCATGGCCGCTGCCTACCGTGCCTTGAAAGTTGGCCCCGCGATGGACGACCTCAACGTCGGACCCTTGATTTCAGCCCGCCAGAAAGACATCGTGTTGGGCTTCCTCGCCAAGGGTGCCAACCTCACCATCGCGGCACGCGGGCAGATCGTGACCGACGCCGCCGGACATTATGTGGCCCCAACATTGTTTGCGGACGTGCCACCGGATCACCCCCTCGCCCAAGATGAAATTTTCGGACCGGTACAAGTTTTGATCCCCTTTGACGACGAAGCCGACGCCCTGCGCATCGCCAATTCGACAGATTTCGGTCTGGTCGCATCCGTTTGGACAGCGGACGGCGGGCGCCAGATGCGACTGGCCAAAGCGTTGAAGTCAGGCCAAGTCTTTATCAACAACTACGGCGCAGGCGGCGGCGTGGAATTGCCGTTCGGCGGCGTCGGAAAGTCAGGCCACGGCCGCGAAAAGGGCTTTGAGGCGCTGTACGGTTTTTCAACGCTCAAAACCGTAGCGGCATGGCATGGTTAGGGGAATTCAATGACTTACAAGACAGGGCCGCGAAATTTGATCACCGACATCACAGGCCTGCGGGTCGGCAATGCGCAAGACGCCACGCTAAAATCCGGCAGTACCGTTCTGCTGGGGGATGCGCCCTTCACCGCATCGGTCCACGTCATGGGCGGCGGGCCTGGCACGCGCGAAACTGACCTTCTGGCGCCTGACAAAACCGTGCAACAGGTTGACGCCTTGGTGTTGTCGGGCGGATCGGCATTTGGTCTGGATGCCTGTGGCGGCGTCGCGGATGGCTTGCGCGATATGGGTCGTGGGTTCGCTGTGGGAAACGTCACTGTGCCGATTGTCCCTGGGGCCATTGTGTTTGATCTGATCAACGGCGGCAACAAAGCGTGGGACGTAAACCCCTACCCCGCATTGGGTCGCGCGGCCTTGGTCAACGCGACGCAGGACTTTGCGCTTGGCAGCGTCGGCGCTGGCACGGGTGCGATGGCCGCACGACAGAAGGGCGGGCTTGGATCGGCGTCCGTCGTGTTGCCGGACGGCACGACCGTCGCCGCCCTTGTCGTGGTTAACGCATTGGGCAGCGTCACGACCCACGGGGATCGCCATTTCTGGGCCGCTCCATTTGAAATGGGCAATGAATTCGGCGGGCTCGGTCCCGATCCGGCAGGCGGGTACACTGCGCCGGACCCAAGCCGTAAGGAACGTGCGATGGGGCTGCATGCGTCCGTCGGTGCCAATACCACGATCGCCATTGTCGCGACCGACGCGCCGTTGACCAAAACGCAATGCCACCGTCTTGCGGTGAATGCCCACGACGGCATGGCCCGCGCAATTGTGCCATCCCACACACCGCTGGACGGTGATTTGGTGTTTGGTGTGTCGACAGGGACCGGCGCACCCATAGATCACGCGGCCTACGCCCCGATTGGCGCAGCAGCTGCAACATGCCTGAGCCGCGCAATCGCGCGCGCGATCTATGAAGCGACGCCAGCACCGGGCGATCTTATCGCGACCTACCGCTAACCAACATCCGCAGGCGCAATCGCTGTGGCCTTCAGGATCGCAAAAATCTGGTCGCCAACGGCCAATCCCATGACGTCACACGACCGTTTTGTCACCCGCGCCAACAGGCGGGCATCGCCCGCAGTCAGCGCCACCGCCACCCCAGGACCAGCGCCGCGTTCCAAAGCTGCGATGGTGACGGGCAAGACATTCAACGCACTGATATCTGTCGGGGCAGAGCGTGACAGGATCACATCCTGCGCCGGAACTCGCACGCGCACAGTGCTACCTGCACGCCCCACCGCCCCCGGCACCCAAAGCGCGCCAGCGCCAGTTTCAATCTTGGTCAAACCGTCGGTTGCGTGGCCAACAACACGGCCCGTCAAAACGGCACCGGCATCACGAACGCCCAAAAATGGCACCGCCGCAGGGTCGGCCAATACGTCCTCGACGGTGCCCTCCAGCACCACGCGGCCCTCGTTCAAGACGACGATCCGGCTGGCCAATCGCGCGACTTCGCCCATGTCATGGCTAACATACAGGATCGGGATCGCCGTTTGGTCGCGCAATGCTTCGAGGTATGGCAACACTTCGGCCTTACGCGGCGCATCCAAGGCCGACAATGGTTCGTCGAGCAGTAGGACCTTGGGTGCTGACATCAACGCACGACCAAGGGCGACGCGTTGTTTTTCACCCCCCGAAAGCGCGGCGGGAAACCGATCCAGCAGCGCGCCCAGACCCAACACCGCAACAACCGCGTCTTCATCGTGGACGCCGCCATATCGCAGGTTTTTCAGGACTGACATATGCGGAAAAAGCCGTGCGTCTTGAAAGACATAGCCGACACCGCGTTTGTGCGGTGACAGCTTGGACAGGTCGCGGCCATCCAACGACACTTCGGCGCGATCACACGCCAGCAAGCCCGCAATGGCGCGGATCACACTGGTTTTCCCCGACCCTGACGGGCCAAAAATTGCGGTGACGCCTGCTGGCGCGTCCAACGTCACATCCAATGCAAAACCGTCAAATTCCTTGGCGATGGATACACGCAGCATCACACAGCCCTCCGTCTGGTGACCCGCTGCGCGAGCAGTTCAGACACGATCAATGCGACAGCGGCGATGGCGATGGACACAATGGCCAACCTTAGGGCCAGCGGTTCCCCACCCGGCACTTCGAGCAGCGTGTCGATGGACAGCGCCAGCGTTTGCGTCTGTCCCGGAATGTTGGATACGAACGTCACTGTCGCGCCGAATTCGCCCATGCCTTTGGCGAAGCCCAATACGGTACCAGCCAGAATTCCAGGCCATGCCAGCGGCAGGGTGACCGTGCGCAGGACACGCAGTCGAGATGCGCCCAAAGTGCCTGCCGCTTCTTCCAATCCTTGGTCAATCGCTTCAAGCGACAGGCGGATCGCGCGCACCATAAGCGGGAATCCCATGACGGCAGCGGCCAGCGCGGCCCCCGTCCAGCGGAACGCGAAAATGATCCCGAACAGCTGTTCAAACACTTCGCCCAGTGGCCCCGTGCGCCCAAAGCCGAGCAACAGCAGATAACCCGTCACCACCGGTGGCATGACCAGCGGCAAATGCACCAAAACGTTCAACGCTTGGCGACCAAAGAACGATCCCCGCGCCAAAGCGTATGCGGCGGCAAATCCGAACGGCAGGCTGAACAACGTCGCCCAAAACGCAACTTTCAGGGACAGCCAAAGGGCAGTCCATTCGGCGGGGCCGAGCCAGTCGGTCATGGCGCAACGTCCAAGCGGGAAAACCCCCACCGCACAAGGCTGTCTTGCGCCGCAACGGATTGAAGATATACCATAAAATCTGCGCTTTTCGGTGTCACTTGGGCAGCGGAATAGATGATGTCGGGGTGCGTGTCAGGTGCAAACGCATAAACTTGCGTCAGGTTGGGCAGCGCCACCAGATCGCTAGCATAGCCGATGCCCAAAGGGGCCTCTCCAAGTTCAACAAACCGTAGTGCTGCGCGCACGTTGGCGGCTTGGACAACACGCGCGGCAACGCTGTTCCATAGGCCCAATGACACCAGTGCCGCCTTGCCGTAGCGCCCCGCCGGAACCGCATCGACCTGCGCCATTGCGAGCACGCCGTCGCCCAATGCCGCTTCAATGTCTTGCGGGTCGGCAATCGGTGCATCATCGCGCCCGATCAGCACCAATTGATTGCCCGCAAAGGCGGTTACCTGCGCAACAGTGCCTTGCGCCACCAGCCAATCGGCCCAGTCTTGATCGGCCAGCAACGCCACGTCCGCAGGTGCTGCGCCCCCGACCTGACGCGCGATAGCTGAGGTGGCAGCGAATACCAGAACCACGTCCGTTCCAGTTTCTGCCGTATAATGCTGCGCCACTTCACCCACCGCATCACGCAGGCTCGACGCGGCGAATACGGTAATCGTGTCAGGCTGAATTTCAGAATGGACCACTTGCGGACATGCCATCAAAGCGAAAAACCACAACAGCAGGTAGTGGCCCGAAAACCTTGTAAATCTTTGCAAAGGGCTCATACTTTCGGTAGATAATTCCATAAGATAATTGTGCGCACCAACGCGCGCGAAGGGCAACAGGCGGAACCGCAAACATGAACAGTTTGCTGCAACAAGAAATTATATTGGGTGACGCGGCCAAAACGGACCTGCGCACGCAATTTGCGGCGTTGTGCTATCGCATCAAGAACGAAAAAGTGCAATTTTGCCTGGTGACGTCGCGACGTTCCGGTCGGTGGATCGTACCGAAGGGCTGGCCAATGAACGGGCAAACTCCGATGGACGCCGCTGCAACAGAAGCCTTTGAAGAGGCAGGCGTGCGTGGCAAAATCGAACCCCGCCCGATCGGTGTATTCAGCTACTACAAAGTCCACTCCAAGAATGAATTACCCTGCATTGCTGTGGTTTATCCACTCAAGGTTAAAAACGTACTTCGGACTTGGCCAGAACACAAAGAACGCAATCGCAAGTGGCTGTCGCGCAAAAAAGCCGCCGCACTTGTGGATGACGCGGAACTCAGCCAGATCATCATGCGGTTTCAGCCTGACACCGCCTAGCCTAGCCTGTGCGACCTTGCCCTTGCGCTTGTGCGGCCCTACTTTCTAATCTGTCGACGTTCTTGACGTCTGACCACTCTTGCAAACCGAGGACCCCTTGATCCGCTACACACTCAGCTGTGACAAAGACCACCAGTTTGAAAGCTGGTTTCAGTCTTCAAACGCCTTTGATGCATTGGCGCTGGGGGGGCATTTGTCCTGTGCGGTCTGTGGATCAGTGGCTGTGACGCGGGCGATGATGTCGCCGTCTGTTCCTGCCAAAAGCCGCGCGAGCGATTTAAAAACGCCCACGTCAGGTGCAGAGAAAGCACTGACAAAGCTGCGTAAATACGTTGAAGACAACAGTGATTATGTTGGTCCTAGCTTTGCTGATGAAGCCCGCAAAATGCATGATGGCGACGCCCCAGAACGCGCAATCTGGGGCGAAGCGAATTTCGCAGACGCCAAAAATTTGATAGAAGACGGTATACCCGTCGCCCCCTTGCCGTTCATGCCCAAACGCAAGACGAATTAGGCCAAATGAATTAGGCCCCGTCAAATGCACATAATGCGTGCACGTCCATGCCGAGGTTTTCAAGTTTTGCACGACCGCCCAGTTCTGGCAGGTCAATAACAAAGGCGCAGCCCACGACGTTGCCGCCAAGTTTTTCCAGCAGTTTGATCCCCGCTGCCGCCGTCCCACCTGTGGCCAGCAGGTCATCAACAACCAGAACCTTGGCTCCGGCCTCAATCGCGTCGTTGTGAATTTCCATGACCGCCTCGCCGTATTCTAGCGTGTAGGACTGTTCAATCGTGGCACCGGGCAGTTTGCCCTTTTTGCGGATTGGCACGAACCCTTTGCCCAACTGGTGCGCAATCGCCCCACCAAGGATAAATCCGCGCGCTTCAAGTCCGACCACCACGTCGATGTCTTCGCCCGCATAGGGATGCAACAGCTGATCCACCGCCATGCGAAACCCGCGTGGATTGGCAAACAAAGTCGTCACATCGCGAAACATAATCCCTTCGTGGGGGAAATCAGGAATGGTGCGGATGTAGTCGCGAACGGTTTTGGCAGGGGTTTTCATATTGGCTCCTTGAGGGACGGTTAGCGCGCAGGGTAGTGAAATCGCAACGCTGCGCGATCTTGCACTCCCAGCTTGGTGACGGTGTTGCTGTCTTCGGAAAACACGGATCGGGTTTCGTAATACGAATTGCGAATGTCGGTCATCAGGCCCATCGCCTGCGTCAGTTCTTCAAGCATGATCGGCCCCGCCTGATCAATCGGAATATCGGCAGCAAACACAATCGCTGCGTCGGTCAGGGATTGGTCGCCGTCCCAGAACACCTGTATTTGTGCGGCCCCGATTGGAATACCGTCCATCTCTGGATAGCCCGTACCGCGAATGGCATCACCAGCACGGATCGCCTGTAAGTACAGCAAAATGTGTGCGGGTTGAGAGTTCGAAACGCGGCGCAGGCTCAATCCTGGGGCGGCGGCGTTGATCTGGGTAATTGTTGTATCCAGCGCACGCGTCATTTCCATTGCTAAATCAACGGGATAATTCTGAGGAATGGGCGCGAACGTCACTGTGATCACTGGCGGGTCCCACCGGATGATCGGTTCGTTGCACCCCTGCCCAGGCAGGGCGGCACATGACACCAAACTATAAAACTCCCCATCTGTAAGCGGCCCGTCGGTGACAACATATTCCTGCGCCGCAAGCGGCGTTGCCAGCAATAAAGCCAACAGAAATCGGATCAAAGCACCCGCCCCGCGACCGCATCAAGTTTGGCTAAAAGAGCTGGATCACGGGCCTCGGGTGCTGTCATGATCGCAAAATCCAGCGCGCGATCACATCCGCGAGGACAGGCTTCGTGCGTTTGGCCCAGCCGTGCAGCAATATCCACAACCATGGATTTCGCCGCTTTTGAATTTGCGCCCAAGGTCGAATTGATGTCGGAAATGTCGACGCTACCGTGGTCGGGGTGCCAACTGTCATAATCAGTGATCATCGCAACGCTGGCGTAGCAAAGTTCCGCCTCCCGCGCCAGTTTCGCCTCTGGCATGTTGGTCATGCCGATGACATCGCAGCCCCAAACCTCGCGGTAGAGTTTGCTTTCCGCTAAC